>JAJYWM010000020.1 GCA_021791455.1 bacterium | reverse complement strand
GACATGGCGAACCAGTTCCAGCTGGCGAGCGGGTACCTCCGCGAGACCGGCGTCCTGGTCTTCACCCGCAAGACCTCGCTCAACCAGGTGAGCCTCGGGCTTCTGGACACGGGCGAGGGCTACCTCAGCACCAACCCCGGGACATCGGTGCAGGTGCAGGGAACCTGGGGCACGATCAGCAACGCGCCCGCAACCCTGACCATCCTCGCCGGCCAGTTCGTGCCGTCCCGGGCAATGCTGACCGGCCTGTTGGAGATGTAGGGAGGCACTGAGCAATGTTCGCAACCGGTATCGGCGGTGGCGCCTTCGGCGCGGCGTCGGCCCGGGTCGGCTCATCTGGCTCGGGTGCATCGAACGGGTCCGCGCTCAGCCCCGGAGGCGTGATGGCCTCCGGGCAGAGCTCTGGTCGCAACCCATTGGCACCGACTCACCCGGCGGGCATGGCCTTCTGGATCGGAGTCGGCTCGGTCGTGGCGCTAGTCGCCCTCTGGTATTCACTTCCCGCTTAAGGAGATTCAAATGCTCAAGTCTGGAGACTTCTGGGTCGGTGTCATCGCCGGCGTCGTGGTTGTGTACGCCATCCACCACTTCGTGAGCCCAATCCCTGGCGCAAAGTCGAGCTGACCTATGCTCGCAGTCGGCATCCTCGTATCGGTGGTGGGCTACGGCCTGGGCTTCTGGGGTTATCAGGTCTATAACGGCTGCTCGCAGTCATTCATAGACGTGATGTGGCCCGGGAAGTTCCAGCCGTGCGGGGGTGCGACCGCGCCGGTGAGTCAGTACAACGCGGCGAACCCCGGGACGCAGGCCAACGGCCTGCCCTCGGGGAGCAAGTACGTCACACAACCAGGCGGGGAGCGCAGCGTCGCCAACGCGGCTCCGCCCGGGGCGGGGCAGCCGTGAAGGGTGTCGCTCTCGCCTGGATCTTCTCGATGACCCTCAGCACGGTTAACAGCGTGCGCGAGGGTACGGGCCTGCCCGTGCCGGGGGTGCTCGTCGGAGACTCGGTGATCATGGCCCTCCTGGCTCTGCTGGGAGAGGTTGCGCCGACGCCCGCATCGCTCGCCGCTTGGGGATTCGTGATCGCGCAGTTGCTGCAGAACCCGAAGCTGCTCCCAGGCAGCGGCCTGCCGGCAACCACTTCAAACACAACCCAGGCGGCTGCGGCATGACCCCGGAAGAGAAGCGGGCTCGCAGCCTCCAGGCCCAGAAGGAATATCAGGCCCGCAACCCCGAGCTTGTTAAGCAGCGCAAGCGGAAGCATTACGCCGCGAATGCCGAGCGTCTTCGCGAACAGCGCAAAGCCTATTACTATGCGAATCGCAAGCAGGAGATCGCGTCTTCGCGCACCGCATCCAAGAGGATACGGGAGCAGCGCAAGGCCGAGGGGCTCTGTGTCCATTGCGCAGCTCCAGCTGTGACGGGGCTCACCTCTTGCCAGAACTGCCGCGAACTCCTGAACGCTCGTGCGAGGGCCACTCATCCCTACCGCCGCTATAGATACAAGGCTCTATACGGGCTGACCGCCGAGCGTTTGGCGTTGCTCCTGGCGGCCCAGGAGAACCGCTGCGCGATATGCGGTGAGGCATTCGATTTCAGTAAAAGGCGAGCCTTCGTTATTGATCACGACCATGCTAGCGGCGCCGTCCGCGGCGCTCTTTGCACCTTGTGTAATGTGGGGCTAGGATCTTTCGGCGACGATGAAGAGAGGATGGCGAGCGCCATCCGGTACCTTGGATCGGCGCGGGCCATACAGTTGGAGGTAGCGTCTTGAAACCCACGACCCTCGTCGGCGTGGTCGGATTGGTGGTCATGGGTTTGATCATCGCCGACTTTCTCACACACCCCTCCGGGACGGCCACGGCCTTCAACGGCCTGACCGCTCTGACGGTGCCCTCGGAGCAGGGCCTCCTGGGCAACAATCCCACCTACCGCTATACGAGCGGCTGACAGATGGGTATCATGACGGGCACGCAGGGGATGGTGCAGAACACACCGCCCCCGCTTACCCGTGGACCTTCGCTCTTCCCTTCCCAGTGGCGGGCCGCCTGGGGTCCGGTGGAAGTCCCCACTTCGCCGACCCAGGCGCCCGTCATCCGGCCTCTGACCCCAGAGGCGGCCTCGGGGGGAAAGATGGTGCCCATGAACACCCTGGGCACCTTCAAGGTGGGGACTCCGAACGTCATGCCTCTTGCGGTGGTTCCCAACGCGCCGCTGCTGACCAAGGTTCAGTGCCGCAACCGCTACTGGCGGCCTAGGCTGTGGGCTTCCAAGATGGCCCCTGGCTACGCCCAGAAGACGCGGCGGTTCTCTGACCATCCTCTGCCCGTGCCATCGATGCAGGCGTGGTCGAGCAACCCGGTCGCGCAGCGTCCGGCTCGCATCGGAGGGCGGCGCGTGACCAACTGGCCGAACCCGCAATCCAACTGGCCCACCTTCGGGCCGGGAGGCACATGATGGCCGACACCGCGCCGGCGCCCGCTCCCGCCAAGATCTCCGGGGGGCAGTCCTTTTTCCAGAAGAAGATGGCCGGCCTTCCCGTCTGGGGCTGGGCCGCGGTCATAGGCGGAGGGGTGCTCGCGTACTGGCTGTATACGAAGTACGAAGCGAGTCAGAGCTCATCTTCGACCTCTTCGACCACGGGCACGACCGCATCGACGACTCCCACGTCGGGATTCGGCGTGGGCGGATATGGCGGTGCGTCGCCGACCGTGTACGGGGGCTCGAGCAGCTCCACGACCGGGCAGTCTTCGAGCACGTCGAGCTCCCCGACCACGACGACCCTGCCCTTCCAGGTGCAGTCCGGCTCCGGCTGGTGGCAGCCGCCCTCAAGCGCATCGGCCGCGCAGGCGGAGGCCAACGGCGGCCCTGGATATCAGAGCCCGATCACCGACGCCAACGGCAACACCTACGAGTGGGTCGATGGCAGCGAGTACGGGTCTCTACAGGCCGCGGGAGAGCAGATCTACTATGAGCCGCTCCCCGGAGTCTTCCTGCCCGCCCCGATCGGGAGCCCGAACCTTGCCCCGGGCACCCCGCTGTATGTGCAGATCCCCTCGGGCACGGGAGGCAACCCCGCTCCGCCCGCTAACACGGCTGGCAACGCGAGCACGGCGGCAAGCTCGACCACGGCGCCGGCGGTGGCCGCGGCATGATCATGTCGATCGCTCCGCACCGCGTCCTGGAGCAGCCCCAGGCCTACCCCGCCGACCCCTCTAGGGCGATGGACCTCGGGGGCTCTCCCAGCCTGAACCTGCCCTATCCTTCTCCTGAGAGGATCAGCCCTCAACTCACCGCACAACTTCAATACGAGAACCAGCAGGTGGGGCGGGGGCTGTCCTCTCGTAGGATCCGCTAGTGGACCCGAAGAGAAAGGCCGCACTCACGGCGGGAACCGTCGGCATAGCGATTCTGGCCGCAGGCGACGCGGCCAACTTCCTCTCGGGGGCGTGTCCCTCCTATATGACCATCGCGAGCCCATTCTTTCAGGAGCACCGTGAGGGCAACCTGAAGCGCCTACGGCAGGGTGAGGTGATCGGCGGGGGCCTGGCTCTCCTCGTGGGGGTCGGGGCATCCCTGGCGGCAGACAGCGCCCTTCCCTTCTGGGTGACGGCCGCGGTGACCGCTGTCCTCCTGGCCGGGTATGAATGGAGTGCCTCCCATCCCTCATGAGCAAGCAAACGGAAATCGCCTGGGCGGCCGGGTTCTGGGACGGCGAAGGCTGCACTTCGTTGGAAAGGAACAGCCGGGGAGCGTATCCCAGAATGACCGTCGCGCAGGTCGACTTCAGATCGATCTGGAGGTTCCAGGCAGCCGTCGGCAACGTCGGACACGTTAGAAACAAGAAGAGCCAGCTCCCCGGAAAGTGGTCACCGCAGATCGTCTGGAGCTGTAGCAAAGAGGCCGACGTTCTGCAAGTTTGCTCGCTCCTGTGGCCGTATCTCGGAGACGTCAAACGAGAGCAGATCATAAAGTGCCGGAAGGAGGCGGAAGCCCGCCGCCCGGCGATCAATCGCAATCGTGACAAGAAGGAGTGCAAGAGAGGGCACCCCTTGTCTGGACCCAACCTCATAGTTCGCCACCCTCTGAGAGGGCCAAATGCGGGCAGGACGCTGCGCGAATGCCGCGAGTGCCAGAATGCTCTAAGCCGCCGGCGGAAGCGCCAGGCATTGAGCGATGCCGGCCCAGGGCTCTTCGAAGTTCTGTCTGAAGTTTCCTGATGCTGACCGGAGCGTCGGGCGCGACGGGATCCTCGGCCGGGGCCTCCACGGGCAGCGGTTCCTCCGGCCAGGGGTCCGCTCCCGCGACCGCGGCCGCGGCGACTCCGCTCTGGTTCGCGACATCCATCCTGTCGGCGATGGGCTGGCCCCAGACGCAATCGAACATCAATGCGATGGTCGCATGGGAGGAGCAGGAGGGGGGCAACTGGGAGAACCCCGACTCCTACAATCCGCTGAACACGACCATGGACGCCTCCGGGGCGGTAAGCACGAACAGCCAGGGCGTCAAGAAGTACACCTCCTGGGGCCAGGGGATCCAGGCGACGGTAGCCACCCTGAAGCTGCCGGCATATGCTGGGATCCGGAGCGCCTTCGCCTCTGGCAACGCCTCACAGAGTCTGCCGGCGGCCCTCACGGCCTCGCCCTGGGGCACCAATGGAGCGGGCGTCGCCTCGATCCTGGGCAGTCAGAGTTATCTCTCCTATGAGACGAAGACCGGTGGATCGGGCACCGGCTCGACCGCGGGGGCGAGCGGCTCGAGCTCGAGCTCGGACCCGAACGGGTGCGCGATCAACGGAATCGGTTTCTGCATCCTCACCAACGGCCAGGTGGCGAAGATCCAAGGAGGCCTGCTGATGACGGGCGGCGCCCTGGTGGTCCTGATCGGATTCGGCCTCATCGTGATCGCGACGCTGACTGAGACCAAGGCGGGCAAGACGGCTAGCCGCGCCTTCGGGGCCGCGGGGCTGGGACAGGTCGTGGGCGCCGCCCAGAAGCCCGCTCAGGTGGTCCGGGGCCGTCGTGCGGCCTCCAGTGCCCGCAGGGCCGAGGGAGAGCGCCAGGCGGCCTCTGAGGCCGAATCCAAGCGGCGCCAGGAGCATCGGGCGGCGCTGGATCGGGCGCGGCTTCGCAAGGCCCGGGCCCAGGCCCGGGTGAGCGAATCGAGGGCCCGGGATGCGGGAGATCGGGAGACGTACCAGTCGGCCGCTCGCAGCTACCGGGAGAAGCTGAGCCGGGAACGGGCGGAGGCCCGGCGGCCGGCGCAGTACCCCGGCACCGAGGCGATCCGCACCCGCCAGAAGCTGCGCCGCGCGAGAATGGAGCAGCCGGACAAGTTCAAAGCGGTGTTTGGAGGCTGAGATGGCTGAGTTGGCAGTGGGCGGCGATCTGGAGCTGAAGCTCTGCGCCGCTCTGGATGCATCCACCGAGCAGATCAAGCGGGGCCAGGACCGCGAGGACCGCCTGGAGCGCCTGATCCCTATCGCGGCCCAGATCCAGGCCTCCGATGAGTTCCCATCCAGCGGTGACCTGATCATGGACTGCGGCGGCCCCACCCTGGGAAAGGCGTGGGTGCTGCGCAGGGTGTTCCTGGGGGGCACCGATCCGACGGCCACGACGGCGGGCTCTGCCTTCCTCTTCCTGTCGTCGAGCAAGTCTTCCAATGCCCTGATCTCGGCGTTCTGCTTCGACCAGGCCGCCTCTCTTCCTATAGCCAAGTTCTACTCCTCGCGCATGGTCGTGCTGACGTATCCCCAGCGGATCATCTGCAAGGTGACGGGCGGGACTGCGGGCGACTCCTACCAGCTGGGCGGGCTCGCAATGGAGGAGATCGCAAACGATCCGGTCGCTGCCAGGTGGACTCTCTGAGATGGATCTGGGCCGGATTCTCGCGGGGGCCTTCTTCGCGATCTGCGGGCTCGCCCTGGGGGGCCTCTGCATCGGGGAGGCGATCGGGATTTGGTTCACGAACAACACGACGATCTCCGCAGTCGTGGCGGGCGAGCTGACCGACCATCCGAGGGCCGGGGCGGTGTGGGCATTCGTGGCCGGGGCCGTGATCATGCTGCTCCTGGTCCACTTCGCGGACGTTTTCAGACTGTGGCGACCATAGGAGGTGAGACATGGCGGCAAGGGGTGACGAGGTGTTGCATGAGATCGGCGGGGCGGTAGGCCGCTACCTCTCCGAGCTCTACCATCGCGTGGAGGATCTGGAGGCCAAGCTATCGGAAAAGGCGGAGGCTCCGAGGGACACCTTCAGGGAGGAGGCCGAGCGGGATTTTCGGGGGCAGGAGTGAGCGCGACGTCGAGCCTGAGCTCTGCGCTCAAGGCGATGAGCAAGCCGGTCGGCGGCCTGATCGCGGTGGGCATCGGGATATGCGGATTCGCGGTTCCCGCGATGCACGGCCTGGGCACCCCATTCTCGACCGCTCTGATCGTGGCGGGCCTCGGGGCATACAACCTCTCGGTGCCAACCACTCCCTCCTGAGCCCCACATGACGGTATCCTCCGCGAACCTTCCCACGACGCTCTGGCAGCCGTTCTCGGTCGAGCTGGATGCCTCGGGGAACGGCAGCACCAACCTGGGCGCCCCGAACCTGGGCACCAACTGGCTCGCCTATGCCGTGGTGAGCGAGTGTCCTAATGGGCAGCTGTTCGCGATCTCGGTCTCCGGCGTCGTGGTGGCGCACGGGGGCACCCAGTCTCCGACCTTCGCGGCCGGCAGCGGCCAGACGGTTGCGATCACGGTGACCGGGGGAACGGCTAGCTCGACGCTCCAGGGGGTCCTCCAGGGCACGATCCAGGCGGGCAACTCTCCGCAGTCGCCGCAGTCGAGCGCGGGCAGCCTCACGCAGGTCTCCGGGGGCACGATCATCGTGGACTCAGGAGACGTCACGATCGAGTCGGGGCAGAAGGGGGTAAACGTCTCGATCGACACCCCGCCGGTGCAGCTGGGCACGACCATGTACCTCCCCGACACCGCTCCGATAACGGTGACCCAGACGGTCACTCCCGACGCGAGTGCGACCGGGCTCGGGGTGCTTGTCTTTCCCCAGGGCGCGGCCACGCTGGGGTGCTCGGTCACCGGGGAGACGACCGGTGTGAAGTACATCGACACCGACGACATCAACGGTCTATTGGGAGCGAGCGGGTCTCTGTTGACATGCCAGGTCAACGGGAACTTTGAGGACCTGATCGTCGAGATCACCTCGGACACCCTGCCCAGCGCGGCCTACGCGATCGCCCAGGTCTTCGAGTACCTGGGGAACTCGGTGGTCACGGTCGACAACCCCCCGTCGGCTCCGGTGTATTCGAGTGGCTCCTACGCGGCCCAGCTCATGTCCACAGATGGGACTCCGGACGGGGTGGACCAGCTGGTGCTCGGCACCTTCGCCTCCGAGTTCGCGGAATCGACCCACGACGTATCCGACTATCCGGATGTGCTTGTGGCGGGCGTTGCCGCCTACAAGGCCGGGAGCGCGCTGCCCCGGACCGTGGACATGGTCGTGCAGGGTACGGAGGCTTCCTCGGGCGCCGCGGTGCCCGTGGCTCCGGTGCCTCCACAGAACATCGTCACCAACAGCTACTCCAACTCGGGCACCGAAGTCGTCGCGGGCGTCAGCGGCGAGTCGATCCGGCTCCGCCATCTGTCGATCACCTGCCAGACATCCGCGAGCGGCGCCGCATGGCAGCTTCTGTCCGGTTCGGCCTCCGGCACGGCCTTTTTCACCTGGTGGGCGGACAACAACGCGCTGGACATCGACTTCGACTTCGAGGGCTTCGAGCTGCCCGAGGGCGACGGCATATATATCCACCTCTCCCAGGGAACGGCAGACGGGCAGCAGGCGGTCACGCTGACATACGATCAATACTGATGGAGAGAGACACGGTTCAGGCTAGACGCGGGGGCCGGCCCGGCCCCCAGATCCCGCTGGTGCAGCTGCGCGACCCGAGCTATGAGTCTTCCTCGCACTTGCCCCTGGTCTCCGATGACGACCGCAAGTCCCTGCTCAAGATCGTCTCCAGGGAGCAGGAGGACTCCTGGCGGGAGAGCCTGCTGACCAGCAAGGACAAGCGCGACGCCAGGCGGGCGGCCACTGCGGTCGTCGCGATCGCGGGGTGCAGCCTGGTCGTCTCCGCGCTCGACCTGGTGCTACACTTCCTGCGATGAGCCTCCAGAGGATGGTCGACTGCCTCTATCCCCCGAGCACGGCCTCGGACCTGGCGGCGATCAGGGCATCCACGGGAGCTACGGTGATCGCGCTCTACGTCCCAGGCTGGGGCACCCCAAAGGTGCTGGGGGCCCCGGACCCCACGGGCATCGCGAAGATCGCCCTTTCGGTCGGCTGGCAGGTAGTCCCGATCCTAGATCCCAACCACCAGCCTTTGCCCGCTCCGGATGCGCTTGGAGTCGGGCACCAGCTGCTGATGGACTGGCTGGGGGAGATAGGCGCGGATACTTCGGCTGCGGGCTCGGTGGTCTTCGACCTGGAGGCGGGGGACTTCACCGCAAACGAGTCTCTATGCCGGGAGCTGGCCGCGGCCTGGTTCGAGCTCGATGAGGTTCGCTCCTGCCAGTACGGCTCCCCGTCCGGTCTTTCGACGCTATCGGCTCTCCCGGCCTCACAGCGCCCCGAGAGGGTATGGGCCGCCTACTATCCAGGGGGAGTGTCCTGGCCCGCCTCAGCGGCCTCCATAGAGGGCCTGGCAGACGGCCTGTGGTCGGTTGACGGCCAGCGGGGCTGGCAGTTCGCGGGGGGTGTGAAGGTGGCGGGGTTTGGGGTAGACTTCTCAGTGATCGAATGGCCGGGCTTTGGTCCGGTGCCGGCTCCATCACCGGCACCGGACCCTCCGCCGTCTCCGACGGTTCTCGGCCCGGGGAGTTACACCTTGCCCGGAGGGGCTTCGCTAGTTATCCCCTGAGGTGTCTTGCGTGGGCATAAAGCTCCGGCTCCTGGACAAGCCGCCCGACGACGTGGCTGGCTGGGAGGCGGGGATGATGTGGCCGAGCGAGCTCTACGGCCCCTCGGACGCCGGTTACTCGGTGGTCCTACGCCGGCACAGGGACGCGGCGGGTCACGAGTGGCCGATTGTCTGGCACACCCGGTCACGCGCGGACGAGGCGGGGGACCCCATGTGGACGGTGACCGGGACGCCGCCGGCAATCACGGTTGCCCCCTCCATTCACGTCATCGGCGTTTGGCACGGGTGGATTCGCAACGGAGAATTAGTAGAGGCTAAGTACCCCCAAACATCCGTACTTGCGTTCACCCTGTGTGACCGGTCCTGGGAAACGTAACACGACGCCTCTTTCCTTGTCAAACTGAT
>JAJYWM010000045.1 GCA_021791455.1 bacterium | reverse complement strand
ATGCGGGTGATTGGCTGGTGAATGCCCCGTTCGTGACGCAGGGAGCGTCCGCGATCCATCTGTTCCAGTAGCCCATAGGCCCGAGCCCATGGCCCAGCAGATCACACCCCACCCTGGCGACCTCTCAGGATGTCCATCTTCCCGGCGGCCTGGGGTCTCGACGCGAACGGTGGCAAGCCTGCCGGGCCCGGTGAATCCCTACGGAAGGTACGCCTCGTAGGGGTCCGGGGTCTCCCCCCCGCCGGCCAGACCCTTGCTCGGCAGCCGGTCCGACCCGCGCTCCGCCAGACCCATGACATGGTCGCTGATCCCCTCCCGGCGCAGAACTTCCCACCCCTCCTCCGTCGAGAGCTCGTTGCTCACCACCACGAGGTCGCCTTCGGTGTGCACATCCCAGCCGATGTTCTCCAGCCGCCGCAGGAGGTCACTGAGGATGGAGACCCGCTCGTGGATCAGCTTGCCCGCGGCGGCAACCCTGACCGAAACCGGCAGGTTGGCCGGGGTGGGGCGATCGGGGAAACCAAAGGAGTGCATCTCCAAGTAGGTCTCCATCGTCCTGGACAGCGGGGGCTTGGTGACCTCGGCGAACTCGTCCGCCGCCTTGCGAACGGGCCGAAACACCAGCTTCACGGGTGCGGATCCACCGGCAGGATGACGGACACCCCTATGTTGCTGGCGGGCCCGTTGAGCGCCGGCCCGGTGCTCGATGGTGGCGAGAAGTTCTGCTGCTGGTTGATCAGCATGTGGTTGGTGATCAGGAAGGGCCCGCGACTGTTCTCCCTGATGAACCCCATCAGGGCCATGATGAGAGAGATGGCGACTCCGACCGTGATGAGTGACACCGCCTGGCCCCGGCCGGCGTCACCCCAGCGCAACTTGCCCCGGCTCACGTACTTGAGATAGATGGTGAGGGCGACGATGGTGACGCCCGTGAATGCCACCAGAGCCGTCAGCTTCCAGGGGATCATGGCCCCCCACGGAATCAGAAGCCCGCCCTGCCAGATGGGCACGTTGGCGTTGGCCCGGAACACGTCCTCGTAGCTCCAGGCGAGCGAGGAGGGTGTCGAAATCAGCATCCACGCGCCAAAGGAGAGCACCGTGCAGACGGCGAGCGCTGGGGAGCGAAAGCCGCTGGCCCTGACCCTGCGCCAGAGGTAGAAGATCCCGACGGTGAAGATCGTGCCCAGCAGGAACACCTGTATCAGGAAGGCGACGCTGAGCCCGCCCAGCATCATGTCGTACCAGGAGGCGTAGGCGTGGAGCTGGATCTCCTTGGCGTATTCCCATCCCACCAGCGGCTGCGCGATTGTGAACCCGATCGCCCAGATGAGCCCGTAATGTCCCATCCAATCCAGGTAGGGACGGACGTCAGGGCGCCTGCCGCTCTTGAGCAGGAGCCGGATGCCGGCCGTCAGGGCGATGATCGCGCCCGCCCAGGCGATGTTCCCGACGAAACGGTGGATCTCAAGGGGTATCTCCGTCGGGTTCATGAGGATGGCCGGAAGGTCGTTGGCCGGCCGCGGGGTCAACATGTATGAGGCAACCATGTTGATCAGCAGCATCTGCAGCTCGGCGTTGATGAAGAGCAGGATCTCGAGCCCGATCCGCAGCCCCCTCACCTTGCCTAGCCGCTCCCACCTGGCGTAGAGCGGATAGAGGCAGACAATCTCGCCCACGAAGGCCGCCGCCTCGGCCACGAATGGCCAGAAGAGCACCTTCTCGAGGTCCACGAAGAAGTGACTCCAGAGGCCAAGGAAGAGAATCATCACGGCGAAGATGGCCAGTGACCCGCCCACGGCGAAGGTCGCCCCGAGGGCGGTGACCAACCCCTTGGAGAAGCGGTCGTAGCGCTCGCTCTTGCGCTTCCAGCCGACGAAGTCGGAGACCGCCAGGATGATGTATCCGCCCTGCTGCCAGGCGGCGAACTGCACATGCGCCAGCATCAGCAGCGCCACCAGGGCGGTGGCCACCCCGGTGGAAATGGGAACCGGGGTCAGCTGGGGGGTGACGGCAGCAAGCATGGGCATATTTAGAGGTTGAAGAGTCGCCCTACGGCCAGCATGGCCTCGAACAGCAAGAACAGGATCGCGAACAGCCCGGGAACCATGACCTCCGGCCGCCGCCAGGGCTCCCGTCCCGGGGTGCGGTCAAGGAAGGGTACCATCATCAGCAGGGTCGTCCCTATGCCTGGCACCACGAACACTCCGACCGGGATCATCCAGGCCTGGGGGAACTGCACCAGGAGCTGGTCCAAAGGCAGGAAGAACCATTCAGGGGTCGGCACGTAGTTGAGGGCCGCGGGGTTGGCGGCACGCTCCAGGGGGGCCCCCACCACCACCGCCATCACGAAGATGAGCAGCACCAGCGCGAAGCTGACCAGGGCATCCTTGAACACCTGGGAGGGGAAGAACTCGTCCAAGTCCACCGGAACCGCATATCCGGGATCGCTGGGGATCGCCGGGTAGGGCGCCTCCGCCTCCGCCATCCGCCGGGCCCGCTCCGCCTCGGTCTCCTCCTCCACCCCTTCGTAGTTCACCCAGGAACCGTGCTCGCCATGGCGACGGAGCAGGATCAGATGCAGCCCGATCATGGGCACCAGCAGAGCCGGCAGCAGCCAGATGTGGATGGCGAAGAACCGGGTCAGGGTGTCCGGGCCCATCTGCGGCCCGCCTCGCAGGATCTCCTCGATCTGAGTTCCGAACAGGGGGAAGTAGCTGATGACGTGGGTGACGACCGTGGCGGTCCAGTAGGCGGCCTGGTCCCACGGCAGCATGGAGCCCGTGATCCCGAGGCCGAGTACGAGGAGGAACAGGACCACCCCGATGATCCAGTTGAGCTCGCGCGGCTTCTTGTAGGAGCCACTGACAAAGGTGCGCACCATGTGCAGCCCGATCACGATGAAGAGCACGTAAGCCCCCCAGAGGTGCATCCCGCGCACTATCGCCGCGAACTCGTCGTGATGCTCGATGAAGTTGAGGCTCTCCCAGGCCTCGGTCGTCGACGGCACGTAGGTCCAAAGCAGGAACATGCCGCTCACGATCTGGAGGACGATGATGATGAGGGTTGCGCTGCCCAGGGAATATGCCCATGCGCCCCGCCGGGGTACGGCCTCGTAGAGCAGCTGGTGGGCCAGGTCAGTCACCCCCAGCCGTTCATCCACCCAGCGGTAGGTGGTGGCCATCAAACCCGAGAACGGTTTGGTCAGCTTGCGCGCCAAGGCGCTGCGCTCCAGGTCCTGCGCCACCCTACTTGCCCTCGGTCAAGACGTTTCGGACGTACAGGGTGGTCCCCACGAACTTGTGCTCGTAGCGGAAGAGGGGCTTGGGTGGGGGCCCGGCTATGTTGGTCCCATCCATGCTGTACTCGCCCCCGTGGCAGGGGCAGAAGAACACGTTGAGGTTGATGTCCCAGTGCACGTCGCACTGCATGTGGGTGCAGACGTTGGAGAGGGTGATCACCTGCACCTGGTTGTCCAGGTTCAACTTGACGACGTAGACCGTCCTCGGCACCGGGGGGACCTGCCAGGCATCGCCACCCTGGTCCAGCATCACCACATAGGCGGTCGGAACCCCCACGGGGACGTGCTGGATGTCGGCCACCAGCACCCACGGCTGCTTGCGCTGGTAGAACAGCGGACTCAGGATCGAGCCCACGATGGGGGCGGCGATCAAAAGCCCTGTGCCTGCTCCCGCGGCGTTGATCCCCATGATCATGAACTTGCGCCTGGACATCCGGCGCTGAGAGATCGTCAGGCGCTCGTCAGCCACTTCCCTGCCCCACGATCAGAACCAGCAGGGCCAGGCACAGGCCGAGAAAGAACAGGAATGTGAAGGTGGTGGCGCCGATGGTCAGCCAGGCCGACATCTCATCCCCCGTCGCGAAGAGACGCCGGAGCCGCTTGGTGGCCATCCAGCAACCGGTCAGCATGATCACGAAGAACATCGTGATCACGATGCCGAGGTACCAGGCCGACTCGAAGTCCTGATAGTTCACGGGAGGACCCCAGGTGGAGCGTCAAAGTTCTGAGCCGACTGGTGCAGACTGAGAAGGCAGGCGCTCTGCCCCGTGGTCTGGTCGATTCCGCAGGGCAGCTTGGAGTTCTCCTTGATCACGCCCATGTAGATCGAGAGGATGGCAGCAGCCAACCCCACCACCACGATCCCCCTCCCCGCCGCAGGGCTGATCCGCAGGGCGAGCGCCCCCTCGGAGCGCAGGGAGCGGATGTAGATCACAAGGTTGGCGGCGGTGGCCAGGAAGGCGATGAAGAGGGCCACGTAGCGCAGAGCGACCACCTGCTGAGGGATGACGGACGCAGGCAGCGCGGTTCCCGCCATGCCCAGGAGGGCGATCACGGTGAGGGTTGCCGCCGGGCCCGCCTCGGCCGTCGCCTGGTTGTGCCTCCAGAAGACCCAGTTGGCTCCCAGCACCACAACGGCCAGGAGGGCCACCTGCCCGATGAACATGGATCCCGACCCGAAGATGAACAGGTTGTCGAAGGTGCCAGGGGCAGCGGTCTTGATGGTGTCCGCGAGAAGAAATCCGGTGATGGGCTGGGCCATGAGGAACACCGAACCGATCGCAAAGTTCACCCTCGCCGCCCAGCGCTGGTAGAGCACCTCCTCCTCCGCCTTGGCCCGCCGCCCGCGCCATACGGCCACCGCCGCCAGGAAGAGGGCAGCCCAGGAGAGCGTGGCACCGGCGTAGTGGAGCAAGAGCGGCCAGTAGCTCGGCGAGAACATCGCGTGGGCGGCGCTGATCGCGGTCCCAGGCGTCAGCACATAGCTGTCCAGCTGGACGATCATGAACAGAAAGAGGAACTGGATCGCGGCAAAGGTGAAGCCCACGGCCAGGTGCAGCCGGGGGTTCATCTTGTCCCAGCGGTAGATGTAGATCAGGAGCAGGGGGACCCCGACGAAGAAGCTGGCGAAGGCGATGGTCAGCGGCAGCAGCAGCAGGTTAAGGAGGGTCCCGATCAGGCGCCCGTAGAGCCCGGTCAGAAGCACCACCGCGAACACCGCCCAGGTGGCCCCGAAGCTGTACAGGTAGAGGATCGAGTGGGCCAGGGTCTTGGAGTAACGCAGGCAGCGCTCGTCGCCCCCGCGACGGCGGCCGGCCAGCTCCATGAACGGAGTTATCCCCGACGAGCCCAGGATGAAGCCCACGATCACGATGTGGATAAGGAAGACGGCCCCTATCGCGATCTCAGCACCGATGGTGCCAAAGGGCAGTCGTGGTTGTGGAACCGGGAAAGCTGACAGCAGCACTGCGCTCCAATGCTGACGGGGTGAGACCCCCTATGGCAACTCTCAATCGTGATCCAGGCCAAGGCGACCATAATTCGACCGTGCTCGAGCCCCTCATCCTGCTTCACGGGGACGACCCCTACCTGGCATTGGCGACCGCCCGGGAGCTCCGCGACGAGCTCTGCCAGGACATCCTTGCGGACCTGAACCTGGAGGAGTTCAGGGCCCCGACCGATCTCGACGAACTGGAGAGGAGCTTGGCCAGCCCACCGTTCCTGTCCATCCGGCGTGTCGTCGTCATCTGGGACCCTCCCCAATTTGCGGCGCCCAAGAGGAAGGCCTCCGCCAGGCCATCCGAGAAGTCCAAGCCAGACCGCCTTGCAGCCTCGGCCCACGCGCTCCTCAAGGTCCTGGCAGCCCGCTCGGACACGACGGCGACCCTGGTCGTGGTGCGCCAACCCCTGGCAGCGAACTCGGTCGCGGTGAAGGGCATCCGCAGCCTTCAGGGTGAGGTCAGGGCGCAGCTGCGACCCAAGGGTCAGGACCTGCGCCGCTACGTGGAGCGCCGCTGTGCCAGTCGCAGCCTCAAGCTGCCTCCCGGGGCCCTGCAACTCCTGGTGGATGTCGCTGGCCGTGACCTGGGAACGCTCGAGGGCGAGCTTGACAAGTTGGATCTGTACCGGGCCGACGGCCGTCCCCTCACTCCAGGGGTGGCGCGCCTCCTCATCACGGCCGCGCCTCCCCAGGAGCTCTACCGGCTCACTGATGCGCTCTTCAGCGAGCCCGCGTCCGTCGGGCCAAGGCTCGAGTCACTCTGGGGCCAGCCGGGGGCAGATCCGCAGGTGATCGTGGGAGCCCTGGCCCGCGTGTTCCGGGACCTCATCGCCTACTCGGACCCTGGCGGGCGCCAGTCCGTGGAATCCCTCCCAAGCTGGCGCCTGGAGAGGCTGGCCGCTCAGAGCAGCAAAGCAGGCGCAGTGAGGCTCCGCGCCTGGCTCAGCGACCTGGCGGAACTGGACTGGAAGACAAAGACCGGCCAGGTTGACGGCAGGGCCGGCCTGGAGGTGTTCCTCGCCTCGATCGCCTGGGAGCTATGTGCCCAGGGTCGGTCGGATCGGTCCTAAGCGCGCTCCGACCCGGTGGCACTCGCCGCCCGGCGGGTTCTGGCGGCGGTCCGCTCCGTCTTGGTCCGCGACTTGGCCGCAGCCGCCTTCTTGGCGGCTGCCCCGCCCTTGGCGCTCTTGGCCGCTGGCGCCCTGCGCTTGGGCGTGGCGACTATGGGCGCGGCCTCCTCCACCTGCCCGACCCTGGCGGCCAGGCGCATCAGCCGTGACTTGCGGCGGCTGGCGTTTCGCGCGTGCAGGACCCCGTGCTCTGCCGCCTTGTCCAATGCCGAACTGGCCAGGCGGACCAGCTCCTCGGCCCCTTCAGGAGCGGCTTGGAGCACCTCTCTCCTCGCCTTGGCGACAGCGGTGCGCACGGCAGAGCGCACTCCCCTGTTCTGCTCGTGCTTGCGACGAGCCGAGCGAATGCGCTTGCGTGCTGAACTGCTGTTGGCCAATTCATCCTCGGTGGCTTGGCGCCCTGGGGCGTCGCTGGCAATCCTGATCGACGAATCAGGTAGGAGTCGAAGTATACCAATCGTGCCCTGGAGGAGATTCGGCGACCGCTAGAGTAGTGCCGATGTTACGTCTGGGGCGCGCCCCTGCCAAGCTCAACCTGGTGCTGGAGCTGACCAGGCGCCGCGCCGACGGTTACCACGAGCTGGCGGCGGTGTCTCATACGATCGATTGGAGTGACCTGGTCGGGGTCGAGATGGAGGATTCCGCCCGCCCGGATTCCTGCCGTTTGGTGGTGGTTGGACCCCGGGCAGGCGACGTGCCTCACGACGGCCAGAACATCCTGCTGCGTGCCCTGGACGCGATGCGGGAGGCAGGTTTTAACCCACCCATCACACGGCTGGTCCTGGACAAGCGGATCCCCGCCAAGAGTGGTTTGGGGGGCGGGTCGGCTGATGCGGCCGCTCTGTTGCGGATGGCTCTGGGGCGGACCACTGAAGAACGGGTTCTGGCGCTGGCGAAGCAGTGCGGCGCAGATGTCCCGTTCGCGATTGGTGGTGGTGCCGCCCTGCTGACAGGGATAGGTGAGGTCCTGGAGCCTCTGCGTCCGATCAGCCAGGGGGTCTTCTTGGTCGCCCACCTGGGGGATGTCTCCACCGCCGCAGCCTACGCCGCCGTCGAGCCCCGGGACTTCAGTGATGGCCACCGCGCGGAGAGCGTGGCTCGGGCCCTCCGGGCGGGGCTGAGCCCCGATCCCAAGGATCTGGGCTCAGCCCTGCTGCCGGCGGCATTGCGGGTCACCCCCGGGCTGGCCGAGCAGCTGCGGGCCCTGCGCGGAGCCACTCCGTGGCTGGACTGGGCGATGACCGGAAGTGGCGGGACGTTTTTCTCTTTGGTGATGACGCCGGAGCTGCTGGCGAGGTCCGCGGCCGCGCTGGCTCGGCTCTGCCCGGAAGTGCCATTTCGCGCGGTCGCTCCGGAGGCCGGATGCCGTCAGGAGACCTGAGGCTCATGGCCGCTCTTCTGGGAGGCAGGGCGGCCGGCATCGCTTCTCGGCGGCTCCACCTCGGGGCGGGCAGCACGCTGCCCGGTGACGTCGGTCGAGCGCTGGACCCGAGAATCCTAGAGAGGCTCACGGCCAGTCTCAGGCAGGGGGTGGTGCTGGTCACCGGCACCAACGGCAAGACCACGACAGCGGCCCTTCTGCGGACCATGGCCGCGGGAGCGGGCACGTCCGTGGCCGGGAACCCCAGCGGCTCCAACCTGATCTTTGGGCTGACCGCGGCGGCCATGCAGGTGGCTGACTGGAGGGGCCGGATCGACCGGGACTGGATGGTTCTGGAGGTGGATGAGCTCAGCACCCCGGGGGCCGTCTCGGAGCTCTCCCCCCGCGGGCTCGTGATCCTCAACATCTACCGCGACCAGTTGGATCGCTCCTTCGAGGTCGAGCAGGTCTTCGACCGCCTGCGCCTGGCGGTCTCACGCTTGCCCAGCGACTCCTTTCTCGTGGCCAACGCGGATGATCCCCGGGTTGCCGAGCTGGCACTTCAGGCGGACCGGGCCAAGGTGAGACAGATCCTGTTCGGCCTGGAGATGGGCCCAGAGGAGCACCGCCGGCTACCGGCGGTGAGCGACGGTCGCACCTGCCCGAGGTGCCGCGCAGAGCTCTCATTCACCAGAGTCCACTACGCCCACTGCGGCGTCTACTCCTGCCCTGCCTGCGGCTTCAGCAGGCCAGATCCCGAGGTCGAAGGTCGGTCGATCCGGCTCAATGGGCTGGAGGGGCTCGAGATGGAGGTTGCGACCACAGGAGGGGCGACGGCGCCAGTCCGGGTCAGCCTGGGCGGGGTGTTTAACGCGGCCAACGTGACGGCCGCGGCCGCGGCAGGCCGCGCCATGGGGCTGCCGCCGGAGAGATCGACCGCGACCCTGGTCGGCTTTCGACCGGCCTTCGGGCGCTTCCAGGTGGTCTCTTGGGGAGCGGCCAGGGTGCGCCTGATGCTCGCCAAGAACCCCGCCGGCCTGGAGGAGAACCTGAGAGCGGTCCTCGCCGCCCGAACGGGTCCAGTTTTGGCCATCGCCCTCAACGATGGCATCGCCGACGGAAGGGACATCTCCTGGATCTGGGACGCGGACCTGGAGGTGCTGGGAGAGACCGAGGATCTGCATGTGGTCGTGTCCGGAACCAGGGCCCACGAGCTGGCCCTCCGCCTCGCCTACGCGGGGTTCGCGGAGGACAGGGTCTTGGTCCGCCCGGCGCCGGAAGCGGCTCTCGACGAGATCGCTCGGCTGGTCCAGGCGGATCTGCCGGCCCCCGCCCTTCTCACCTACACGGCCATGCTCGACTGGCACCGCCGGACGACGTCCGTCGGGCCGGAGGCCGAATCGTGGGCGGGCTAGGAGGGGCGGGATTGGGCAACTCACGGCTTCGGCTCGGGCACCTGTATCCCGACGAGATGAACCTGTATGGGGATCGCGGCAACATCCTCGCCCTCCGGCGGCGGGCCGCTCGGCGGGGAGTGGAATTGGAGGTGGTCGAAATCGGCACCGGGGCGGCCG
>JAJYWM010000298.1 GCA_021791455.1 bacterium | reverse complement strand
GACCCATCCGGGCGCCATGGCAGGTAGGCACGCGGACCCTGCCCAGGACGAGGTGACCGCAGCCGGCGTAGCTGGCGGGGCCGATGACGTCCTCCCGCCGACGGCCGAGGCGAGCTCGGTTCTGCGCCACCTGGGAGCCATCACCCCGGCCCTGGCGGCGGCCCTCGGCCCCGACGTGGAGGTGGTCCTCCACGACCTCTCCCGACTCCCCGACTCGATCGTGGCGGTCGGCGGCAACCTCACGGGACGCAAAGTGGGCGGGCCCATGACCGACCTGATGCTCCGGCGCATCAGAGAGCACCGCACCGAAGACATCCTGAGGTACCGGGTGAGCCACCACGGGCGGACCTTCCAATCCTCGACGATCTTTCTGCGAGACCTGGAGCACCGTCCCTACGCCTGCCTGTGCCTCAACACCGACATCAGCGGCATGCTGAATCTGCACCAGGCGCTGAGCGACGTCCTGGGGGGGATGGCTGCCCTTGGTCCGGGAAGGACCGCCCCGACCGATTTGGAGGCCGCAGCGACGGAGGAAGCGGATCCTCCCGGCACTCCCTCCGGCCAGGGTTTCGACCACGGTGAGGTCTTCGCCCGCAGTGTCGATGAACTCGCCGATGCCGTGGTCCAGCAGGCCGTGGCCCGGCTCGGAATACCGATTCAGCTGATGCAGAAGGTGCACAAGCTGGAGGTCGTTCGGGCGGCCGACCAGAGCGGGCTCTTCATGATCAGATCCGCCGTCGACTCCATCGCTGGGACCCTTGGGGTCAGTCGCTACACGATCTACAACTACCTCAACGAGCTCCGCAGCGGCGATGCTGGGGGCGACTCTCGGGATCACCCCATGAGCACCGGAGACTGAACGACTGGGTGGGCGGTGATGGGGCACCGATATGCAGGCGGCGAGCGGACATGAGCCCGGACCGAGAACCGGAGTAAGGGGACCGAAATTGGAATTCAGCTATCTCACCCACCTGGAGTGCGGCCGCTGCGGGAAGCGCCACGATGCCGACGTGGTCCAGAGCACCTGCTCCTGCGGGTCGCCGCTGCTGGCGCGATACGACCTGACCGCGGCGGCGGCGAATTGGGCGAAGGAGGATGTCGCCCAAAGGGCACCCGACCTCTGGCGTTACCACGAGATCCTGCCGGTCAGGAGCCCGGAGCATGTGGTCACCCTGGGAGAGGGCATGACGCCGCTGCTCCCCCTGCCCAGACTGGGGACGGACCTGGGGCTCTCCAGCTTGCACATGAAGGACGAGGGGCTGCTTCCCACCGGCAGCTTCAAGGCCAGAGGAGCAGCTGTCGGCATCTCCCGAGCCCTGGAGCTGGGGGTCTCGCGCGTTGCCATGCCCACCAACGGGAATGCCGGCGCCGCCTGGGCGACCTACGCCGCGCGAGCGGGAATCGAGACGCTCATCGTCATGCCCAAGGACGCGCCGTCGATTCCGCGCGGGGAGTGTGCCATCAGCGGCGCCCGTCTCTACCTGGTCGACGGGCTCATCGGTGACGCCGGGGCGATGGTGGCCGCAGCTCTACAGGAGCAGGGATATGCGGATGCCTCGACCCTCAAGGAGCCCTACCGTCTGGAGGGCAAGAAGACCATGGGCCTGGAGCTCTTCGAGCAGCTCGGCTGGCGGGTCCCGGATGTCATCCTGTATCCGACGGGGGGTGGAGTCGGCCTCATCGGCATCTACAAGGCCCTGTTGGAGTGCCAGTCCATGGGATGGCTGGGTCCCAAGCTGCCCCGGCTGGTGGCGGTGCAGGCAAGTGGGTGCGCCCCCATCGTGCGCGCGTTCAAAGAGCACGCCGAGTCCTCCGAGCCCTGGCAGAACGCCTCGACCATCGCCTTCGGGATAACCGTCCCCAAGGCCCTTGGCGACTTCCTCATTCTCCAGGCCGTCTACGCGACCTCCGGGACGGCGCTCGCGGTCGACGACCAGGAGATACTGGCCGCCCAGGAACGCCTGGCAAGGCGCGAGGGGGCCTTCATCTGCCCGGAGGGAGCCGCCTGTTTCGCCGCGGTCGAGCAGCTCGCCCGGTCCGGGTGGTTGGGCTCAGACGAGGAGGTGGTCGTCTTCAACACCGGCACCGGCATCAAGTACCCGGACACGGTCCGGGTGAATCCCCCTCTCCTCGCGAAGGGGGCGAAGATCCCCATGTCCTAGCGGCGGCCGCTGATCGACACGGGGAGGGACGGCTAGATGGCAACCTCCAACAGCATTCACCAAAGAGCACGAGAACAGACAATTGACAAGGAGAGGGAACTATGAAACGGCTGAAAGCCCTGGCCCACCTGAAGGTCGCCGGCGTGGCCCTGGTGGCAGCGATGCTGGTCAGCGCCTGTGCCAGCGGAGGTGGATCCTCCACGCCCAGCGCGACCGGTAACACCGTCACCTTCGCGGAGGCGGCTGGCGGAGCCCCCAACTACATCATGCCGCTGGCCAGCGGCAGCTACTTCACGACCAGCAATCTCTCCCAGTTCTCCCTGATCATGTACCTGCCCCTGTACTGGTTCGGGCAGAACGGCGAGCCGGTTCTTAACACCTCCCTCAGTGTCGCGGACGCGCCCGTCTTCTCCAACAACAACACCGAGGTGACGATCCACCTGAAGCACTGGCTGTGGTCGGATGGCAAACCAATCACAGCCCGGGACGTCATCTTCTGGATGAACCTTCTGAGCGCCGTCACCGATCCCCAAGCGCCGACGGTGGGCAGCTCCACGGAGCCGGGCCCCGGTTGGGGCGCGGATGTGCCCGGCGGCTTCCCCCAGAACGTGGTGAGCTATTCCCAGAGCGGCCCCTACACGGTCAACCTCCACCTCAACGCGTCCTACAACCCGACCTGGTTCACCTACAACGAGCTGAGCCAGATCTTCCCCATGCCCCAGGCCTCCTGGGATCGCCTCTCCTTCTCCTCACCGGTGGGGAACTACGACCTCTCGGCGCAGAGCAGGATTCTGGCCCCGGCGTCCGCCGGGTTGCCGGCGGGTTCGTATGTGCCCTCCAACCCGGGCACGGCGACGAGCGGCGCGCTGGCCGTGGCCCAGTTCCTGAACAGCCAGTCCCAGCAGATCAGCTCCTACACCTCAGACCCCTTGTGGAAGGTGGTTGACGGTCCCTTCCGTCTCAGCCAGTTCACCAGCAGTGGGTTCGTCAAGATGGTGCCCAACAAGGCGTATTCGGGATCGCCGAAGCCCAAGATCGCAGCCTTTGAGGAACTCCCATTCACCAGCGACAGCGCCGAGTTCAGTGCGCTCAGCAACGGCAGCCTCACGATCGGGTACGTGCCGGTGCAGGACCTGAATCAGCGCAGCGCCTTGGAGAAGCGGCAGAACTACAAGTACAACCCCTGGTATCTGTTCAGCTTCAACTTCGCCCGCTACAACTTCACCAATCCCACGGTCGGGCCCATCCTTCGCCAGCTCTACTTCCGCCAGGCCTTCCAGTCACTGGTGAACCAGCGCCAGTACATAAAGGAGTTCGGCCATGGCGTGGGCGCCGTCACCAACGGCCCCGTACCCTCCTACCCCCCCGGAAACCCCGACCAGAGCCCGCTGGAGTCGCAAGGTGAGGTGTACCCGTACAACCCCACCAAGGCCGTGTCCTTGCTGACGTCCCATGGCTGGACGGTGAAACCGGGAGGGACGACCTACTGTGCCAAGCCGGGCACGGGCAGCGGAGAGTGTGGCGCTGGGATCGCCGCCAACCAGCCCATCAACCTGGACTTCCTCTACGCCAGCGGGATCACCGAGCTCACCAACGAGATGGAGGCGATGCAGTCGACCATGAAGTCGGTCGCGGGGATCACGTTGAACCTCGCCACGGAGCCGTTCTCCGACGTGGTATCAACCATTCATGGGGGCTGCACCTCGTCACACCCCTGCAGCAACTGGCAGATCGCGGCCACCGGTGGCGGCTGGGTCTACGGCCCTGACTACTTCCCGACGGGCGGGGAGATCTTCGCACCCGGCGCAGGCAGCAACGCCGGATACTACTCGAGCGCGCAGAACGACGCCAACATCCAGGCCACCCACACGGCTGCCACCAAGAGTGCGGAGACGACCGCTCTCTTCCAGTACGAGGACTACCTGGCGACCCAACTCCCTGACGTCTGGCTCCCCACCAATCCCACACAGCTGACCGTCTACAAGGCCAACCTGCATGGGCTGGTCCCCCAGGGGGTGTTCGCGGAGGTTTATCCCCAGGACTACTCGTTCAGCGGCTGACGAAGGGGCCTTGGCCCCGTTCTGAGTCCGACAAGAGAGGTGAGGAGCCCTGCCCCGGCAGGGCTCCTCTTTGGCCCCGGGCTCGCCGCGGGAGCCCGGGATGAATCCTCACATGGCGTCCAGAGTCGTCCGCCGGCGCAGGTACTCATCCTCATCTATCTCACCCCTGGCAAACCGCTCCTGCAGGATCGCCAGAGCGTGGTCCTTGGATGGTTGCTGCCAGCCTCCACCCCATGGAGACCCCCAGCGGGACCTCCGGTGGAACACAATCCAAAGGGCCAACAGGCCCAGAGGGATCAGCCAGCACAGTCCAAAGAAGAATGGCGCAGGGCCCCAGGCTCCGTTCATGGTCAGACCTCCGTGATCGCGAACAACATGAGCCAATACTCCGGCCCACCTCGCTGCCACGAAATCCGCCTCAGGGCGTGACTTTTGCCTACGCCTGCGGACGTACGGCGGTCTCCTCAGCCGGCCTGATGGCCGGGGGCGACGAGCCCTGTCTCGTAGGCGAAGACAACCAGCTGGGCCCGGTCGCGGGCGCTCAGCTTGCCCATCGCCCGGGACACGTGGGTCCTGGCCGTGGCCGGGCTCATGCTGAGACGGTCGGCGATCTCATAGTTGTTGAGGCCGAGCCCCACCAGCGCCACCACCTCGCGCTCCCGCTCGGTCAGAGACTCCAGGAGGGCGACGTTGGGGGTGACCGCGGCCGGCCGGGTGGCGAAGGTTTCGACCAGGGTCCTGGTGACCGATGGCGAGAGCAGGGAGTCTCCCGCGGCGATGACGCGGATTGCCCGGAGAAGCTCGCCCGGCTCCTCGTCCTTGAGCATGAAGCCGCTGGCCCCGGCTCGCAGGGCGGCGAAGACATACTCGTCTATCTGAAAGGTGGTGAGGATGAGCACCCGCGTCCGGCCCAGGGCAGGGTCCGCGGCCAGCTGGCGGGTCGCCTCCAGGCCGTCCAGCGTCGGCATGCGGATGTCGACGACCGCCACGTCGGGCAGGGTCGTTCTGACAAGCGCGAGCAACTCCTCCCCATTGCCGGCCTCCCCGACAACCTCTATGTCGCCTTCCGACTCGGCCAGGGCACGCAGCCCAACCCTGACCAGAGGTTGGTCATCGGCCAGGACGATTCGCAGGGTCATCTGGTCGGGATGGGCAGCTGGGCCAAGACCTGCACTCCCCTCCCCACCCTGGAAACCTCAAACCTGCCCCCTAGGGCGGCAACGCGCTCTCGCATGCCCGCTATCCCATGGCCCTCGCGCAGCGGGCCGGTCGAGGTGGACTCGGAACCGGAGTCAACCACCTCGACCTCCAGGAGGTTGGCGCTTCGGCGGACGGTGACGCCGACCAGCGTCCCCGCCCCGACGTGCCGGGCGATGTTGGTCAGAGCCTCCTGGACGATGCGATAGGTGGTGGTGCCGACGGCGACCGGCAGGAGCCCGAGGTCTTCGTCGATCCTGACGTCCACGACCAGCCCCGCGTCGCGCATTCCCAAGACGAGTCCATCGATCTCCCCAATCCCCGGGGTCGGGGCTGTCCCCTCCGCCATGGAGCCGTCGCGCAGTGACGCCAGCTCGACCCTCAGTTCGCCGAGAGCCTGTCGGCTCACCCGGCGGATGGCCGAGACCGCCTTGCGCACCTCCTCGGGGCGGCTCTCCAGCAGGTGCTCTGCCACACCGGCCTGGAGGGAGATCACGGCCAGGCTGTGGCCGACGACATCATGGACCTCCCTTGCAATCCTCAGCCGCTCCTCGGCCAAGAGTCGCCCCTCCTCCTGGGTGCGGCTCAGTTCTGCCCACCGGGCCCTGGCCGCAACCTCCGAACGGATGCGGCGCCTGACGCCAAAACCCATGCCGAGTGCCGCCGTGACCAACAGCCAGATGCCGAGGAAGATCGCGGCCTCCGGGTAATCCGCAGACGAGATGCCGTGAGCCAGTGCCAGGGCAAATCCCCCGAGGACATCGGCAAGGAGCCAGACCCTCCAAGAGTCAATCGAGGCGATGAGGACGATCATCGCCCAGAAGGGCGCGAGGAAGATCGGGCCGGGTGGGTGGCCGGTCGCCAGATATGCGCAGGCTGCCGCCACGCAGACCCCGAAAACAGGCAGGGGCCAGCGCAGCCGCCCGATGAGGCTGATGAAGGCAATTACCACCAGGGCCGCACCGAGGGGCCCTGCCGACCCGGCCCCCGGTTCCCACCGGGACATCCCGAGGGTTGCACCCAGGCTCCCAGCCCCGAGCAGCAACGGGCCCACTGCGGCCCGGGCGTAGCACTGGGGCCGGGCTTCCCACCAGAGTTCTGAGGCGCGGCGGTGGGGCCGCAGTCTTCCCGCAATCACTCATCAAGCCTACTGCCGATGTCGGGCCAGAGCATCCGCCGGCGGGCGTATTCGGGATACGCAAGGTTGCGGAGTCGGGAGCGGGCAATTGCCCCCGGTAACCGGCTCCAGTCGGAGGAAGGTGGAGCCTGTCAAACGGGGAATGGACAGTGCCGTAGACGGTCGTCAGCCACCGAGCGGCCGCCTGGATGTGGCGCTAGTCCCGGCGAGCAACCGCAGCGGCCACTCGCTCCAGCAGCTCGGTCAGGACGGGCATTGAAGTGGCAAAGTTCAAGCGGGCATGCCCACGGCCAGCCTCCCCGAACGTTGGACCCGGTGAGAGGGCAACACCCGCCCGCTCCTGGAGCCACACGGCAGGGTCAGCGCCAGGATCCAGAGCGCGCAGGTCCAACCAGGCCAGGTACGTCGCCTCCGGCGGGCGCATCACAATCTCACTCGCCCGACTGCTCAGGAAGGATTCGACAAACTCCCGGTTTCGGGCCAGCACCAGGAGCAGCGCTTCGAGCCAGGGATCGGCCTTAGTCCACGCCGTCACGGCGGCCAGCATCCCCAGAACCGACGCGCTGCCCCTCGCATGGGCCGGGAATCTCTCGAATTGATCCCAGAGTCGCTCAGACCCGAATGCGGCAACCGCGCAGCGCAGCCCCGCCAGGTTGAAGGCCTTGCTCGCCGACGACAGGGTTATCGTTTGACTCGCGGCCTCCTCGCCTAGCGAGCCGAAGGCGGTGTGGGTGGCGCCGGCCAGGGTCAGGTCGGCATGGATCTCATCGCTGACAACCACCATGTTGTGCTCCAGCGCGATGGCGCCGATCTCAAGAAGCTCCTCGCGGCTGAAGCTGCGCCCGGTGGGGTTGTGCGGGTTGCATAGGAGGAAGAGGCGCGCCCTGTGCCTCTCCACCAGGCTCCTAAGGCTGGCGAAGTCGATCTCATAGCGGTCCCCGGAGGGCCGGAGGTCGCAGGGGATGGCCTGCCTGCCGGTCTCCTCCACCGCAGAGAAGAACGGCGGGTAGGCGGGGGTGAGAAAGACCACGGCGTCCCCGGGTTCCGTGAGGCCCAGGATGGCGAGGTAGATCGCTTGTACCACATCCGAAACGACGGCCACTAGGGCGGGGTCGACCATCAGCCCGTAGCGAGCGGCTTGGCGAGCGGCGAACGTTGTGCGCACCTCCTCCTCCAGGGAGGGGTCGGGATAGCCCAGGTCATCGGCAGCGATGAGCCCGGTCAGCGCGGCGGTGATCTCCGCTGCGATCGGGAAGTCCATGTCCGCGATCCAAGCTGGCAGCACCTCACCCCGGTCGCGACGCCACTTGACCCCCCGCCTACGAGCCAGCTCCGATCTTCCATACCTGTCGAATTCAAAAGCCATGCTCAGCCCCAACGTCCGGCCGCAGTCTCACCCGGGATTCCACAACCCGAGGGTAGCGGACGGTGCGCCTGATCGGGGGACAGGCCCCCGATTGCGCCCTGCGAGATGGGCGCATCTCCGGCCAGCCGCCTGGCGCCACGAGACCAGTCGAAAGCCCTCGCCGGCCGTGCGCGACGAGCTTCGGGACAGGCCGGCCTGACGCTCGCGGGCCCACTATCCCGGGGCGCCGTCATGATCGTCGTTCCGGGACTCCTCTTTCCCGTCCCCCAGCGCTGGCTCAGGGGACGACCCCGGCAATCGGGGATGACGCCGGGCTCTCCGCACCAGCAGAACCGCCACGGTCACAGCCGCCGCAGCCAGAACAACCCAGACGGCGGCACCAACGTACGGTTGCGACGACATCCCCGGCATGGGCATTGGCATTTCAGCCCGGCTCGTCCCCGTGAATGGTCCGTGCTCCCCGAGCTCCATCCACCACTGCCGTGGGCAACTTCGGGGTGCGAAGGGGGGCGTTCCGCTCTGCTGAACTTGGCTTCGTGAGTGCGGCCGCTATGCGCCTCCGGCGCATAGCGAAGGGAACGCAGGCGATAACGAAAATCCCTCCGGGCACGGCCAGCACCAGCCCGGGCGCAACCAGCGCTACCAGGGCACCCCACCCAACGCTGGCCAAACCCATCGCTCCCGTCGTGAGCGATAGCTGAACACTGGCTACCCGCCCGCGCATGGAGTCCACCGTCCGGCCCTGATTGGCGGAGTAGATGGCTGCCATGAACACCGCCTGGGCACCTCCCGCGATGGCGGCGGAGGCGAGATCCACCGCGGCGACGTGGACGAGCCCCAGGGTGATAAGAGGGAGCCCGCTCAGAATCCCCGCCACAATCAGGGTCGTCACCAACTTCGCCCTTGTGCCGAGGCCCATCAGCAGCATCGGGCCGAACACCGATCCGAAGCCGAATGCCGTCAGGAGCAGCCCGTACGCCGCCGAGTTCCCTCGGAGGTTGGCGATAGCGACCGCCGGGAGAATGCCGATGCTGGCCATGGTGAGGCTGCAGTGCAGTCCCACCCAGAGCAGCAGGGTGCCCAGCGGCTGCTCCCTGCGCACGTAGGCCATCCCTGCTCGAATGGGCGCCAGCACGGATGCCCCGAGTTCCGTGCGGGGAGGGGCGGCCACGGCTGACCGCAGGCCCCATAGCAGCACCATCGCCGTGAGGTAAAAGGCTGAGCAGGCCGCGAAGGCTGCCCCGGGACCCGCCAGTGTCAACACCACCGTGCCCAGGGCCGGCCCGGTGAGCTCGGATCCCTGCTGGGCGATCCGGGCTGCCATGCTGGCGTTCAGCAGGCGCCGCTCCCCGACCAGGGCGGGGATCATGGCCTGCCAGGCAGGTCCCTGAACCGAGTTTCCTATGCCCACTACAGCGGTGAGCAGGAGCAGGACCACCAGGTTGAGCTG
>JAJYWM010000442.1 GCA_021791455.1 bacterium | reverse complement strand
AGATCGGATCCCCGAGGACGCCGGCACAGGCCTCCGCGATCGAGCTCTTCCCGTTGCCGGGCGGCCCGTAAAGGAAAAGTGCCTGCCGGCTGGTCAGGGCGGTTCCCAGGATGTCGACCAGCTCGTCGGGCACCACCAGGTGGCTCAGCGCCTCCCGCAGCTGGTCACGAGCCACCGTGGGTGCCTCGTCGACCAGGGAGCGGGCGCTCTCCAGGTAGTCGTCTAGGTGGACGGGAGCGGGACCGGCGTACTGGTTCAGCTCCAACAGCTCACGGGCCCGCTCGCGCCCGAGACTGGTCACCAGGTACTGAAGGCTCTCGGCGAAGTCGGCGCCAGGGCCGGCGGTGCCCCGGATACCAGTCGTGCCGCAGTAGCCCTCGGAAGCCAGGAAGTTGAGGGCGTCTGATGTGATCGACCAGGGCAGGCAGGCCCGGGCGGCGATGTCCCGGCCCAGGATGTTGCCATTGAAGTACATGATCTTGAGCACCAGCTCAGCGACGAAGGAGAAGGGGAGGGCCAGCTCCTCCAGCGAACGGGGTGGCTCGGGCCGGAACCCGGGGATCCTGGCCGACGCATCGACCGCCAGGGCGTGCTCGGTCCTGTAGCCTCCGGGCCTGGATGCCCCCCGCTGACGCTCGCTTGATCTCGGTTCCATGTGGTTCCTTCAGGTGAGGGTACCTGCCCGGTGCCCGGGGGCGATGGTGGCCTCGTGACGACCGTGTCCACTGATAGGAACGCGCCCATGAACCGGATCACCCAACCACGGACGGGGTCGGCCCGAAGATGGTACCCGCTGAGGCGGGGCGGCTACGGGCCGTTGGTACCGATCAGCCCCCGGAGCGGCCGTGGCCCGGGCTGGGGCTGGCTGCGGGAGAGTGGCCGGGAGCGGTGCCTGAGTGCCCGTGGCCCGGGGTGGGACTGGCTCCGGGAGAGTGACCGGGGGCAGAGCCTGAGTGCCCGTGGCCCGGGGTGGGGCTGGCTGCGGGAGAGTGGCCGGGGGCGGTGCCTGAGTGCCCGTGGCCCGGGGTGGGACTGGCTGCGGGAGAGTGACGGGGGGCAGAGCCGGAGCGGCCGTGGCCGGACGATGACCCGCGCCTGGACACCGATCCACCGTGCACTCCGCTGGGCGCGGCGGAGGGATGAAAGGACGGCCCCGCGCCAGTCAGAATCGGAAGGGACGCGGACGGGTCAATGGCGTGAAAGCCGGCAGCGAACGATCCGGTGACGAGCGCCGAGCCGAGAACGAGGGCGCCGAACCCAGCACGGGAGGCCGGCCACCAGACCCAATGGCGCCTTCGGGCGCGACTGGCAGACCTGCGGTAGCGTGGCGGTGGGGTCTCGGCGCCCGCGGACCCCAGGGTCTCGGCCAGGGACCGGCTGAGCCAGTCGTCGAACCCCTCAGGCATTGGACGTCCCCTGCCGTTGGACGCGGGAGTGGGTGGGGGCGGGACCCCTGTGCGCCTCGGAATCTGAGTCAGACCATGGGGCGCTGTTCCCCGGCTCACCCAACTTCTCCGCCAGCTTGCGTTTCGCCGCCGCGAGGCGGGAGGCCACCGTCCGCTCCGGAACCCCGATGGCGGAAGCGATCTCCCGGTTGGTGTACCCGTGGAGGTGGCGCAGCACCAGGGCGGCCGCCTGGCGTGCCGGCAAACCCTGGAGGGCAGACACCAGGTCCATCTGGTCGGTTGTCCTCGTGGCGTCGGCTACAAACTCGGGACGCCCCAGGCGGCGGATGGTCTCTCCCACCTGGCGGAGCGTGAGTCGCCGACGGTAGGTGAGGGCCACATTGATGGCGATCCGGTGGATCCAGACGGGAGCCGGGGCATCGGGTCGGAACCGGGGCCAGGCGGCGTAGGCGCGCTCGAAAGCCTCCTGGACGCAGTCCTCGGCGGCCGCCGGCTCCCGGACGATCGCCGTCACCGTCTGGAGTACCCTGGCATAGGTGTCACGGTAGAGGCGGTCGAAGTCGGCAGATGACCCCGCCTGATAGGTACCCTGCGCCACGCCCCATAGTCTGCACTGTCCCGTTGCTCCGGGGCCTGCGTGTCGCCAACTTGATACGGAGCGCCTCTATCGATCCTCATCCCCGAGGGTCAGGTCACATAGTCGACGGCGGTGGCCGTTACGTACTTGGGCCCGATCCCAAAGTACCCTCCGAAGCCCAGGGTGGGGATGGATATGGTGATCTGGCAGAACGCCGATCCAGCCGCCCCGCCGCTGGTGGCTGTGCCGCCGCCGTCGGCGACCGATAGGTTGGACGCGAACGGGCCCGCTGCGGATTTGGCAGCGTTGACCATCCCTGTGGGAGGACTGCCATCTGGGCATTGGGGACTCGGGCCGGTGCCGGAGAAGTTGACCGCTGCTACCCCCCAGCGAGCCGCCGCCTGGGCCGCCTGGTTCGCAACCTGGACCTCCAGCACGAAAATCACCGCGCTGAACAGGCCGATTACTGCGGCCAAGAAGATGGGGGCGACCAGGGCGAATTCGACCATGGTGGCGCCGCGAGTTCCCTGAGACTCCCTCACGCCCGCGCTCGACATCCGGCCAGGTCTCCAACTGTTCATGTGGCCGGCACGATCAGGGCCTCGGCGTTCGAGGCGATGTGGACAGGAGATGGCAGTAGAGGCGTGAGGAGCGGGAGGGCACAGCTCACCGAGATCGGCTGGTAGAAGCCTCCCGAGCTGTACGTCGTGGTTGATCCCACCGTAACGGTGATGTCCGCAGTTGGACATCCGAGAAGCCCCGCGGTCGAGCCCGCGTTGTTCTTGGCGATCGCAACCAAGTCGGCCGAAGTGTAGCCCGAGCCCGGGGCGCCGCTGACCGGCGGGTTATCCGAAGCGTAGAGCGCGGCCTGCCGTGCCCCGTCGGCGATTTGGATACCCACGAAATAGGCGCGGGCCAGGTCCGCTCCCCCGCTGAGCAGGAGCAGCAGGAGTGGAGCCACCAGGGCAAACTCAACGAGGCTCTGGCCGCGGGATCGAGACTTCCTTGCCACCCTACTGGTAGAGCTCGACGCCGGTCGGGGACGTCGATCCGAATGAGCTGGAGCAAGAGGTATCCCCGATCGGGCAGATGGTTACTCCGGATGTAGTCGGGCTTGTGGGGTTGACGACGGCGAGGATCGTTGTGGTCGTTTCGCTTGTGACGGTCACCGAGATCATCCCAGCGTACGTCAGCATATAAGGCCCAGCGTTGCTGGAGTTATAGCCTGGGCAGTACCCCTTCGTATACGAACTGATCTCCGGGATGAGGTAAGTCTGGCCAACCACAAGGGCCGGCGGGGTCTTGATTCCTACTCCAGGCCCAGTCTGGATGCAGCTTGGAATAGCCATCGGGAGCGCAATCGGGGTGATCGGGTCAATGTAGCCCTTGAAGCTGGCAGGCGTCCCGAAGCCGCAAGTGTACTTGTACCACTGAGGTGACAAAAGGACGACCGTGTCGCCAGCAACAAGTGCTGCGCCGCTCGACGACTTATAGCAGGCGGCGTCCCACGAGGCAAACGGAGCCCCACCGCCCCCCACATAACCGAAGACCGCAGTGCCCGCGGCGTCCTCCGTCGCGGTCCGGATGCCTACGAGCTGAAGGACAAACGTTGGTCGGGTTTCGGTAGTGGCGACCTTGACTCCCGTTGGCCCTGCCCAGACGCCGCCCGGCGCACAGAACTGGCCCGTGTAGCTCGACACGGGCCCCAAGCTGGAAAGGGCTGGAGTGGTGTCGGAGGAATACGCCACGAATGTGGCCACAGGCGGGCTCGTGGCACCTCCCTGGGCCGCGGCGGCACTGGAGACAATCTTGGTGACGACGGCCGATATGTCGGATGCCGTGTAGGGCAAGGTCTGGGAGTTGACGCAGGCCGTGAAGTCGGCGTCCAGCATCGATGTTCCCGACTGAGCGGCCGTGTCCGCGCCTGCCTGGATGGCACGCTGCGAGACGAAGCTCTGGCCAGCGTCCAGTGCGAGTCCGGCGGTCACGACGATGGCCACCGCCGCAATCGCGAAGAGCACGGCCACCTGCCCGCGCTGCTCCGTAGCCCTCCTATTCAATGGATAGCGTGTGGCTCGATCGATCCACGTCCACAGCAAGCCTAGCCTCACCACCACCTCCCGCTGGGCTCGGAGGGCCAGCTGGTCCAGCCAGCGGACTTGCCGGAAGGGCTTTGGGCCACCACTTGTCCGGAAGGATTAGCGTGGCGGTCAGAAGGGACGAGCGCCCCTCCTGCGGCCGGGCCACGGCGGTCGAAGGCCGAGGGCGGAGGTACCAGGCGCAATTGCACTTTCACATACACCAAAACCACTGGGCGCCCGGGACTACCCGGGCCGGCGGGCAACGAAACCGTCATCCCATCCCACGGGGCTGTGACGGTGACTTGGATCCCTCTGGCGGCCGCCAGGAGCCGGAGGCCCGGCCGCCCCACCGGATAGAAGCATCTCGGATTTCGGCGGTTGAGCAGGGGCAGAGACAGAAGAAGCTCCCCATACGATGGTTTGAGTGAACCAAATGCCATCGAGGGGGAGCCCCATGCGCATGGTAGTCGAGGTGGAGGCGGAGCTGACCGGGCGGACTCTGGCGGAGTTTGAGGCGGAGCTGATGGGGCAGCTGCGGAGGCAGTTGGGCCCGGTGGTGGCGAAGGCGGTGACGGAGGTGGCGGGGCGGGTGCCGGTGGGGCTGTGCCCGAGCTGCGGAGGCCGCCGGGAGAGGCGGGGGCGGGACCTGCGCCAGGTGGTGGGGCTGTTCGGAGCGGTGGCGCTGCGGCGGAACCGCGTCAGGTGTCTTGACTGCGGTGCCAATGGGTATCCGGCGGATGAGCAGCTGGGACTGGAGGCCGGGGAGCGGTACACCCTGGGGGTGGCCGAGGCGGCGCTGTGGTTGGCCACCGAGAGCTCGTACGCCAATGCGGCTGGGACCACCAAGCATCTGCTGGGAGTGGAGGTCAGTCATGGCCAAGTTCACCGGCTGGCCCAGCGGGAGGGGGAGTTGGTGGATCGGGCGCTGGAGGAGCAGCGGGAGATGGTGTTCGGGCTGGGGAAGCGGCAGGTGCTGGGGAAGCTGGCGGAGCAAGGCCCGCGGCCTGAGCGGGTGGTGGTACAGGCGGACGGGACCTTTGTGAACGACCGGGCCACGGTGAGCGAGATGGGGGCCAAGGCAGGGATCGTGTACCAGGGGGTGGCGACGGTCTCCAAAGGGCGGCGGGTGCCGCTGGGCAAGCGCACCTACGGCGGGGTGGAGAGCATGGCCCACTTCGGGGAGAAGCTGGCGATCCTGGCGGCCCAGCAGGGGGCGTTCCGGGCTCGGGAGCTGTGGTTCGTGAGTGACGGGAGCTCAGCCCTGCGGCGGCTGCAGCGGGCCTACTTCCCCACCGCGGTGGCCTTCTTGGCCCTGTGGCATCTGGAGCATCAGCTGGCTCAGGCGCTGGGGATGGAAGCGGCTGGGGTGTCGTTGCCGCCGCTGCTGAAGCTGGCCCGAGAGGGCGACGTGGACAAGCTGCTGGCGGCGCTCGCCGAGTGCCGGGACGCGGCCGGTGCCGATCTCGACCGCCGGCAGCGGCTGACGCTGGAGATGGAGTATGTGCGGGCTAACCGCCAGGTGATCGCCAACTACGCGCTCCACGTTCCCCAGGCCTCGGGGGCAATCGAGAAGGCGATGGATGTGACCGTGGGCCGCCGGCTAAGGGCCTAGGGCACCCCCTGGTACCGCCTGGGAGCACACCACCTGCTCACCCTGAAGATCCTCAAGCAGAACGGGGGCGGGGCCAGGTACTGGCGGGCCCGGCGCAGCCGATCCCCGCTCTTGCCCGCACTCCAGTTCTAGCGCCGAGACCGGGGATGCATCCCGGGTCTGGACCGGCTCTTGACGGGTCCCATCCCGCAGAGTATCGTCTCCCCCGCTCACTGTTCGCCAAGCGGGGCGTCAGGGGCGGCGTCCGTGGCTCCCGAACGGAGGGACGGCAACGCGCGAAACCGCGACGGCGAGGGGTTCCTCGGAGCCTGCCTGCCTCGCAGTGCTTGCTCAGGGCAGCCTAAGTGCGTCCCCTCGTGTCCCGCCACAACCACACGCAGCGGACATGCATCGTTCGTGACACGCCGTACTTCCTACCCGGGGTCCGCTTGCATAGTCGGCGATATGAAGAATCAGGAGATAGGCATTTGCTGAAGATATTTGCTTACCCCATGCACGCGGGTGCCGTACGTCGGCTCGCCATGGCGGGAGCGCTGTCCACATCACTAGCGTTATCTGCTGTCACGACGCTGAGTTCGCCTGTGGCAGCCAGCGGTGGCGGCGATGGATGCAACCCCGCCATCAGTCAACCTTGGCGCAACGTGAACGACTACCCGCACACCCGGGTCACCGGATGGTACACGGGAGAGCTTAGCGGGAATGAAACCGGAGGCTCTGAAGTTAGCTTGCTCAACTACTCTCCGTGGGTTTTTCAGGTTCCAGGACTCACAGACGCAAGTGTGTCCGCTGCCTGGACAATGATCGATGTCGAGTTATTCCCGAGCGAGACGTTTGCCCAGGATGGGTGGCTAGAGTACCCGAACGGTAACCGTCACAACTTCTGGGAGTACGGCGTCGAGGGGGACTATACTTTCGACGATAACCTCTCGCCATCTCCTATCAACAACTACACCGAGTACAAGACGCTCTACAATCCTTCGACTGGGAACATCACGTTCGACATTGGCTCATCGCAGACAGTCGTCTTTGGTGGGTTCACTCCAAACGAGGCACAGCAGGGAACGGAAACCAAGGACCTGCACGATCAATTGGCCGGTGGGTACGACAACCCCGAGATCTTCGGATCCGCCGAAGCGTACTGGGACGGCGGCTGGCATCCCATGAACGGAACACTCCACAACGCCTACTCCAGTGCGTACGGTGTGGGCAAAGTAGACAACCAGTTGATGACGACTTGGGATCGGGCATGCGAGTATTAGCTGCAGAGAAGAGACGTAGTGGTGGCCAGGCCCGATGGTGGGTGGGCGGTTTCCTTGGGTTTGCCCTATTGATTGGATGGTTGGCTATGTCGGAAGTCGGTCATGCTGCGGCGCCGTATCAGTTGCCGGGAGTCACCGTGGCGACGTTGGCTCGCTTCCACGTGGAATTGGAGGCTCCTCCTCCTGGCAGCCTGGCGGGAGCAGTCGGGCGGCAGCAGGCTGAAACTGCAGCTCTGGCCGCCGCCCCCAATGGGCAGTCAGAGCCTAGTATCCAAGGCGCGGTCCTCGCATGGGTCGCCGGACCAGCAAACCAGCCGCATCGCAACCTACTATGCTGGGTTGTTGCTCTGAGCACGAACGCGCCTTGGCCGGGCCCTTGGGGCGGTGTCAATCCCGCCGTTGCGTGGGGCGCTCCGCCCACGGTTACGGGTCTTGTGATACTGGTCGATGCTCAGTCGGGTGAAGCGTTGGAGATGATGGTGACTGGCACGCGGAGTCAATGACGCAGGAGTTCGTCATGGTTTGCCGCACGCCGCACATAGACAGAGTGTGGGCCCCGTGACACCGCTGAGTGCCATGGGGCCTGTCGCGGCACCATCGCTCGCAATGTGGATGGCCGCTCTAGCCCGTCACGCACGAACACTTGGCCTGGATCCACCGGCCGGGTATGGGTGGGCGTCGCAGGTTAGGCAAAGAAAAGGCGCTCAATGCTGGGGCAATTGGTGCTGTCAACACGCCAATCGGCCTCAGCGAAGGAGCACCTTCTCGATGCAGCCATCATCCCACACCTTGGACCGGCTGGGGGTAGGGTTCGACGACCCCCACCTGGTGGCCAATGCCGGGCCTCCTCCTCCCGGCCACTCTGGATCAGCACCTGGGGTTGAGAGAGGTGGTGAAAGAGCACGTGGACCTGGGCGATCCCCCGGGGTGGGCCGACGTCGGGCAAAAGGCGACGTCACTCATCCACTCGATGCTGGCTGGCGGGGACAGCATCGAAGACACCAACCTGCTCCGGGCCGGGGCCACCCAGGGGGTGCTGGACCATGCGGGTCTGGCGCCCTCCACCCTGGGCAGCTTCCTGCACAGCTTCACCATGGGCCACGTCCGAGAGCTGCACGCAGTGGGGCGGGAGAAGCTGCGTCGAGCCTGGGAAGGAGATCGGGGCCCCGGCGACAGAGCACTCCCGATCGACATGGACTCCACCATCTGTGAGGCCTTCGGGCTGTTGAATCAGGGGGTGGGGTTCGGTTACACCCAGGTGCGGGGCTACCACCCGCTGCTGGCCACCAGGGCCGACACCGGCGAGGTGCTCCCTTCCCGGCAGCAGGACGGATCGACCTTCACCGCCCGGGGAGCCACTGGGTTCCTGGCCGAGACCCTTTTCCAGGGTGCGTCATGCTGGCACCTCCGGGTCCGGCCGCTCTTGCCCAGCCCTACTCCGCTGGGACCCAACCTCGGGCCCTTGGTCCCTGGTCACGGCCATCCTCGTTCTCCTTGGATGCCCTCTCGATGCAGACTTTCAATCCTGCACCTGGCTCACCAAGGGTAGACACAGAGCGGCCTTTCGATCTGGACCAAGGTCGAGCGGTTACGGCATTTCATCAGCAGCTTCACCCCGCTCTTCACACCAGGAAAGGCGGTCGCCTGGAACAGCTCCGACTCCCGCTCTACGTCGAGAAGATTGCCCAGAGATGCGGCAGCCTGAGGCAGCTCGACACCCTGGGGGTAGGCTCTAACGCGCCAGCGCATGACTACGGAGGTATCCCAGACCGTCATGGCGACCCGCGCAATTATCAGAAGGACCGCCAGCGAGGTGCCAGGCACTTCCATTTCTGGGCCCCCCAGGTGGTGCAGCTAGAAGAGAATGGCCAAGCCAATGCCAACGAGGGCAAGGCCGCCTCCCAGTCCCTTCCCATCCATCCCCCGAACTCTAGGCACCCCGCCCTACCGGATCCGACCACCCGGAACAACCTCTCGGTACCTCAAACTGACCCACTGCCCACAGGCATCCCGGTCTACACACGCAACCTGGAGGACTTCCAACGCCTGCGAGGGCTCGTCGACATCGTCACGGGCTGACCCGCCTTTGGATCGCAGAGTAGTTCCTGCCGCTGAACATTGGGGATCCGCCAGGGCTGAGTCAGCGGATGCCGACGACTCAAGGGCCGGTCCTGCGGCGCACTCAGGCGCCCTCTAGCGGGAGGGGAAGTTGACACCCTATTGGACACCCTATTCGGCGAATGCTGGCGGCCATCGGCGTACACCACCATTAGCGTGCTCCCTGTTTTCAACTACCAGACGGTCACCGGCAGACCCCCGCGGACAGGACAGCGGCCAATCCGCCCTTCCCGACCAGAGCCTCCGGGGCACCAGTTACTGAGATCAAATCGCCTCGCCATCGAGCTTTCGTGGGGCATTTGACACTCCAATTGACACCCTAGGCGGCAAATACTGGCGGCCA
>JAJYWM010000239.1 GCA_021791455.1 bacterium | reverse complement strand
AGGCGCTCAGTGCTGGGATAATTGGTGCTGTCAACACGCCAATCGGCCCCAGCGAAGGAGCACCTTTTCGATGCAGCCATCATCCCACACTTTGGACCGCCTGGGGGTAGGGTTCGACGACCCCCACCTGGTGGCCAATGCCGGCCTCCTCCTTCCGGCCACTCTGGCTCAGCACCTGGGGTTGAGAGACGTGGTGGAAGGGCACCTGGACCTGGGCGATGCCCCGGGGCGGGCCAACGTCGGGCACAAGGCGATGTCGCTCATCCACTCGAAGCTGGCTGGCGGGGACAGCATCGAAGACACCGACGTGCTCCGGGCCGGGGCCACCCAGGGGGTGCTGGGCCATGCGGTCCTGGCGCCCTCCACCCTGGGCACCTTTCTGCGCAGCTGTTGGCGATCACGAATAGTGCAGTGAGCTGATCACGAAAAGTGCAGACCTCCGCGGCAGGACCGGAGTCCTGGACGAGATCACAGAGAAGGGGCCCCCTGGCAGGCTTTGGGTGTCGAATCCACTCCTGAGGAAGCCCCCCATCCAGTGTAAGGAAGTTGGGATGAGTTTGCGAGTCCTGCGATCCCATGGTTGGAGTATCACCGCTATGGCCCGGGACTTCACATTGAACTGGCGGACGGTGAAGCGGGAGCTAAAAGCGGAGGAGCCCGGCGGTACCCAAAGCGAGAGCGGCCAACGGCACTGCCCCCGGCGCAGCTGACCTACGTAAAACGACGACTGGAGGGATGCTCGGGGATCCGGGGCAAGCCAAGCGGCGGTGTCGACCTCTCCAAATGCGTATTTCGGGGCAAACCGATCAGTCGTTTCGGTTGAATCCGATCACCGGTTTCGGCGGAATCCGATCACCCTGGGGAGGCAGGCGGGGCGGTGGCGTGAGGTGAGGCGGGCCCGGCACCCTCACTGGGAAGTTGCCAGAACTCCCAGGAGGTGCCGATGCCCAGACCCCGAATCGCCATGCGCAAGATCAGAGAGCTCCTTCGACTGACGGCCGAACAGGGGTTGAGCCGACGCAAGGCCGCGGAGGCGACCGGGGTTCCGTACACCACGGCGGCGGACTGCCTGGCGCGCGCGAGGGCGGCCGGGCTGGGCTGGCCGCTGCCTGAGGGGATGGACGACCGGGAGTTGGAGGCGCAGCTGTACCGGGTGGCCGTGCCGCCACCTGTCTCCCAGCGCCCTGAGCCGGACTGGGCCGAGATGCACCGGGAGCTGCGCCGCAAGGGGACGACGTTGCAGCTGCTCTGGATGGAGTACAAGGCGCGTCACCCGCAGGGATGGCAGTACACGCAGTTCGTGCACCACTACCGGCAGTGGGCGGGGCGGCTGGAGGTGGTGATGCGCCAGGAGCACCGAGCCGGGGAGAAGGTATTCCTGGACTTCGCCGGGCCGACGGTGCCGATCACCGACCCGCTGACAGGCACGGTCTCGGACGGGCAACTCTTCGTGGGGGTGATGGGGGCGAGCAGCTATACGTATGCCGAGTTGCTGGCATCCCAGGCGCTGCCGCACTGGATCGGAGCGCACGTCAACCTGTTCGAGTTTCTGGGTGGGGTCCCGGAGATCCTGGTGCCGGACAACCTGCGGTCCGGGGTGAGCCATCCCCACCGCTACGAGCCGGAGCTGAACCGCACCTACCAAGTGATGGCGGCCCACTATGGCTGCGCGATCATCCCGGCCCGCAGCCACAAACCCCGGGACAAGGCGAAGGTCGAAGTTGGGGTCCAGGTGGCGGAGCGGTGGATCCTGGCCAGCTTGCGCCACCAGGTGTTCTTCAGCATGGCCGAGGCCAACCAACTGATCCGGGAGCGGCTGGAGTGGCTGAACCGGCGGCCGTTCCAGAAGCTGGAGGGGTCGCGGCTGAGCCTGTTCCAGGAGCTGGACCGGCCGGCGTTGCGGCCGCTCCCGGACCGCCCCTACGAGTTTGCGACCTGGAGGCTGGCGACGGTGAACATCGACTACCACGTGGAGGTGGAGCGCCACTACTACAGCGTCCCGTACCAGCTGGACCGGCAGCGCTGCGAGGTGCGGGTGACGGCCCGGGTGGTGGAGGTGTACTTCCGGGGACGGCGGGTGGCCAGCCACCTGGGCAGCGGAGGCCGCGGCGGCCACACCACGCTGGCCGAGCACACGCCAGAGGCACACCGGCGCCACCTGGAGTGGACTCCGGGACGGATCGTGCGCTGGGCGGAGAGTGCCGGTCCAAAGACGGCCGAACTGGTGGCCGGGGTGATGGAGCAGCGGCCGCACCCGGAGCAGGGGTTCCGGACCTGCCTGGGGATCATGCGGCTGGGCAGACGGTACGGGGACCAGCGGCTGGAGGCGGCGTGTGGGCGGGCGCTAATGATCCGGTCCTTCAGCTACCGCAGTGTGGAGTCGATCCTGCGCCAGGGCTTGGACCGGCAGCCGCTGCCGGGGGCCGACGGCGAGATGAGAGCGGTGGAGAACCACGAGTTCGTGCGTGGCGCCGCCTACTACCAATGAATGAGGAGATGACCATGCTGATCACCCCGACCCTGGAGCAACTTCGGTCCCTGGGACTGACCGGGATGGCCCGGGCGCTCACCGAGCAGCTGGAGACCGCTGAGTACCAGGCGCTCAACTTCGAGGAGCGGCTGGGGATGCTGGTCCATCGCGAGAGCCAGGACCGGGCCAACCGGCGGCTGGAACGCAATCTCAAGGCGGCCAAGCTGCGACTCTCCGCCTGTGTCGAGGACATCGACTTCCGGCACCCACGGGGCCTCGACCGCACCGTGGTGCTGACACTGGCCTCTGGCCACTGGGTGCAGGCCCACCAGAACCTGCTCGTCGTGGGTCCCACCGGAGCGGGCAAGAGCTACCTGGCCTGCGCCCTGACCCAAGCCGCGGTGCGGGCGGGTCATACCGCCCTCTACCTGCGGGCGCCCCGGCTGCTCGACGACCTGGCCATCGCCCATGTCGACGGCCGCTGGGCCCGCCTGCTCGCCGCCTGGGGACGGATCGATGTGCTGGTCATCGATGACCTGGCGATCCGGCCCCTGACCCCCTCTCAGGCCGCCGACCTCCTCGAGGTGATCGAGGACCGCAGCCAACGCCGGTCGACGGTGGTCACCAGCCAGCTGCCGCTGGCCCATTGGCACGAGGCTTTGGGCGACCCTACCCTGGCCGACGCCATCCTCGACCGCCTCACCCACAACGCCCACCGCATCGAGCTCCGCGGGGACTCCCTGCGACGCACGGCCCCCCTCTCCGTCCCCGAAACCGACCCGGAGGCGCCAAAATCGTCTTCGAACCTGGTCGATCCCGGAAAGCGAGCCGCTCAGCGGCCCGCAGAGACTCGGAAACCCGTCCTTGCGACCTCCAGGACCCCCAAGACTTGACCCCCCGACCAGGCTTCCCTCGTCTCCCGCAACCACTCACAGCACAAGAAAGGAGGTGAACCAAGGGGCGACATCCTGACCGCCCCGCCGCCCAACCGCCGCGTCCTCTCCAGGGTGATCGGATTCCGCCGATCCAGGTGATCGCTTTCAGCCGGTCTGGCTGATCGGATTCGCCGAAATGCGCACCAAACACCCCAGGCTACTCGCCGATCTTCCACGTAGCAACGCTCCCCACCCAGACAGGGGCGCGGTGCAAAAGTGCTGTAAACAGCCTAGTCTCAACTAGCTGGTACTGACTCGGGCCGATCGCAACAGCCCACACCCTGTGCACAACGAAGTAGGACGCCGCAGCCGCTCGCAACTTTGGCGTGGCGACCACATGCGTGTCGCCCCCCATCGTCAACAGCACGGCGCGAGTAAGTGGTGTCAACGCTGGACCGAAAGGCAATATCGCTCCTCCCCCTAACCCGGCACGCAGATAGTAACCCCCGGTCATCCTAAACCGCATGCCAGACGCCGCCTGCCAAATCTCGCTCACGGCTCCAAAACTCGTCTGCGCAAACGGAACCACCAACAGCGCCCTTGATCGCGGCACCGCGACTCCAGAAAAGTAGCGGGGCGTAGCTACGGACAAAGTGGGCGCTCCCAAATTGGGCAACCAGAACACAAGCGCTAGACATGTCCATAGCCTGCCCGAAAAGGCTCGCCGCGACCTACCTAGCCCGCTTACAAACACCGCCACGCTCAGCGCCGCAAGCCAGTCCAGAACTGCGCTGAAGCGCGACGGCAGGATGTCATGCACGAGGGGCAGACGCCCCAGCACTTCCATCGGAAGCGGGACGGGCGTGACCACTCCGTCAACTTGCAACTTTGGGCCCAGCATCAAAACAGTGGTGAGCACGACGAGGCCAACGACCCATTTCGCCATCCCATCCGGCCGCCTGAAAAGTCTAACCAATATCAGAATCATCGGGATGCCAAGGTATCCCAGCGCCTCATTTGGATATGCATTCTGGACAAGCTGGGCATTTACCAGCGGCTGAAGCGTTAAGGTTTCCCCATAGCTAGGCGCCAGGACGCTAAGTAAGCCCGACGACCCCGCAACCTCACCCACTGCAGGGTCCCCATGCACAGCCCCCGCGCTCAGAACCTGCGCCCACACTATCACTCCGGAGCTTGCTACGATTGCTGGCGCCGCCCATAGCATCGCCCGGGCAATATATGGAACGTGCTCCCGCACCTTTTTCGGATAGGCGCTCGCAAGGGCCAGCATCACTAGTAATCCCGTGATACCAACAATTGCGGCTACCTCCTGCGAGGTAAGAATCTGAATCGCACCAAGCCCTCCCGCACACAACCCGATGAGGCGGGGATTCCGGCGTTGCGACACCACCAACTCGTAAAAGACGACGCTACTGAGCGGAATGCTGGCAACTAACCCCAAGTTCACATGGCCCTGCTCCAACTGCCCCAGAACATACGGGGAAAAGCCAAACATCGCTCCTCCTAGGACGGCGCCAATGCCGGCCCCGAGCCAGTAACGACACGCCCACCAAGCTGCCACCGCGTTTGACACAATCCCAAGGACTATCAAGATGTCGTATGACCTCACCGCGCCCAGAGCGGCCGTCACCGGCCACATCAAAACCATCCATGGCAAGGGAGGGCCTGGATAGGCGAGGTTTGCCCCGAATGGAGCGTTCAACCACCCCGAACTGTAGGGGGACCACCCGTGGCCAATCGCATATGGAACCCAAGCCAGAAACCAGACATACGTTGGCGCATCAGGCACAAACTGCTTCCAAGCTACCGTCGGAACGGCTGCAGACCTCGCAAACCACACCGGCGCCATCCATGCCAGGGCCATTCCCAAATACAAAGCGCCAACCCAAGCAGCTAACGGCATTCTGCGAAGGGCCGCCACAGTGGCAAGTGCTCCCCATCTGCCCGCCCCCACTACCCCGTCCCCTTTGCGCGTTGAGACTGGGCCAACAGCGTGCCACGCAGCAACGTTCCGCGGTATCCTCCTCCGCCAATCTCCGCGCTCCCCATGCCGACTCACGACGCCAGTCCGCTTCTCACCGCCGACGCGGCCGGACAGTGGCGCACTTCAGCTCGCGACAACACCCAATCGCCACCGTCGCACTTCGGGCACGAAGCAAACCCGATAGCCAGGGCGCCATGTGGGCACCCCGCCCCGGCCCCTCGGTCTCGTGGGACTGGCCGCGATCACTGCACAGCCCGAATTGGCCACCCACTTCCCTAGGCATCCAACAGTCTGCTCCCAAGCCCGATAGGGCGCGCCTCTCCCGAACGGTTACGGCCGGCGAAGGACCCACGCCCCGCGCACCAGATCGACAAAAGTCTTAACCACAAACCGTGGCGCAACAGCCGACGCTTGCCCCGACATCCGCGGGTAGTGGACGATTGCGACTTCCCGCAGCCTCAGATGCCTGCGAAGCGCCCGAGCCACAAGCTCAACCGGCAGAAAGTCGCTTCGACTCACCAGCAGGGGAAGAAGCTGCTGGATTGGCTCCCGTCGCCCAACGAACACCGAATCCACGTCATGAATGGGCAGCCCGAAGAGAACGCGGACCAACCAATTGTACGAAGCAGATGAAACCCTCCGAAACCACGGGTCGGCACGCACCACTCGTGTGGTCCACACGATGTCGGCGTCATGGACTATATCGAGGCAACGCCTTAGCTCAGAGGCCCGCACCTGTCTGTCCGCGGGTAAAAACCCGACCAACTCGGTGCCCGCACTGGCGACCCCGGCATAAATGGCTCGGTTAGCCCCTACATTTACTGGAAGCGCTAGGAGCTGCAAGCGGGGCTCGACGATGGCCATTTCCTCTACTACTGTCGCGGTCATGTCCGTACTGGCGTCGTCGACCACGATCACCCTCACAAGCTCACTATGGGATGGGTAAATGGCGAGCGCCTCACTGACTGCAAGCCGTATGGTTCCTTCCTCGTTGTGGGCAGGTATCACAACAGTCAGCGACGCGAGGCCCGCGGTCGCCACTTTCAAACTACTCTCGGATGGCGGTGGCAAGCTCATTCACTACACGTCGTTGCTGGCCGAATGTCATCCCTGGGAAAAGCGGAAGAGTCAAGACCTCACTAGCGGCGTGCTCGGCCACAGAAAAGGACCCCTCAGAATGACCCAGGAACCTAAGCGCCGGTTGAAGATGCGGCGGAGCCGGGTAGTGGGTCCCAACGCCGATTCCCCGGCGCCTAAGGCGGTCGGCAACTACATCGCGCCGTGAAACCCGTACTACGTACAGATGCCACGTGTGCGTGTTTCCGGTGGCTGCGCTCGGAAGCACTACTCCATCGACTTCACACAAGAGTCGAGCGTACCGGGCCGCTGCAGTTTCCCGCAACCGATTCCAGCTGCTGAGGTGGCGGAGCTTGATGGCTAGGACCGCAGCCTGTATCTCATCGAGTCGCGTGTTGAAGCCAAGATACTCGTGCCTATACTTGCCCAAGGACCCGTGGTCACGCAGCGACGCCGCCACAAAGGCCACCTCGGGATTGTCGGTCAAGATGGCGCCGGCATCACCGTATGCGCCCAGGTTTTTGCCTGGATAGAAGCTAGTTGCAGCCGCCACACTATAGCGCGCTACCGGACAGCCATGATGTGTCGCTCCGTGGGCCTGTGCCGCATCCTCCAAGAGTACGAGCCCATAGGCGTCCGCCAGCGACCTAAGCTCGCTCATCGGTGCCATTTGACCGAAGAGATCCACGGCTAGAATAGCCTTAACTGAGGGTGTAATGGCGCGCTCCACGGCCGCGGGGTCGAGCATCAGATGCGGCTCGGCTACGTCCACCAAAACAGGCGCAAAGCCAGCACGGATAGTGGCCGCCATGGTCGCAATGAACGTGTACGCGGGAAGGATGACAGAGCATCCTGGGGGCAGTCCCGCACACCGGAGAGCGAGCTCGAGTGCATCGGTGCCATTGCTCACTCCTATCGCATGTTGGCATCCCACGAAAGCCGCCAGTTGCTTTTCAAAAGCGTCTCCCGCCGGCCCTAGGATGAACTGGCCAGTCTCCATGATGCGCACGAGTTCCGGCACTAGCTCCGCTTTGACTTGGTCGTGTTGCCACTTCAGGTCGACCAACGGGATGGGCAGTGTCATGGTACGAGTGTGACAGTTCGGCGCGCAGCCAGGGACTCGTGAATCGCCTCAATAGTTGCCACGACCGGGAGGGCGCTTCGGCCGGAGCTGGCCGGTGCGCATCCGGAGAAAACAGAGCTTATGAAGTCGCGGCACTCCTCTCGAAGCGGTTCCTGATTCGTAATCTTAGGGATGCGGACGTCGCCATCCCGAATGCTTGACCGAAAGCCCTCGTATGTGTCCACGAACTCATGGCGCTTTTGGGGATCAATGCCCTTGTCGTAAACCCGGAGTGGCTCGGAGGGACTCATGTCGTCGACGGTGACCATGAGCCGACTTCCGACTACGACGATGTCGCGGACCTTCCTGGGGTTGAGCCAAGAGGCGATAACGTGCGCCATCTCTCCGGCAGGATACTCCAGCGTCGCAAAGACAGAGTCAATCTTGTCCGGAACCACCCAGGCGCCGCCGTTAGCCGTAACGCGAACCGGAGTGCTTCCGAGCCAGAAATTGGCCACACTTATATCGTGAGTGGCTAGGTCCCACACCACGTCGACGTCGATGCCCGGCGGGCCGAGGTTGGTCCGCACCATGTTAAGGTAGTGGATTGAACCAAGTTCGCCCTGTGCGAGGTAGTCCTTCACCTTGCGGATTGAAGGGTTATAGAGGAAGACGTGGCCAACTGCTAAGACTAACCCCCGTGCGTCGGCCTCGTTGACCAAGTCGCTGGCTTGCTGTAGAGAGGTTGCGAGCGGCTTTTCGACAAGGCAGTGTTTTCCCGCCCGTAGCGAACTTTTGCAGATGGAGTAATGCGAGGTTGCCGGAGTCGCGATGACCATCGCGTCAACCTGGGGATCGCCTAGAACCTGGCTCAGGGAATCAGTCGCCGTTACGGAGGCGTACCGCTGGCGTACCTGTGAGAGCCGCGATTGGTCAAGGTCGACTGCGTATAAGACACGGCATCGCGGGTCATCAGCGAGGCACCGAAGGAGGTTAGGGCCCCAGCGCCCAAGGCCGACGATGGCGACACCCCGTATGGATGGCTCCCGATCGGCGATGAACTGACCCCTACCCATGACTGCACCTACCGGACGGCACTGCGGGCACCCTGACACCGCACGCGCACACCCAGCCGATCGGGTGAGCGGGCGAACCTACCACGATGGCGTGTGCCTGTACATCGGTGGTCACTACCGACCCGGCGCCAATCATGGCGTAACTCCCGATGACGACTCCACAAAGTATGGTGGCGTTGGCGCCGATCGAAGCACCACGCCCTACACGCGTGGGAAGTGGATGCCAGCGTTTGTTGTGGGCTCTTGGGTAGAGGTCATTCGTGAACACCGCTGAGGGCCCAATGAAGACATCATCGCCTATTTCTACCCCCGCGTAGATGGACACAAAATTCTGGACCCGGCATCTCCGACCAATGACGGCGTCGTGGTCTACATAGACCGACATCCCGAGTTGGGTATCGGCGCCTACGGTGGCCCCCGATCGAACGTGGGCAAAGTGCCACAGCCTGACTCTCGGGCCAAGCTTGGCTCCGTCGTCAACAATGGCTGTCGGGTGAACCCGCGATTGTGCTGGCCCTTGCGCTGGACGACTCAAAGCTTGGCGAATGTTACCAGCCTAGCGGTCGGCTTCGAGGAGCGCGTCTCTATCTTTACCAGGTTGTGACGCGGATCAGCCTCGGGTCCGTTCTGAGCCTGGTGCTATAGATTGGCGGTCAAGGGGCTAAGCTGAACAATGCACGGGATGTGTAGACAGCTGGGGCTCATCGTGGGCGCATCTTTCTGGCACTACTGCTGTTGGAGTGGGTCATGAACGGTCCGGGAGGGGTGGGCAGAGACCGCCGAGGCTGAGCTTGGCCATGGCGATGATGGCATCGGCGGAGCGGAAGCCATAGCTGCGGCGGATGATCAGGCG
>JAJYWM010000154.1 GCA_021791455.1 bacterium | reverse complement strand
GCTTACTACTAGGTCTTCTTGGCCAGCACCAGCATCTAGCGCATCGACGGACAGTTCCTATACGCCTTACACCGCCTCAGGATGTGGTACGACCGCCGGAACAGCCATAAATGGTCCGATTCCCACTTCTTGGAATGTGCCGTCCGGCACTACCATCACGGTCGCTGCCGCGATCTATGGCACCAACGGGAATGTGCTACGGTCGGGCTTCTTGATAGGGCAATTCGGTAGTGTTTACCGCAACTACCCGTCGCCATTCTACGGGGAGTCCAGCGCTAGTGGTAGCGCGGTATTCGACTTCTACAATACGCAACTGCCGAGTGGCGTATATGTGTCTTCTAATGTTGCCAATACCAACAACGTGCAAGGGATCGCCTATGTGGAGAATTATGCTACCGGGCAGACGTACTTCGACGCCGATTTCGGCACTGCGTACAGTGTTGACAATGTCACTAGGTGCAACCAGGTGGTTGACCACATAGACAACTCTTCTACGGCTAACCTCAATAGTAACGGCGGCTATGTGTATAACGCGTACTACCAGCCGCTTGGATCCACTGAGTACGACTTGTGGAGCGAAGGAAGTGAGGTTTCCTCTGGCCCCTACGAAATAGTGTTTCCGGATGGGAGTGCGGGTTACCCCTGGTATCAGGACGGGCCTATTGTTACGTAGCAGAGTGGTCGCCCGCTTAGAGGTGGGCGCGCGTGGACGGTAACTATGGCCCGAGCCTCGCCGGAGAAGGCTACCACGTCGCAGTTTCGTCTCTGCGAGCCTGCCCGCGGCTAGTGCACGGCACCGACTAGAACCTTCAGGAGTGTCGGAGCGTGCAAGGCTACCAAGAGCTAGCTGAGCACCTGAGCCCGGTGGCCATCTCGGCGATGGACTTAGCTAAGAAAGAAGCGGACCAGAACGGTGAGCCGTTCGTTGGCACGCAGCATTTGTTGCTGGCATTGATACAGCAAGAAAGCTCACTCGCCCGAGAGGCACTGTTGAGGTTGGGTGCCGATGGAGGCAGGGTTCGGGAGGCCGTCGAGTCTGTGCGCGGCAGCACTACTCGTGAACAGGGCCTCGCCGCTCGACCGCGCCTGAGTGGGAGGGTGGCCCGGGTACTCGCCTTGGCTGTCACGGAGGCACAAGTCCGTGGCGCCGAGGATGTCGGCCCTGAACATATCCTCTTGGGCTTGTTAGCTGAGGGCCAAGGCATCGCCGTGCACGTCCTGGATGAACTGGGAATCAGCGTTGCTCAGGTGAAGCAGCAGCTTGCGTCACTTCCCGCTAGGCTATCCAATCCCGGCGCACCGAGTTGGCGGACTAGGGTAGAGGGCCACGCGCGCTGGGCTGGCCTGTCGTCGAGTCCACCACGGGCAAGTGGCGCGTCGATCCTTTTGGGGCCAGATGCACTACTCAGGGGAGCAGCCCCCACCTACGAAGATGTCAGAAGGTATCGCGCTTGGTCGGGGCCGCCGGATGACGTGATGCCTGGCGCTGTGGCCTATGAGGCAGTGGTGGCGGCGAGTGCGGACGCCGTGATCACTATCTCTGTATTGTGGGCCTTCCCGGTCGGATTTGAGTGCGCCGTCGCAATCTTGACACGGGAGCCGCGAGGGCACAGGAGTGAGGTCTTAGGGCCCTTCTTCCTTCCCAAGCGGAATGCCAACACGGGACACCTGGAGTGGCGCCCCGGCGAGCGGCTTGACTTCGCCATCCGGTTCGCGGACGGGCGGACAGCTCACCAGGCATTAACGGAGCATGCGCCCTCGACGCCGACCAATTCTCAACCGGAGGAGGGGGTCGCGCTGACGAGTTGCTTTAGCGGCATCAGCGCGCAAGGGGCGGAGACCGTTTACTGGGTGTGGCCCCTGCCACCGCCGGGTCCAATTGGCTTCATCTTCGAGTGGCCTGCGCTCAGGGTTGGGCGGACAGTGGTGGAAATGGAGTCGCGTCCAATTCGGGAGGCTGCCAGCAGAGCAGTCGAGCTATGGTCTCAGCAATCCGAACCATGAGTTTTTTCTCAGAGCGACCAGCCCATCCCCTGCCTGAGCCGGCCCCACCCGGGAGGTGGCCGCCCGAGAACCTGCTTCCGGGGGTACTTGCTTTTGAGGCAATACTCGGCCACTCTTACGCCGCCGCGGTCGCCGTCGGCCGCCCGCGCTGCTATCCAAGCGGCTTCGCTCTCACGCTGCTTGTCCGACTGCGCGAGTCGCCGCTCTCACATGACGTGCGGTCACCCGACGGACACATTCCGTTGGATACCACCCGCTTCCCGATGTCTTTCCGCTCTGGCTTCCGGCCTGGGATGGGGGCTACTGAAAGCCATCTGCCAGACGACGTGCTCCGAGTGGGCGTCATCTTTCCAGACGGCAGATCGGTGACCAGCCTGGACGCCGACGGAATCGGAACAGGTGGCGAGATAAGCCTCTCCATTAGCGGTGGTGGGGGCCTGAGAACCTGGAACTATCTGCTGTGGCTCTCCCCTCTACCACCACCGGGACGGATCTCTCTGCTGTGCGAGTGGCCAGCTAAGGGCATCGCCCAAGGCGGCTCCAAGATGGAGGCTGATGCGATCATCGAGGCAGCACGCCGAGCTGTCGACCGCCCGACTTTCCTCGCCTGATGCGTCGTGCGCGTCAGACCACACGGCAGTCGGCGGCAAGGCCCTCAGCACCTGACCTGTGCACCCCTTTTGGGGGTACAGCCAAGATAAGCCCGAAAAGGTGCAGTAGCCGAGGTTGGCCGGGTGGCCTGGGCAGGACGTGGCCCTTCTGGTAGGGTCTGCCCCGGAGTGGAAGGAGGCCCAGGCCTGCAGCGATGACATCGATTGAGCGGACTGCGTACCCGCGCTTCAAGCGGCTGGTGACGGCCAGGGAGCTGGCGGGCTTGAGCCTGACGCCGGACGAGGTGGGCTGGGCCAGGGATCGGACGCGTTCGGATGCGCACCTGCTGGCACTGGTCGTGTCGTTGAAGTGCTTCCAGCGCCTGGGCTACTTCCCGAGACGCAACGAGGGGTGCCATTAAGGGATCTGACCAGGATCGGTACGAGATGTAGCGGTAGCCCTTGACTTCCCTTTGGGTAGCCCGGCGATGTGGTGTCTACGGTGCCCGACCGAGAAACCCTCAACCAGCCGGTGACGGTACATCAAAGTGTGGTTTTGGGGTACACCCCAACCGGACGTCAGGGTCACGCTTCCAAGGCCGTCCGTTTGAGGTCCTTATCCGCGTTGATTGACACATCTTCCACAAGGCCTTAGACTTCAACCTGACACTTCGGGCCAGGGGGACGACGATGGCTGGGCAGCAGGTCGGCTACATCCGGGTCAGCAGCGTCGACCAGAGCACCGCCCGCCAACTCGAGGGCGTCGCGCTCGATCGCACCTTCACCGACAAGGCCTCGGGCAAGGACGTGCGTCGGCCGGAACTCGAGGCCATGGTCGACTTCGTTCGAGATGGCGACACAGTGGTCGTGCACTCCATGGACCGCCTTGCTCGCAACCTGGACGATCTACGCGGCATCGTGCGCAAGCTGACCGCCAAGGGGATCGAGGTCCACTTTGTGAAGGAGCAGCTCAGCTTCACTGGCGAGGACAGCGCGATGGGGACGCTGCTCCTGTCGGTGATGGGTGCCTTCGCTGAGTTCGAGCGCTCCTTGATCCGGGAGCGCCAGCGCGAGGGCATAGAGCTGGCTCGACGTCGTGGTGCCTACCGGGGGCGGAGGAGGTCCTTGAGCCAGGACCAGGTGGCCGAGCTACGCCAGCGGGCTGAGTCGGGGGTACCAAAAGCGGCTCTCGCTCGAGAGTTCGGCATCAGCCGCGAGACGCTCTACCAGTACCTGCGCACCGTCTCGTCGAGCAGCGTTCCGCTCCGCCGTCCGAGCACCCCAGCCCCCTCGTCGGCGGTGTCCGTATAACCCCCGGCCGGATTGTGCCAGTCAGCGATCCGTTTGCGGGCACCCGCTCCCTGATCCAAGTGGTCTGCAATCGGGCTCGGTTGGCTACAGCTGTTGGCTACCGCTAAATCTCGTACCGATCCTGGTCAGATCCCAACTCGTCGGGGTCGAAGGGGTGCTCTGGGGTGGCGTCGGCGGCCTGGCAGACCTTGCTCGTGTCGAAGGGGGAGAGCATCCCCTGCAAGGCCGACCAGATGCTGCCGCGCTCCCTGTCGGGGGTGCGCAGCCGCCCCTTGAGGAGCGCCAGGGCGGCCTGGCTCTCCGCTCTCTGGCAGAAGGCCTGAGCGGGCTCGGCGCGCTGGGCGTGGGCCCAGGCGCAGACGGTCGCCAGGGGACGGTCCTCCAGGGCGGCGGCGTGGAGGAGGACGGCGCAGAGCTGGGTGGCCCGGGTGCGCCAGGCGGCAGTGGCGTCGAGGACGTCGCGGCGGGTGGAGGTGACCAGGACCGCGCCACCCCAGGCGGCGACGTTGGGGATGATGACGCCTCTGGTCTTGCCGCTGAGGGGCGGGCCCAGGACCAGGACCGCAATCTGCCCCGGTGCGCTGGCCCAGCCCCGGTAGTCGCGGCCGCAGCAGATCCGGAAGGGTGGCGGGGGGATCTTGGCAGGCCACCAGAGCCACCGGGAGAACTCCCGGACCAGGGGGATGAACCACCAGCCGAACACTGTCAGGATGACCCAGGCGAGGATCTCGTCGACGTTGCCGGTGTAGATCCACCAGCCCAGCAGGGCCAGCCTGCCGGCGACTCTGGCGGGGCCCGGCCCCCAGCGGTTGGAGAGCTGGTTCACGGCGGGGTTCTCCGAGGCGGATGTGCCCGTAGCGCTGGCGGTGAATGGTCAGCCCGCGCACGCACTGCGGCCTTCACGAAGGCGCCGAACTCGGGAATGGGGATGGGGTCGTCCCAGGGAGCGTCTGGCAGGGGGTTGATGTGGCCCTACCAAAATAGACAGGTACCTAAGCTGGACTCATCGAGTAAAACCGAAGAGGACAGAAATGGCAGGAACGACGAGACGGAAGTTCACCGCTGAGTTCAAGGCTGAGGTGGCGGTGGCCGCCCTGAGGGGTGACAAGACACTGGCCGAGATTGCCCAGACCTATGGGATCCATCCGACCATGGTCACCCAGTGGAAGGGCCGGCTGGAGAAGGAGGCGGCCCACGTGTTCGAGGGCCCCGAGCGGAAGGCCGGGCCTCCAGTGGATGTGGATGCCCTCTATCGCAAGATCGGTCAGATCGAGATGGAGAGGGATTTTTTAGCGTCGCGGCCAGGGATCATTTCAGCTCTGCAGAGAGGAAGGCGATGATCCAGCGGGACTCCCCCAAGGTCTCGGTGGCCCGGCAGTGTGGCCTCTTGGGGGTAAACCGCTCCAGCCTCTACCTCACGCCATCACCCCAAGTGGATCCCCGGCTCTCCCTCACCAGCGCCATCGACCGGATCTATATGGAGCACCCCTTCATGGGGTCGCGGCAGATGACCCGAGCGTTGCGCGCGGAGGGCTTCCTGGTGCACAGGAGCCGGGTCCAGCGGCTCATGCAGCTGATGGACATCCGCTCCATGGCTCCGGGTCCGCACACCAGCCGCAAACACCCGTCACACCCCATCTACCCCTACCTGCTGCGGGATCTGGAGGTCACCCAACCCAACCAGGTGTGGGCGACCGACATCACCTACCTCCCCTTCCGAAAGGGGTTCTTCTACCTCATCGCCATCCAGGACTGGTACTCCCGCAAGATCCTCTCCTGGCGGCTGTCACCCACCATCGACCTCTCCTTCTGCCTGGATGCACTGCACGAGGCCCTGGCGACCTACGGCACTCCCCAGATCTTCAACACCGACCAGGGCTCCCACTTCACTGCCGCGGCCTGGGTGGAGGTATTGAAGGCCCGCGGCGTCAGCATCTCCATGGACGGGAAGGGCCGAGCCCTCGACAACGTGTTCATCGAGCGATTCTGGCGATCCCTCAAATACGAGTACGTCTTCCTCCACCCAGTGGAGGACGGAGTCGAGCTCAAGTCTGGCCTGAAGACCTACATCACCTGGTATAACCAGCGTCGGCCCCACTCGTCCCTGGACGACCTCACCCCCGACGCCATCTACGCAGGAGGGATCATGTCCAGCTGTGCGGCCTGACACGACAAGGCGGGGATGTCCACGTTGTCCAACTTATTCAACCCCTTCCCCGGACCCCATCCCCGCTACGACTACGACTTATCCACCGAGCTTAGTCCAGCCCTGTACCTGTCTATTCCCATAGGGCCACTCCAGGTGCCGGCCCTCATGGGCGAGGCATGGGCCTCCCAGCGGCCTGGTGGAAAGTGGCCGGCGGCCGCTCCCGGTGGCTGCTGTGTACGCCGATCAGGCAGATGGCGTCAAGCGGGGCTGCGATGCTGGCGGGGTGGGGTGCTCGGCGCTCGCCTTGGCCGAACGCAGGACTTGACTCCATGTGGCACGAGGCGTACCGTTTCAGCGTCAGTACTCAGGAGGGCTCCGCCCATGCAGGTCTGTCACCGTCGGTCTCTCCGACGAGGTAGATCTCGTTGCGCGGCAGCGCGAGCCCCCTTTCCTGTGCTCTTAGGGTTCCTAACTACGGCCGCCGTCTCGGTACCATCCACCGAGGCGTACAACGGAACCGCCAACAACGAGGATGTGTGCCTTGCCTGCTACCCGCAGTACCTTGGGGCGTGAAGGCCTAGGGTTGAAGGGGCTTTATCGGGCATCGTGGCCGATCTTGCTCATAGTCATCCTGGCTGGCTGTGGAGCAACATCCACGCCCAAACCAGCATCTATACCGACCCCCAAAATTCTACCCTCTCCCCCTACGGCGACGCGTGGTGTGACTCTGATGCCAGTTACGCCGAACCCAGCTCTCCAGTTCGAGACCCCCACGACTGGCTGGCGCGTGGTAGGACAAGGGGCAACAGCACCCACGAACACGACACCCACTGCGGACCTTGGCCTGTACTGGCCCGGAAACGCTGTTGAGACTACGACTAACGGCGGTTCAGCTTGGGCTAGGAGTCTCAGTGACCCGTCTGGCATCTGGGGGCTGGACTTCATCTCATCGACTACCGGGTGGGCTGTAGGCACTGCTAACCTGTACGAAACCACCAACGGAGGGCAATCCTGGCAGCTGGTCGGAGTACCTTCCCCCTCTTTAGTAGCAGTAGACTTCCTCAACGCCTCTATCGGCTATGGTATTACCAACGCGGGTGCTCTGGAGAAGTCGACGGATGGTGGCCATGTTTGGCAGCGCTCGAGCTTCATTCAGCCCGTTAGTTCTGTGTGCTTTACCACTGCTCACGTAGGGTACCTCGCGACTCAGCTAGGGGGCTTCATCGAGGCGACAGTGAACGGGGGCGCCTCGTGGGCCCTTAGCTTCAGTCTCCCCTTCGCTCTCACCTCATCTGGTGCTGTCGATACCGCTCTTACATGTGCGGGTAACAGCGCCTGGGCCATGGAAGACTTCGGAAACGCCTTTGGGACGGCTAATACCGCCTCCTACGCTGTCGCCCGCACTCTTGACGGCGGGGCCACGTGGACTATGGTAGGTAACAATGTCGTCGGGACTTCCGAGGGCGGCCCCGGGCAGCATATCCCGTTAGCCATGCCCACATCTATTCTTACGACCGGTCCGACCAGTGCCGCCCTAGTCGGCTACAGTAATTCAGGCCACGCGCTTGAGATTGCAAGCACATCTAACGGCGGCAGTCAATTCGTGACCACATCGGTACCGTTGCCAATCTCCGTGGCAGCGACAGCCCCCGCAGTCGGCGAACTCGCGATCTATGGCCTTGCATGGGCCGCGCCCACTAATGCATGGATCCTCATCGGCCAAGCATCATCGTCGTCGTCAGGAATGTACAATTGTGCCATCCTGACCTCGTCGGATAGTGGCAGTAGTTGGTCAACCCTGTCCGAGCAAGCGGAGCCCGTCGGGAGTCAATGAAATTGGCTGTACCTTTCCGAGTGACGCTGGCTCTAGCCGTAGTTAGCATACTGACCATCACCACCATACCGCTTACACGTGTGCTTGCATCGGACCTATGCGGTTCTCAGGGTTGTTCGGGCTCGGACGGTACTAAGCCGACCGCTGGTTTTCGGACCACGTCAGTAAGGGGCGAAGCAGAGGTGAGCCGCGTGGAGAGCTCTCTCAGTCCAGGAACTGGTGGCCCCATTAGTAGCACCGGGCTCAATCAACAGGGCAACGCGCCGCAAGTCTATATAGGGGAAATCGGCTCGTTCGCGCACGACTTTTTTGGCAATTCGGGCCCATGCCCATCTGATCCACAGGGGATGTGCTTCAACACGTCAGGGGCCAGCGGAGCGGACTCACGTCAAGCTGCTGGGACGGGGGTAGGCGTCGCAGGATACTACTTTGGAGGGGGGGCACGCTACGCGTCTTCTGTGGGGCTCACGGACTTCTGTTGGGGGTGGGCTCAAGGCGCGGCCGCAATCAATGACGTGTTCGCGAATAGTGACTTCTTCGGTAGCTATTACAGTATCGACGTCCAGTTCGTGGATGTGGAAGGCAACTACTGGGCGAGTGCTACAGCGTCTGCTAACCGACAAGTCTTCAACGGGTTCTATGACTATATCCACGACTTACCGGAGGAGTCTGGGCAGAGCTGCAGTCAGACAGAGATCGGTTATGCTTGGCAGCCGGCAATCTTTTCGTCGCCTGACGAGTGGAACTCGTACCTTGCCAGCGCTGGGACCATTTCAGGAACGCCGGAATGGACGACGAGTCCGTGTTGTACGGGCTCGTACCCTGGGTCGCTAAGCAGCGCACAGTGGTTTGGCAGCAGTCAGTACGAATGGCTATGGCAGTTTGACGAGAACCCGGATCTCGATATCATGGATGCACCTCAGTATGTGCCAGCGCTTGGGATCTACTGGGGTTGAAGCATGTCGTGATGCGTGGCGGCCGACGGTGGAAGCGACTGTGTCCAGCCCTCCTTCCACGTTCGTGGCGCACTCAGTAGGTGTGGAGTCCCTAGGCCGCACTCCTCAGCGGCCCAGGGTAGTAACGGAAACGATCGTTCGCGGACGCGCTCAGCCGGCGAGGCGTTTCACTAGGCCGCACCTGTAACGCAGGCCGTGTACGCAGCTATGTAACGCCATACCCTGTTTGCGATACGCTTGACCAATGCGCATCGGCTACGGGCGGGTGTCCACCACCGACCAGAGTCTCGACGCCCAGCGGGACGCGCTGCAGGCCGCAGGCTGCGACCAGGTCCTCGTCGACAGGGCCAGCGGGAAGCTGGCCAGCCGACCCGAGCTGGACAAGGCGCTCCTGATCGCCCGGGAAGGCGACCAGCTGGTCGTCACCAAGCTCGACCGGCTGGGGCGCTCCCTCGAGCACTTGATCGTCCTGTCCAACGAGTTGCAGGCCCGGGGCGTCGACCTGGTGGTGATCGACCAGGGGATAGACACCTCCACCGCGGTGGGCCGGATGTTCTTCCAGATCCTCGGCGCCATCGCCGAGTTCGAGCACGCCTTGATGGCCGAGCGCACCCGCGACGGCCTGGCCGCCGCCAGAGCACGTGGCCG
>JAJYWM010000284.1 GCA_021791455.1 bacterium | reverse complement strand
TCCCCATGACCAGCACCAGGGTCAGATCGCGATAGTAGGGGACCAGCCAATCGTGACCTCGCCTCAGGGCGTAGCCGACTCCCACCTGGGCGGCCTCGTGCCCCTGTCCCGAGATGGCGAAGGGAGCGCGGCCCTGACGGTTGAGCACCAGGATCCGTTCATCGAGAAGCCTGCCCAGGACCATGTCGCGGTACATGGACCTGAGCTGCTCCTGGCTCAGTCCGGCCGTCTCGGCCGGAGCCGACTCGCTGACTGCCATGCTCTTCCCGCCTCCATGTGGTTCCGAACCCCTGCGCCATCCTAACGCCGTAGGCAACCGCCGAGGCATACCCCCTCCCAGATGCTGTGGGGCCGACGCTCAGGTAGCCAGCGAGCGCCGGATACCTACCAGGCTGCCAAACGAGCCCAGCACCGCCCCGCCGACGATCAGGCCCGCGATCACCAGCACGGCAAACCGGATCCCGACCCCGAGTGCCAGGGTCCCTGCCGACCCGAAGGCGATGCCCACCCCCACCAGCACGGCCGACGCCACGATCGCGGAGACGACCCCTACCAGCATGCCCTCAACCACGAAGGGCCAGCGCACGAACCAGTCGGTCGCCCCGACCAGTTTCATGATCTCGATCTCCTGCCTACGTACGAACGCAGCCGTTCGCACCGAGATGGTGATGATGACCAGGGCCACAGCCCCGACCACCGCCACCAGGATCGCCCCGCCGACCTGGGCGGCGAAGATGTAGCGCTCCAACCGCGGGATCACGTCCTTGTTGTAGTCGGTGGGATGGGGCCCCGGATAGAGGAGGGCTGAGGTGGAGACCTGGTTGTTGATCGATGAGACCGCGGAGATGTCCCGAAGGTGAAGGTTGATGCTCGCAGGCAGCGGATTGCCGGCCCCGGTCTGCTGCAGGATCTTGAGGGCATTGGACAGCCCCAGCCCGGAGGCCGCCTGCTTGGCCGCCTGGTTCTTGTTCTCGAAGCTGGTGTGGACCACCGAGCGCTCGGATCCGAGATTGTGCTCCATGTTGAGCACGCTCGCGAACGAGACGTGATCTGCGATGAAGACCTTGAGCACACTGGCCTGGGTCTCCTCTTGGTGGAGCACTCCGTCGAGCGCGGACACGACCGCGACCGCGGCCCCGGCCCCCAGCAGGGTGAGGGTCACGGTCAAAACGCTGGCGAAGGCAATCCCTCGGTTGCGCACGATGTTCTGCAGGGCGACCCGGAGGACGTAGCGGATTGCCGGTATTGGATTCACAGGTTGGCCTCCCCTTCTTTGAGGTACTGGCCTTCTTGCTCATCTCTAATGAGCCGCCCCGCCTCCATGGCCAGCACCCGGCGACGGCTGAGGTCCACCACCTCGCGGTTGTGGGTTGCCATCACGACCGTGGCGCCTCGGTGGTTGATCTGCAAGAGCAGCTGGACGATACCCCAACCGGCATCCGGGTCAAGATTGCCCGTCGGCTCGTCGGCGAGGAAGATCCGGGGCCGGTGGATCAGGGCTCGGGCGATGGCGACGCGCTGCTGCTCTCCGCCTGACAGTTCGGTGGGGTAGTTGTTGAGCTTGTCCTCCAAGCCGACGATGTAGAGCGCCTCCCCGACCTTCTCCTTCAGGTGGCGCCTCCCTGGGTCGGTGACCTGGATCGCGAAGGCGACGTTCTGCGCGACCGTCAGGTTGGGCAGAAGCTTGAAGTCCTGGAAGACGATCCCCATCTTGCGACGAAGCCGGGGCAGGTGGCGGTGCCGGATCCGGGCCAGGTCCTGCCCCTCCACCAGAACGTGGCCGTTGGTCGCGGTCTCCTCCCGGATCAGAAGCCGGATGATCGTCGACTTACCCGCCCCGCTCGCCCCCACCACGAAGACAAAGTCGCGAGGACGCACGGTGAACGACACGTCCTGGACCGCTGGCACCCCGTTCGGGTAGGTCTTGCTCACCCGGTCAAACACTATGATCGGGGGGTCGTGGCGCACCGGCTGGCCGCTGCCGGTGGTCGAGGCTTCCGTCTGGGGCGGGGCGGGGCTGGTGGAGATCGACATCTGGGGTGCTGTGGTCCTCGTGCCAGCGGGGCTGGCTGCCGATGGGCGGACCCCCATTGCGGGAGAGTGGCTGAGCCCTTGGCCTAGCTTGGTTGGGGCGAGTATACCTGCCCTGCTAGGAAGGGGTCGCTGCAGACCCGTGTAGATTCGGCCCGGCCTCCTCCGCCCACCCTCAAGCTCACCCGACCTGCTCCCGGCTCGTCGCCTCCTGGCGGAGGAAGGCCTCGATGAACGGATCCAGATCTCCCTCCTTGATGACTGCGTCAACATTGCTGGTCTCATGGCCGGTGCGAGCGTCCTTGACCATGGTGTAGGGCTGAAGCACATAGGAGCGGATCTGGTTGCCCCACTCCGGTGAGATCTGATCCCCCTTGAGATCGGCGAGATGCTCAGCGCGCTGGGCCCGCTGGTAGTCGAGCAAGCGGGACCTGAGCACCCTCCACGCCGTCTCGCGGTTCTGCTGCTGCGAACGTTCGTTCTGACACGTCACAACGATCCCGGTCGGAATGTGGGTGATCCGAACCGCTGACGAGGTCTTGTTAACGTGCTGGCCGCCGGCGCCCGAGCTGCGATAGACGTCCACCCTCACATCCTTGTCGTCGATCTCCACCTCGACCTCGTCAGGGATCTCGGGATAGACCTCGACGAGCGCAAAGGCGGTGTGGCGGCGGTGCTGGGAGTCGAACGGGCTGATTCGCACCAGCCGGTGCACCCCCTTCTCGGCCCGGAGCAAGCCGTAGGCATGCTCGCCCGCGAAGCGGACCGTCGCGCTCTTGAGGCCCGCCTCCTCGCCTTCAGACTGATCCAGAAGCTCGATCTGGAATCTGTGCCGCTCCGCCCAGCGCATGTACATCCGGAGCAGCATGTCGGCCCAGTCCTGAGCGTCGGTACCCCCAGCCCCGGCGTGCACGCTCAGAAGTGCCGGGTAATCCGAATATGGGTCTTGGAACAGAAGGGCCAACTCCCGGCGCGCGAGTTCCCCGGCCACAGCCTCCATCTCGGGCCGCAACTGATCTCCCACGGAGGGATCTTCGTCGGCGATCTCGGCCAGATCGACCAGGTCGCGTGCGCGACTTTCAAGAGAGACCAGATCCCTGAGCTCGACCTGCAAGCGGTTGAGCTCCTGCGCCGTAGCCTGGGCGCGGACCGGCTCAGCCCAAGCGGTGGCTGAACTCAGCTCCCGCTCTAGCTGCCCCGCCCGAGCCTGCTTCCCGGCAAAGTCAAAGGTGCTCCTTGAGTTGGAGGGCACGCTTCTGCAACAATCCCGCCTCAGCAACCAGCTCGCTCATGGGCCTCAGTCTACCAATGCGCCCGATAGTGCCGGCTGGCTCAAAGCCGTGCCGACTCGCTTCCGTTGCGAACCGGCCAACGCGCACCAAGGAGCCGTCATAGGATTGCTCGGAGATCGTCACCTCCCCACCGTCAACACCGTCGACAATGCCTCCATGCCGGTACGAACAGGCAGCCGCGCCCTAGCCATTCCACAGACTCGGGCCTGGTGGCGGGCACGGGTAGCGCACTGCGGCCCCCCGATGGGCCGTGCACCACGAGGGCCGTTCAGCACCGCCCCCGGTCTCCCTCGCTGCTCGCGGGCTTCGCGATGAGCATCAGCCCGTCGAGGCTCACTCCGTCTCCCAAGGTCGGCCACATCTTCGGACACCAGGTCTCGCCCCGGCGCCCCTCTCTATCAGGCACCCGATGCACATGATCTGGGTTGGCTACCACTCCTGGCCGCGCCTGCGTGCCCAATTCCCGATGCCACTGAAGTGACGCCAATGCCCATGCCGCGCTCGACTCACTCTTCTCACTGGACGCGCCGGACACCGAGACAGGCGTCGTGCCCCAAAGCGTTCCGCCGACACTGGAGGCTGGCGCTCGCATCACTAAACGCGCCGCCCAAGCGCCTCCGGGCCATCGGCGGCCCACCCCGATGTCGGCGCCGGTCGTGGGACAACGCTACGTGACACCGGGCGATCTCGGGGGGACCACCTCGCGCCGTGTTCGGCTGCCCTTCAAGCCCCGGCGAACACGGTCGGGGCCACCCGCTTGGGCGCTGCTTCTAAGTGGGCTGCCATTGGCGGTTTCTATCGCCCTTTTGTTGGTAGTGAGTCTGCGGATCGCGCGGTATCCGACCGGCGCCGCACCAGACTTTCGCATCTTCTTAGCCGCGGGACACGCACTCCTGGCCGGACGCGACCCGTATGTCCCCACAACCCTCGGGCGGCTGCTGAACCCTCACCCCGCGGGCGGGGGGCCTCCGCCCGGGATAAGGTTTCCGTACCTCCCGTGGGTGGCGTATGTCATGGCGGGCATCGCAACTCTCCCCACCGGGGTGGCGGTGACGCTGTGGGAGTTGGGGAGCGTGGCCATTGTGGCGGCGACAGGCTGGCTCCTGGCGCGGAAATTGGACGTGCCGCATGCTGGCTGGGCTGCGGCTGCGCTAGCTACTTCGGGAATCGCCACAGCCGACTACGCGCTCGGCGAGACGGACGCCATTTTGCTAGCACTGACATGCTTAACCGTGGTCGCCGTCTTGCAGGGGCAACCGCTGGCAGCGGCTTCAGCGGCTACCGCAGCCGCATTGCTGAAACCCCAAGTCGCGATCATGCTACCTGTCTGTGTCATCCTGGCCTTCACAGTTCATCCGCGCGAAACCACGCGTGCGATCACTGGGGTCGTGGGAACTGCCGCCCTGCTGGCTGGGCTGCCGGCCCTGGCGCGACCAAACCTGACATCTAGTTGGCTACATCTGGCAATCTCGTTCTCGTCGTCGGTGTCCAGGACTCAAGTCGGCCTGGGCGGGATCGACGGGCTATTTCGATTCCTGCCGACTCCCGCAGAACAGTTGGCTGCCTCCGGGCCGTTCGTCGCTCTGGTCGCTGGCTTCGGCATCGTGCTGTGCATCGGATCGGGAGTGCTCATCCGAAAGTCCAAATGGTTCGCAGAGGATGGCCACCAGATCGCCCGAGCCTGGGTGGTCGCGTTGCCGACCAGCATATGGCTGATGGCCACCCCATATAGCCACCTCAACGACCTTATTGTTGCGTATCCACTCGGCTTGCTCATCGTGGGCCCACGGCCCGCTACCGCGAGTCGGCCAGCAGTCTGGGCAGCCATCCTCACCATATTGCTCGGGCCGGCTGTGTTCGCTCTCGCCACCGGCTCCGTGTTTCACTTCAAGTCTCTGGCTGGTGTGTGGCTTTTGCCGCTGATTGGCGTGGGTACGTGGCAAGTCTGGGCACGCGTCAGCCCCTCTGAGCCGACCGACCTGTCGCCACTGGAGCTCGAGCAGACCTGATGATCAAGGTTTGTACCGTTTCGACTGGGGTGTCACCTCACCCTGTCCGACGGTCATTCCGGACACTCAGCATCCTGGGAGCCACAAGCGCCGCGGCTGCGTTACTTCCTGGGGCTCGCGGCTGGACATCGGTTCCCCTGCCTCGGACCATAGAGTCGCGCGACCATGGATGCGGTTGCCACTGGTTTGGCGCCAGGTTCCTGTGAGCACTCGGCATCACTGCCGCTGGGCGCGGCGATGCGTAATGCCTCTGTCGTTTCTGGCATTGAGCTTCCTCCTCACCCTGCCCTTGTGGACCAGTCGCCAGCCACGTCTTTTAGGTTACGGCTCGGATACCGCAATGCACTTGTGGTTCCTCGAGTGGTTTCCCTACGCTATCAGTCACGGGATTAATCCCTTTCTCACAAACATCGCGACGTTCCCAAACCAGGTGAACCTCCTGTGGAACAACGCGGACCTAGTGTTGGGCCTGCTGGCGTGGCCCCTGGTGTTGTTCTTCGGCGGATCGGTGGCGATCGGACTCGTATACGTGGGTCTAGTGGCTGCCGCAGCGACGGCCATGGCCTGGCAGCTGCGAGCCCACGTCCGGCATGCGTCCGCGGCATGGGTGGGCGGCCTCCTCTTCGGATTCAGCCCATTCGCCCAGTCCGAGCTGGCTGCGGGACACCTCACCTGGATGACCACCGCTACCCTGCCTCTGGGTTGGTGGATCGGCTCGAGAGCAATGAGGTCGGTGCACCAGCGCAGGCGCCGAGCCCTTTGGGGCGTCGCATGCGGGGGCTGGCTGGTCCTCCAATATTGGGCGAGCAAGGAGCTGCTCGCCACCTCCCTGCTGATGGCCGTTATCTTGCTTCTCATCTTCCACGCCCGGCACGCGCCAGCAGCTTGGCACTGGGTGCGCGCATCAGTGCCGCTGGCTCTTGGCGGGGTTGCGACGGCGGGAGCATTGTTGGCGTTCCCCCTCGTAGTCCAGTTCACTGCGACGGTCCCTCTATCGCGACCGACCGTCCTGGCCCCGGGGAGCAATGTGGTCGACTTGCTGGCCTTCGTCGCTCCGGGCTACTCGCAGCTTCTGACCTTCGGGACCGTTGGCCTGTTCGCCCATCGCTTTGCTGGCGTCTTCCTTGAGACCGACGGCTATCTGGGTTTGCCCATTGTCGCGGTCGCAGTGTGGGCCGCTTTCACGCGAAGGGGGGAGTCCCTGGTACGGTTCGGGATCTCGTGCTCCGCCATCGGGGCGGTGCTCGCGCTGGGCCCCTGGCTCCACGTCGATGGCGCGGCGTTGCCCGTACCGCTGCCGTGGCTGCTATTGGGGCATCTACCCTTCTATGCGAAGGCCGTCCCCAGTCGCATGACGGTCTTCGTCGTGATTGGCGTGGCATGCTTGCTGGCCACGGCATGGGACCACGTCGTGGACAGGCTGCGGTCGTTGGCGCGGGTGACAGCGTTGGGAATCTTGTTCACACCATTGCTGCCGAGCCTCGGGCTCCTCCATGGCTACGCCGGGTTTCCGATGTACCCGCCTGCGGTACTAAGATCCTCCGCGCTGCGCGCACTGCCGAGGAGCGCAGTCATTGTGACCGTGCCCCGCAGCACGCGCGACAACCACGGGTTGACCATGTACTGGCAGGCTCAGTCCAGCTTCCGCTACGCGCAACCGTTCGGCTACCTGCTGCACCCAGGGCCGCGTGGGGTCATGACCTTCTTCAACGCGCCGTCGCCGTTGGAGACGCTGGTCACGAGCCTCACCCTCAACCGCCCTGTATCGGCAGCGGTGACGCCAGCAGCGCTGGCGACCCAGCTGAGGGACTGGGACGTGGCCGCGATCATAATCACCCCTCGACGAGGCTTCCAAGGTGAAGTTTCAGTCATGGCCAGATTGCTTGGCGCCCCGCCCAAGATGGTCGCGGGATCTGCGGTGTGGTTCCATCCCAGGTAGGATCCTCAGTCCGGCGTGCCGCAATTCGGCTTGGCGAGGTGTCTACGCCTCGGGCGCCCAGGGCACACAGCATCGACCACCACGGGTGCTTGTTCGGGTAATCGGATCCACTCTCGCCGGCGTAGCCTCCAATTGGACGCGGCCATCCGTATCACCTTGCGGGTACGGGTACGCGTCACGCTCGTGGCTCACATGGTCACCCCCAGAAGAGAAAGCCATCGGCCCATGCGGATCTGCGATGTCCCCGGGAAGTCCCGCCAAGGGGCCGTGCCAGGGCCCTGTCATCGACGCGCAGGGCGACCCGAGAAGCTACCCGGTCGCCCCATGGCAGCGCTTGAACTTCTTGCCCGACCCGCACGGGCACAGCGCATTCCTCCCTACGACCGGAACCACTGGCTTAGCTGAAGAGGAGCCAGGTGCCGGAGGAAGCGCCCCCGGATGTGACTCCAGAGACATTGGCCCGTTCCCTGGTTGACCCATCGGTGGGCGGTGACTGGAAGGCCCCGGGGAGCCGAGGCGGTCCGCTCCATCGGAAGGCGTGCTCGCTTCCGGATGGCTCGCGACGCCGGTCAGAGGCTGCGATGCCGCCGGCTCGAGCTGGATCTGCGAGTGGAACAAATACCGGATGATCTCCTGCTTCAGCGACTCCTGGAATCCCTGGAATGCCGAGAAGGCTTCAGCCTTGAACTCGACCAGCGGATCGCGCTGGCCAAGCGACTGCCAGCGGATGTTGTCCTTCAGATGCTCCAGCGTGGTGAGGTAGTCGGCCCACCGCTCGTCGATGAGTCCGAGCATCAGCTGGACCTCGACCTGGCGCACGAGCTCCGGGCTGTACTTCTCCTCACGCTCAGCGTAGATTCGCTCCGCCTCCTGAATCACCGTCTCGGCGACCTCGGTGGGGGTGTCACCGAGCTGGTCTAGCTCGACCTCCTCACCGGGAGGAAAGGGGAAGATGTACCGCAGCCTCTCCCATAGGGCGTCCATTTCCCATTCCTGCTTGTGACGACCGTGACAGTGGAGATCGACGAGCTCATGAACGACGTCCGCCAGCCACTCGCTGAGGTTCGCCCTGGTGTCTATCCCCTCCAAAATCCGGTCCCGCTCGGCGTAGATGATCTCGCGCTGGCGGTTCACCACGTCGTCGAATTCCACCACGTAGCGGCGGTTGTCGAAGTTGAAACCCTCTACCCGCGCCTGTGCCCCCTCGATCTGACGGCTGACCATGCCGGACTCGATCGGGGTGTCCTCGTCGAGCCCGAGACGACCCATCAGACCACGCATCCGCTCGCCCCCGAAGACCCGCATGAGGTCATCCTCGAAGGAAAGGAAGAAGCGGGTCTCCCCGGGATCTCCCTGGCGGCCGGCTCGGCCTCGCAGCTGGTTATCTATGCGCCGCGACTCGTGACGCTCGGTGCCGATGATGTAGAGCCCACCCAGCTCAGCGACACCCTCCCCCAGGACGATGTCCGTACCGCGTCCCGCCATGTTGGTGGCAATGGTCACAGCGCCCCGCTGACCGGCCCCTGCCACTATCTCGGCCTCCCGCTCGTGCTGCTTGGCGTTGAGCACCTCGTGGGGAACGCCCCGCTTCTCCAGCAGTCGGGAGAGCCGCTCGCTCTTCTCGATCGAAACCGTCCCGACCAGCACTGGCTGTCCCTTGCGGTAGCGCTCCTCAATCTCATCCGCGATCGCTTTGAACTTGGACTCCTCGCTTCGAAAGATCAGGTCCGGCTGGTCGATCCTTACCATCGGGCGGTTGGTCGGGATCGGGACCACCTCCAAGCGGTAGATCTTGTGGAACTCCTCAGCCTCGGTGATCGCGGTACCGGTCATTCCCGCCAGGACTTCAAAGGTGCGGAAGTAGTTCTGGAACGTCACCGTCGCCAGGGTCCGCTGCTCCTGCTGGACCTTCACCCCCTCCTTGGCCTCGATCGCCTGATGCAACCCATCGCTCCAACGCCGGCCCGGCATCGTCCTGCCGGTGAACTCATCCACGATCACGACCTCTCCATCCTTGACGATGTAATCGCGGTCGATCTGGTAGAGCGCATGCGCCTTGAGCGCCTGGTTGATCTGGTGGGCCTCCTCCACGTGTTCGATCCCGTAGATGTCGGAGATCCCGGTCATCCGCTCGATCTTGTCGATGCCCTCCTCGGTCAGGCTTCCCGACTTGGTCTTCTCGTCGATGGTGTAGTCGGTCTCCGCCTTGAGTTGCTTGATGAGCCCGGCGTACTGGTAGTACTTGTCGACC
>JAJYWM010000279.1 GCA_021791455.1 bacterium | reverse complement strand
TACATTTGCCGTGGAGAGCATTCGCCGGTGGTGGCAGCAGGTGGGACAGGCTGCGTACCCCGCAGCCCAAGAGTTGCAGATCTGTGCGGATGGCGGCGGCAGCAACGGCTATAGGCTGCGGCTTTGGAAATGGGAACTGGCGAAGTTCGCGCGGGAGTCCGGACTCACGATCACGGTCGGACACTTCCCCCCAGGAACCAGCAAGTGGAACAAGATTGTTATCTACACCGGGTTTCCTGGTGTCTACGAAGTAACCAACGAGCCCCTGGTCAGTCACGAAGTCATAGTTGAACTGATCGGTGCTACCACTACTCGCAGCGGCCTCCAGGTGAAGGCGACGCTCGACACGGGGAGCTACCCGTCTGGAGTGGGTATCAGCGATGCAGACTTTGCCGGCCTTCCCGCCTCGCCCCACACCTTCCACGGAGAGTGGAACTACACAATCTCGCCCACGGCCCCGGCCCCTCCATAGTGGAGCATTCCCTGCCTACCCCCTACATGCGGTGGTATACCGCCTCGCTCACGTTATTCCGTTCCAGTCCCTTAGACCCGGCAACGCCTGCCGCATCTTCCAGGCCAACCAGGTATGGCTCTTCCTGGTGCAGCTGGCCCAGAACCTGCTCTGCTGGGCCAAACGGCTCTGTTTCGGCCCTGCCTTCCTGCTGGCTCGCCCCAAGCGGCTGCGTTACCAGCTCCTGCAGGTCGCGGGCCGGCTGGTGCACACCGGTCGGCGAAGCATCCTGAGGCCGGACGACCGCTGGCCCTGGGCCAGAGAGCTGGAACTCGCCTTCAGCAGGCTGTACTCCCTGCCCCTCAGCCCTTGAGCTGAATCGGCGCGGCCGCTGGATGGCCCCCCACCGCCGTGCGAGCACGCCCTCAACTGGCTCCGGCCCGGCCGTGAACTCTACCCGCGCGTCCGCACGCACTGCGCTCGGCCAGCCCACAGCCGTCGGTTCGGCCAGGATCGCCGACCAGCACTCACCACGCCGGACCTCAGTCGCCAGTGCACCGCCAGTCACACCCTTAACGAAAAATTCAGGCTAGTCCCAGACCTTCAGCGCCTAGTGCCCAGCAAATGACGAAGGGCGAAGCCCAGACCAGCCACTATCGCAACCACAACTACAAGCAGAATTGCCAGCAGGACGAAGTGCATGGCTAAGCTCCCGTGCAGTGGCCATAGGGATTCGCTCCACTGGCGGAGAAGTAGACATTGCAATAGACTGTCCACGCATTGCCACCTTCAACACCCGGGTAGCTCTGCGCTTCCAGCGTATCTTGGGCTGTGACGTTATAGCCGCTCTTAGGCCCCCAGCCTTGATACCAAAGTTGACAAGATACAAAATCCCCGCTGCACACTGGGCTCTCCGTCTGCCCCCATGCTTCACTGCACAGTTCAATGCGTGCAGACGCAGAGCTAAAGCCAACCTCTCCACCGGGCACGCCCGGGTTCACAGTGGCCTGGCCCCACTCGGTGACATAGTCACCGCAAGTTCCGCCCCCTCCGCCACAACACAGCACTTGGGGCGCGGACCCCTTAAGCGCTGCCAGATTCACCCCGTGCGGACCGGAGGCTGTGCTTGGAGACTCCATAAGGCCGGTGGAAAACGTTAGCAATGCGTATCCGCCATCGAAGGGAATAATATACTCGCCGGGAGTTGTTGCCCAGCCAGACGGTGCGTATGTTGCAGTCGGCCATGTCGCCTGCGCTTGGCTTAAGCTACTTATATGGGGTGGCTTTGCGGCAGACGTCGCTGCGATGGCGGGCGCTGCAGTCAAAGCAGCGATGCCCGCTATGGGGACGGCTAGCAGCGGAACCCACGCCGGAACCCAGTGACGACGCGATGTCTCACGAAGGGAGTTCATGGCTAGCTCCTCCTGTGTCAGGAGTACGTGTTCGCGAGTATAGCCCTCGCCTTGACTGCTGTCAACGGGGCGCATTGAGTCACCAGGGATCACTTCAAAGTCCGCCGGGAAGTCCCTGAAGGAGAGTGGTAGAGGCGGGCGAATGCGGCGAGTTGCATGGTGATGGCCCGTAGGAGCTGGTGGGAGAGCCAGAGCAGGGGGTGGCGAAGGGGGAAGTGACCGGGTTGGAGTCGCGCGTCAGCCGCCCCCAGCAAGTAGGGGCTGTGAGGAAGGGTGAGGGGAGTTGTGGGCAGTGGGTCAGACGCCGATCAAGGCGAGCGCCCGCATGGGAGAGCGGGCAACCCAGCGCAGCGAGGAGGCGATGGAGCGGCGGCCGGCCAGACGCAGGCAGCTGATGGCCACATTGCGCAGAATCGCCATCACTTGGGCCGCCGGGCCGCGCACTGTCTGGTGGTCCTCGTCAAAGGCATTGCGCCCGTCGCGGACGTTGTGAAGCCGGTTTTCGATCCCCTAGTGCCCCCGGATGTAGCCCGCCAGCTGCGCCAAGTCGGCCCGCGCTGGATCTCGACTGGTGATCACGTGGACCCGCTCCCGGCTCTCCTTCTTGGTGCTTAGCCTGAATCCACCGATCGGAGGTGGGGAGCCCACCAGGCGTAGACGAAGAAAAGGCGCTCAATGCTGGGATAATTGGTGCTGTCAACACGCCAATCGGGCCCAGCTAAGGAGCACCTTTTCGATGCAGCTATCATCCCACACTTTGGATCGTCTGGGGGTCGAGTTCGACGACGCTCATCTGGTAGCCAATGCCGGCCTTCTCCTGCCCGCCACTCTGGCTCAGCACCTGGGGCTGAGGGAGGTGATCGAGCAACACCTGGACTTGGGCGACGCCCCCGGGCGGGCCAATGTCGGCGACAAGGCCATGTCTCTAATCCACTCGATGCTGGCCGGTGGGGACAGCATCGACGACACCAACGTGCTCCGGGCTGGGGCCACCCAGGGGGTGTTGGGGCATGCAGTGCTGGCGCCCTCCACCCTGGGAACCTTCCTGCGCAGCTTCACCGTGGGCCATGTCCGGCAGTTGGATGCGGTTGGCCGGGAGCTGCTGCGGCGAGCCTGGGAAGGAGAGCGAGGCCCCGGCGACAAGGCACTCACGATTGACATGGACTCCACCATCTGCCAAGTCTTTGGCTGTTGAAGCAGGGGGCGGGGCTACCATCCGCTGCTGGCCACCAGAGCCGATACTGGCGAGATACTCCACTCCCGGCTGCGGGGTGGATCGGCTTTCACTGCCAGGGGAGCCGCTGGGTTTTTGGCCGAGACCTTCTCCCGGGTGCGTCATGCGGGCGCGACCGGCCAGCTGACCCTGCGGGCGGACTCCGGCTTCTACTCCAAGGCTGTGCTCACCGCCTGCCGCCGGGCAGGGGTACGGTTCTCGGTCACCGCGCGCCTGGACAAGGCGGTCCATCGAGCGATTGTGCCCATCCCGGAAGAAGCCTGGGTGCCGATCCCGTACTGGTCGAGCGCGGGCACTTTCGGCGAGGACGAGCAGGGGCAGCCCATCTCCGGCGCCGATGTCGCCGAGATTTCCTACACCGCCTTCGGCAAGAAAGGGATGCGGGTGCGCCTGATTGTGCGTCGGGTACGGCCCACTCCAGGGAGCCAATTGGCGCTTTTCGCTGAGTTCCGCTACCACGCCTTGGTGACGGATCGAGAGGGAACGACTTTGGAGTTGGAGGCGGACCACCGCTGCCACGCGGAGGTGGAGGCCGTCACTCGCGATCTCAAGGAAGAGGCTGGTTTGGCCCATCTGCCTTCTGGGCAATTCGCCGCCAACGCTGCCTGGCTGGCCTTTTCAACCATGGCCCACAACCTGGCCAGATGGGTGGTGGACATCGGCCTGCCTGAGCAGCTGCCAGCTCGCACTACCACCGGTCGACTGCGCCTCTGCCTATTCTCAGTCCCGGGGCGACGCACCCGCTCCGCCCGCCGCGTGACCGTGCATCTGTCCCAACGCTGGCCCTGGCAGCAACTGTTCCTCAACGCCCTTAGCCAAATCCGCGCTGCTACCTGAGCGCCTTCTCCCGCCCACTCCTCGCGGACCTCCAACCGGCGTCAGCATGCCCGGAATCTCCATGTTGTGCCCCATTTCAGGCAGTTCTGCAGCTTCGACGGCCGCCCCACTCCTGTCATGACCCTGCGGCGACGGCCCGGCCAACCATTTCCCCGCCTTCGATGCCTCGCCAGCCCTCCCGCGCCCCTTCCCCTGAACCCGGTCGGTGGATTGAGGCTTAGTATCGCACTCGAAAGTTGGGTTTGGAGCGGGAGACCGGGTTCGAACCGGCGACCTTCTGCTTGGGAAGCAGACGCTCTGCCAACTGAGCTACTCCCGCCCGACGAGCCGAGTATATCGCTGTACTCTGGTGCTTCAGTTACCCGCGACCGCCAAGGAGCACTCCCCATGATCACCGCCTTCCTGCTCGTCAACGCGGATCGAGAGTCCCTGGGGAACGTGGGCCCCAAGCTCGCCGCCTGCCCAGGGGTGATCGAGACCTACACCACTACCGGGGACGTCGACTTCATAGCCAAGGTCCATCTGACCGACCTGGAGGCACTGGCGGAGCTGGTCCAGAGTCACCTCACCAAGATCGACGGCATCACCAGCACCAGGACTCATCTGGCCATGCGCCGTTACAACTTGGACGAGATCTCCGCCGCCTATGACCTGGGGGTCGACTGAGCCGATCCCCGAGGGCAGGACGGTCGAGATCAGAGGTTGGCGGCCCCGACCAGGTGGCCGATCCCAGCCGTCACCACCATAGCCGCAGCGCCACCGACCAGGACTCGGAGCGCTCCTCTGCGCCAGTTCGCCCCCCCGGCCATGGCTCCGAGCGAGCCCAGAATCGCGAGCGCTACCAGCGCGACAGCAGCCAGGGTGGCGGCGCGTGCTCCAACCGGGACCAGGAGCGCACCCAGAATGGGCAGGATGGCTCCGCTGGCAAAGGCTCCCGCTGATGAGAGGCCCGCCTGAACCGGTCGGGCGCGTCCCTGATCGGTGATCCCGAGCTCGTCTCTGGCGTGGGCTCCGAGCGGGTCACGCTGCATGAGTTGGGCGGCGACTCTGCGGGCCAGATCCGGTTCGACTCCGCGAGTCACGTAGATCTGCGCGAGCTCCTCCAGCTCACCCTTGGGATCCTCGCGAAGCTCGACCCGCTCCCTCTGCAGATCCGCCTGCTCGGCGTCCCGCTGAGTCGACACCGAGACGTATTCACCCGCCGCCATCGACATGGCCCCGGCCACCAGCCCGGCGATTCCGGCGGCCAGCACCTGATGGGCGTCGGCGTTCGCGGTCGCCACCCCGAGCATGAGGCTAGCCGTCGACACGATCCCGTCGTCAGCACCGAGCACGGCGGCCCTGAGCCAACCGGTGCCGCCTGAGTGGTGTTCACCAGTAGGGATGGCCGGGCCTCTCACCGCGGACGAAAGCCCGTCGGCCGGGCCTGGCCCGACCAAGCTCTAAGCGGAGCGAGGGTCACCGGACTGCGCTCTGGACCGTGCCCTGGACCAATTCGCTGAATCGGTGGAGCTGCAAGTCCACCTCGGCGGAGTCCGCTCCCGACACCACGACTCGATAGTGGGGGGTGTCCGCATCCGGCAGGACCAGTGCGTAGCCCCTGTCGAATAGCACCTTCAAGCCATCGGTGAGATCAACTCGCTCCCCCTGATGCCCCTCCACCAGGCGGCGCATCACCTCTCCCTTGACATCCCACGGACAGGGGACCGTGGTTTCCCTGTGAAACCCCATGGGGAGCTGGCGCCGGATCTCTGAGAGGGAGGCCCCTGCGGCGACGGTCAGCTGTACAGCCGCCAACAGGGTGAAGATGGCATCGTAGGCAGCCAGATGTTCCGGCCAAATGAAACCGCCCAGGCCATCGGCTCCCAGCACTGCCTTGTTGCGAGCCGAAGCTCGCACGACTGAGCTGATGTCCGCCCGGCAGCGAATCAACCGACCGGCGCCCTCCGAGACCACATCATCCAACCGCCAGCAGGCCGAGACAGGGGCCACGACGGTGCCCCCAGGGTGGGCGGCGAGCGCCAGCTTGGCCATGAGGCAGATGGCCTCCTGGTGGGAGAAGATCTCTCCCTGATCGTCGATCAGGTAGAGCCGCTGGCCGGGAGGGTCGACCCTCGCCCCCACATTGGCGGAGACGGTCTTGGTGATGCTGGCCGCCTGCTGCAACTCCTCGTCGGGGTCCCGCGGAACCGGGGAGGCGTACGACTCCTCCTCGAAACCAGACCGCAGCGAGACCGTCTGAACCTGGGCTTCGTGGAGGAGATGCGGCAGCACCACAGAGGAGCTTCCAAAGCCGAAGTCGACCAGAACTCGAGGATGGCCCTTGCGAACCTGATCCAGCTCCAGACCGCTCAAGACATCCTGGACGTAGGCTGCCAGGACTCCCTCCGGATACCCGATCTCCTGGATCTCCCTGGGCACCACCCGGCGAAAGTCCTCGCGGAAGAAGGTGTTCTCAAGCTTGCGCTCCTGGCGCCTGTCCAGGGCCATCCCCAACTCGTCGAGGACCTCGATGTCGGCGGACCGGCTGTCCAGCGGTGAGGCCACGATGTGCACCGCCCCCGCGGCTTGGGAATCCCTGGTGAAGTGGCAGGTTAGGGGAACCGGAAGCTCGCTCAGGTCCAGCACCCTGGCGCCAGCCGAGAGCATGCCCGAGATCATGGCGCGCTTGATCATTCTGGATCCCGGGCTGCGATCGCGGGATATGGCCAGCTGAGCGCCCCTGGGATTGGTTGCGGCCCAGGCCGCTCCCAGCCTGGCGCACCACTCGGGCGTCAGCTGGACATTGATCAAGCCGGTGAGCCCGGCGGAACCAAACAGAGCCGATCGCCACGTGCCCGCCCAGATCACCGACTCGTGGACCAGCGAGCCCGGCTCGATCTCTTTGCCGGGCCAGATCCGAACGCCCTGCTCGACCACGGATCCCGCCCCGATGGTGCAGTCGTCACCGATCACGCTCCCGTCGTCCAGGAGGACCTCCGGCTTGATGGTCGCCGCCCCGCAGACCACGGTCTGGCGCAGACGGCTGCGCTCTCCCACATAGACCTGGGGCCATATGACCGAGTTGCTGAGCTTCGCCCCCTGATCCACCCGGGCGAACCTGTCCAATACGACCGGCCCGTTGAGGAACACGTCCTCGCCGACCACGCAGTCGCGCCCTATGAACGCGGGGCCCACGATCTGTGCCGAGGTTGCGATCTCTGCCCCCTCGCTCACCCACTGGGAGTCGCCGATCCGGTGGCCGGCGATCTCGCACTGCACCCGGCCCTCCAGCGCGTCCCAATTGGCCTGGAGGTAGCTCGGGATGCTGCCGATGTCGCACCAGTAACCCCGTCCGACGACCGCCCAGAGCGAATCCTGGCGGCTCAGCATCTCCGGGAAGACGTCCTGGGACCAGTCACAAGGCTTGTCCTGCGGGATGTAGTCGAGCACCTCGGGCTCGATGACATAGATTCCAGTGTTCACCTGGTCGCTGAACACCTCACCCCAGGAGGGCTTCTCCAAGAACCGGTCGATGCGACCATCGGAGCTGGTGACGACGACCCCGTACTCCAAGGGATTGGCGACCTTGGAGAGGACGATCGTGGCCCGCGACCGGCGGTCCTGGTGAAACGCCAGGGCCTGGCTGAGGTCGATGTCAGTGAGGGCGTCGCCGCTGATCACCAGAAAGGTCCCGTCCAGCATCGCGGCGGCGTTCTTCACGCTCCCGGCGGTTCCAAGGGGCCGGTCCTCCACGGCATATTCCAGGTGCATGCCCAGCTCTTGGCCGTCGCCGAAGTAGTTGCGGATGGACGCCCCCAGGTACTGCAGGGTTATGACCACCTCGGTGATCCCATGCCGGCGCAGAAGCCGCAGCACGTGCTCCAAACAAGGGCGCCCCACGACCGGCACCAGGGGCTTGGGACGGCGGCTGGTCAGAGGTCGCAGGCGGCTTCCCTCGCCACCCGCCATCACGACCGCTTTCACATGCGCCCTCCTTGGTCTGGATTCTCGCGGTGGAGCACACTCAGTCCGTGCTGCAGATCATACGAAGAGGCGGCGCCGACGGCGGCGCGTGATAGCCCAGAGCCCCGCTATCGCGAGGATGGCCGCGACCGCGGTCACGGCGGCTGTGCCGAGCAGCTGAGCTGTCTCAGCGGACCCGGCGTACGTCGGCGGGGCGGGAAGCGTCTGGAGGTGGTGGATGAAGAGGCCCCGGGGCGTCGCCGCCAGCACCAGGCCACTTGGGTTTCTGGAGTAGATCGGGCCCAGAGCCGCCAGGGCCACCACGTCGGCGCTCGGAGCGGCACGGTACCAGCTGTAACCTCCGTCCGGAGTCAGCAGGGTTCCGAAACCCCGGGTCGCCACGTACGCCGCGTCCGGCCCCACCCCCACGATCCCGGTCAGGTTGGGCACTCCCTGGAGACCGCCCTGAGGGAGGATCTGAAAGATGGGGGTCCAACCTATCGAATACAGGGCGTAGATGGTCCCTCGGTCATCCCCCGCGAAGATGATGCCGTCTCCCAGCTCGGCCACCGCGGCCCCGGCCCCCAAGCGCGGGGAGTTGCGCGACAGGGCGAGGTGCCCATCTGCCGCGAGTAGGTAGATGCCCCGGGTGGTCGCCACGACGAACGGCTGGCCGCGGACGACAGGGCCCGTCAGGGCGAGCAAGCTGGACCCGGCGGGAGGACTCCCGCGCGGGGACAGCCGATCTCCGGCCGGCCCCAGATAGATTCCCTTGCTGGTGACCGCCACCAGGGTGGGGTGCGGGGCAGGCGAGACCGCCAGCCCCAGCGCTCGCCCGGGAAGGCTCTGCAGGAGACGGGCCGGCCCGCCAAGCTGCGAGGAGTAAAGGCTTCCATCACGGTTGAGGATCCAGCCGCGGGTTTCGGAGGCGGCCACGAACGTGGCTGCGCCCTGGTCGCCTGTTGCCAACAGGGAACCCCGCTCGACGTCCAGCCAATAGCTCCTGCCACCGGAGATGCCCAGGGTCGTGGTCGAAGAGTTGGACGCGACATCGGAGAGGTCTCGGGTTGGCCCGGGGGCGCTGACCCACCACGTCGACGCGGCCAGGACGGGTGGCGAAGCCAAGAGGGTGAGCGCAGGCAGGGCAAGCAGGAGGGTGGCACACCGGAGCAAGTGCCGATGGCGGTCAACCACCGTAGAGGCCACTGACCACCACCGCCAGGACGTAGAAGTCGGCCACTATGTGCACCAGCATCGCGGGCAGCAGGCTCTTGCTGCGCACGGTCATCCAGCCCCAGATCCAGCCCAGTGCTATGACTATGGGGATGAAGCTCGCCGCGGGACCCTCGTACTGGATGGCGAGGTGGGACAGGCCGAAGATGAGGCCCTGCACCAGAACCGCCACCCCCTGGCTCTGCTGGCGCTCCAGTGCCGCCAGGAGGATTCCCCGGAACTGAATCTCCTGGGCGATGGCGCTGGTGGCGTTGGCAACCCCGAGGGCCACCGCCGCCGAGCCTCCGAGCGCAAAGAGGGGAACCCCCTCTCGGCCCAGCAGCGAAGCGGGCAGAGCAAAGCCCACGGTCAGAAAGAGCAGGGTCCCGCCGAGCCCGAAGACCAGCATGAGGAGCGTCGGTCGGGCAAGAAGCCGCAGCCGGGGCC
>JAJYWM010000305.1 GCA_021791455.1 bacterium | reverse complement strand
GGGGCTTGACCGCGATGAGAGCCACATCTGAGCCCCGCACAGCCTCTGCGTTGTCGGCTGTAGTCGACACGTTGAGAGCGGACTCCAGCGCCTCCCGCCGGACAGCTCGGGGATGACTGCAGACAACGTCTCGTGGCGCCACCAGGCCTCTCTGCAGCAACCCGATCACCATGGCTTCCGCCATCGTTCCGGCGCCGACTACCGCAACTCTCTGCCCAGCCAAGTCCGAGGCCGATATGGCGGGCTCGGGCACTGGACCTGCCATCACTCAGTCAGGTGGCCTTCGGGCCGCGCTGGTGCCGCTGGCCCCGGACGGACCGGAAGATGGTCATCTGACGCCCACCGGCTCTTCGGACTCCCGACGCCCACGGCGTCGTTGACGAGCCCGCATCGCCTGTTCGAGGGTGACCTTGCGAAGCCGGATCGACTTGGGTGTGACCTCGACGCACTCGTCTTCTCCAATGAACTCAAGCGCCTGCTCCAGAGAGAGCTGGCGGTAGGGGCTCAGACGCTCCAGCTCATCGGAGGTCGATGACCGCATGTTGGTCAGCTTCTTCTCCCGGGTGGGATTGACGTCCATGTCGTCGCTGCGAGCGTTCTCGCCCACCACCATGCCCTCGTAGACTTCGGTCCCCGGACCGATCAAGAGGGTTCCCCGTTCCTCCAGGGAGAGCAGCGCCTCCGTCGTCGACATACCGCGACGGTCCGAGACCATCGACCCGTTGCGCCTCGTGCGCAGTTCCCCGTGCCAGGGCTCCCAGCCGTCGAACACGCTGTGCAGCACCCCGGTGCCCCTGGTCTCCACGACGAACTCGCTGCGGAACCCGACCAGGCCGCGAGCGGGCACCCGGTAGTCCATACGAACCCACCCGGTGCCATGATTCACGATCTCCTCCAACCGTCCCTTGCGCAGGGACAGCAGCTGAGTGACCACCCCCAGATAGTCCTCGGGGACATCCACGGCCACCCTCTCCATCGGCTCGTGCAGGATCCCGTCCATCTCTCGAGTGACCACCTGGGGCTTTCCCACGGTCAACTCGAAGCCCTCTCGCCGCATGGTCTCGACCAGGACCGCCAGCTGCAGCTCGCCACGGCCCAGCACCTCCCAGGTGTCAGGGCGGGGTAGCGGCTCCACTCGCAAGGAGACGTTTCCCACCAGTTCCTGGTCGAGGCGGTTCTTCACCATGCGGGCGGTCAGGCGGGTCCCCTCCCTTCCCGCCAGCGGGGAGGTATTGATCCCCACAGTCATCGAAAGGCTGGGCTCGTCCACCAGGATTGTCGCCAAGGGCCTGGGGTCCTCCGGATCGGCCAGCGTGTCCCCGATGGAGATGTCGGCGAACCCGGCCACGGCCACGATCTCACCTGGGCCGGCAGAATCCACGTCGACGCGCTCCAGCGCCCTGGTCGCATAGAGCTCTGTGATCTTCTCCCTCGCCACGCTGCCGTCAACCCTGCACCAGGCCACCTGCTCCCCCCTGCGCAGGGTGCCTTGATGCACTCTGCATATCGCCAACCGGCCCACGTACGGTGAGGCATCGAGGTTGGTTACCAGCGCCTGAAGGGGATGGCCCGGCTCGTAAGTCGGCGCGGGGATGGTGCTCACCACCGCATCGAAGAGAGGGATCAGGTTCTCCCCTGGAGAGCTCGGGTCCAGGCTGGCCCAGCCCTGACGCGCGCTGGAATACAGCACTGGGAAGTCCAGTTGGTCTTCGGCCGCGTCAAGGTCCAAGAAGAGGTCCTCGACCTCTCGGACCACCGCGCTCACTCGAGCGTCCGGGCGGTCGACCTTGTTGATGACCACGATGACGCGAAGGCCCGCTTCCAAAGTTTTGCGGAGCACGAACCTGGTCTGCGGCAGCGGGCCCTCGGACGCGTCCACCAAGAGAAGGACCCCATCAACCATCGCCAGTGCGCGCTCAACCTCGCCTCCGAAATCCGCGTGGCCCGGGGTGTCGACGATGGTGATCTTGGTCCCGAGATAGTTGATGCCCGTGTGCTTGGCCAGGATCGTGATGCCCTTCTCGCGTTCCAGGTCGCCTGAGTCAAGGATCCGGTCGGCGACCTCCATGTTGGCCCGGAAAGCACCGGTCTGACGCAGCATGGCGTCGACCAGGGTGGTCTTCCCATGGTCCACGTGGGCGATGATGGCCACGTTTCGGAGGTCTTCGCGTACTTCCATTGGACCACCAGCATAGCCCGCGGCATCTCGGACTCCCTGATTTGACCGAGCTCTTGGCCTCGGAATCAAACTGCGGCTGGCCCGAGCCGACCGTCGGAGCCTGGCCCAGGGTGTCGGGAGCCGAGAGCCGGCGGCATCGGCAGAGGCTGCCCGGCGCTTCGCCCTCACCGTGGCACGGAACTCTGAGCCATCCCTTGGGGGAGGGCACCAATTGGGCGGTTGAGGGAGCAACGCCACTCCGAGCGCCGCAGTGGCCGCCCATCAGCGAGGCATCGTGATCGCAAAACTGGGACGAAGCGGCCAGGTCGGGCGGGACGGTCGGCCCGGGCGTGTACTCTTTACCGGCAATGTCGCAGCCGCCAGGGCCCCACCCGGGATTCATCGCGACCCTGACGGCCCCGCCGCCCGGACGCGAAGTGCACCGGAGCTGGATGGGCTCACGAGCCAAGGCCAACACGGTATTGGCTGTGGCCGCCTTGGCCATGGCGCTGCGACTCGGGACGCTGATCGCCACCGGCCACCTCGCAGGTTCATGGGAGTACGACGACGCGGTCTACTTCGGAACCGCGATACGCCTGGTGCACGGCATCTTGCCGTACCGCGACTTCGCTCTCATCCAGCCACCGGGAGTTCCTCTGCTGCTCGCCCCCGTGGCCCTGCTCTCCTACCCTCTTGGTAGCCACCACGCCCTTGAGGTCGCCCGGGTGTTCGTGGTCTTCGTCTCGTTCATCAACGTGTTGCTGCTCGGGCGCCTGCTCCGCCACCGTTCGCTGCTGGTAATCGCGGTCGCCTGCCTGTTCATAGCGCTCTATCCGGACGCGATCCTGGCTTCCAGTGCTCTGCTCCTGGAACCCTTCCTGAACCTGTTCTGCCTCCTCGGCCTGGTCTTAATCTTCGACAAGGACAGGTTCACCGGGGTCAGCTGGCGCCTGGTCGCGGCCGGCCTGGCCTTCGGGGTCGGAGGGACCATGAAGACTTGGGCGGTAATTCCGGCCGCCGTCCTCTTTCTGATGCTGGCGTGGCCGCAACCATCTCGGGCGCTGCGCTTCGCGCTGGGGGCAGCCCTGGGCGTGGCTGTACCCTGCCTCCCCTTCCTGGTCCTTGCCCCAGGCCAATTCGTCCACCAGGTCGCCATCGACCAGCTCGGCCGGACCGGGCAAGCAGGGCTCCCAATAGTGGATCGCCTGGAGTTCATGACCAGTGTCTGGGCCGGCCTCGGAGTGCCATCCGGGCACCTCTACAAGCTCCTGGCAGTCGGGGCCACCCTGGTGGTGCTGGCGGTGGTCGCCGCGGCATTTCTGGGCAGAAACAGTCTTCCCCAGAAGGGAGTTGCGGCGCCCCCAGGACCATCAGTGCTGTCCGTCACGCCCCTGGAATGGTTCGCAGCGTTCTCGACCATTGTGGTGGCGGCGGCCCTGCTCTGGCCTCCCGACTTCTTCTATCACTATCCAGCTTTCCTCGCCCCCTTCCTCGGCTTGCTTCTCGCCCTCTCCGTGGGGCGGCTGGTCAGGCTGAGCCCCGGTCCACTGGTCGCCGCCACCGCCGCCGTCTGCCTTCTCGGGTTGCTCCACGCCCTGGCGATCCCGGTCCTGTTGCAGAGAGCCCCAGATCCCTCCGCCGCGATAGCCGCAGCCATCCCAAGTGGCGCCTGCGTCGTCACCGACGACTCAGAATTCACCGTGAACGCAAACCGCTTCGTGGCCAATTCCCCGACTTGTCCGCTCATGGTCGACGCGCTCGGCACCACTATCGCCATCTCCGGCAGCCAGGACCCCTCGAGCCCAGCCGCCCAGGGAGCCGCACCGGCCTGGCTGTCGATGTTTCGCAGGGCCGACTACCTCCTTCTGACCCCGCTCAGCTACCTTCGAATACCCTGGAACCCGGCCCTCATCAGCTATGTGAAGGCTCACTTCGAGCCTGTCCTGCGAAGTCCCGTACTGATCCTCCGCCGCCGCGCCACCTCGATGCCTGCCGTTCCCTTCGCCCTACCTACCGAAGCCGCCGCTACCTGACGGAGATTCCCTGTAGCGAGATCGTAGGCGGCCCTGGGGGACGCTCCCAAGTATCGTTGTTCACGCAACCATTGCCGCCGGGAAGCGGACGGGCGTCGACCAACTGGAGATCGAGAGATTGAGCAAATCGGACATCGGCCTTCTGACTCTGCGAATCGTGACGGGCGGCATTCTGGCGGCTCACGGACTGCCCAAGCTCTTCGGCGGCCCAGGCCGAAGGCCCCCGGGGCCGCTCAGCTCTCTGCTCGGGGCTAACTACGCGCCAGCTTGGGAGAAGAGTGGCCCTGCCAATTTCGCCGAGCACCTGGGGCAGATGGGAATCCCGCTGCCTGAGTTTGCGGCGGCCGCCAGCGGGGTATCGGAGCTGGCTGGCGGACTCGGACTGATGTTGGGTGCGGCCACCCCTATCGCAAGCGCCGCCAGTGCGGCCAACATGGCGGTCGCGGTACGCCAGGCCCATTGGAAGACTGGCCCCTACGGGCAGGGAGGCTACGAATTCGCCCTGCTCTTGGGAGTCGCCGCCATGGCGATCGGACTCACCGGCCCGGGCAGAATCTCGGTGGACCGGCTCTTCTCCTGACCGCTCTTGGGGCAGTCTCTACGGCGAGGCTGCCCCAAGACGCGAGCCCCCGGGCGCGCTCAGAAGCCCCGCTGAGGATCGTTGATGAACGCCACCTCGCCACACTTCGGGCAGACCATGACGTGCATCACCACGTTGCGCTCAGTCGCCTGATTGATGAGATTGTCGAGCCCCGCGCCGAGGATCATGTCCGCCCCTATGCCGAATCCCCGTTGCAGTCCGCCCGTTCGAAGGGTGTGGGCGCCTCTATAATCCATCTGCGTCTGGCAACCGGCACATCGGTGTGGCGGTAGGTCCGCAGTCGGCTGGTTGCTGCCCATCCCCTGGGCCATGTCCTCTAGGTTTTTGAAGAAGCTCAAGCCAAATCCTCCAAGGTAGGCTGGCTCGTCCGGGCTCCCGGTGCCGAGCGCAGTTTACCTGGGGAACCGGCAGCGATTGCAACCTGGTCAGCCAGAATCTCTGCCGCCGACGAGGCGAGCTCCCTAGTCGCGGTGACCAGGGTTAGGGGACCTCGCCTCATCAGACCGGTGAGCGCGCCAAGAGCGGAGCATGCCGGAGGGATCTGGAGCTCCCCCTCGTACCGGCGTCGGAACTCGGGAAGGCGCTCCTGCCTGTGGCCATACCAGAGTCGAAGTGGCGTGGAGGGGGCAGCAGCCTTGGCCCAGCTGTCGAACAGGCCTGAGTCACGCCGGAGGCCCCTGGGCCACAGCCGATCCACCAAGACCCGGATCCCTTCTTCAGCTGCTCGCGGCGCATATACACGCCGCACCAGCGACCTCCCAGAGGCCGGCAAATGGCCGGGCACCGCGACGCTCGCGGCCGCATCGAAGTGCTCGTTGCGAAGAAGCCAAGCGCGCGCCTCGTCCTGGGCGACCTGTCGGTAGGCCGCCTCCTCCTCAGCTCCACGGCTCCACGAGAAGAGAACCCAGCGGCCGGATCGCCACTGCAGGGCCTCATGGCACTCTGAGCTTCCCGTGGCGAAGGATACCCGATTGCCGGCACCACAGGTGGTGGCCTCCCAGAACCACGCCGAGCTGGGAGCAGCAGGCGCCAGTCCTCCCGCAAGCGTTTCGGTTCCTTGACTTCGTCCCCTGCCCAAAATGGGCTCACTCACGGAACCACCATAGAAGACGACACCCGGGCCGTCAACGACCCGGGCGCTCCGCTTCTGGCCCCGAGCCCCCGCCCCGACCTTCGATAGCTTGGAGCCGCGGCTGCGGCCCGGTGGCCCACCGACCGCGCATCCTGCGCGCGGTCGGCATCCCCGTTCGCCTGCCACCTCCTCCCCGAGGCGCCCACCTGCTAGCCGAACCGGGCCGGAGCTCTAAGTGCTTGACCTCTTTACATTACCTTGACGGGACGAGCCGTTTCGTTTACACGGCGTTGATGCCGCGCCGGGCAGGCTCTTGGCATGGCAGACATTCTCGCGGTGGCCGGCACCGCCGCCTTCGTCGGGCTGAGCTTGGCGCTCATTCGTTGCCTGGGCCGTCTGTGATGCTGACCCACCTCATCCTCCTTGGTCTGGCGCTCCTGGTCTTCGTCTACCTGGGAGTTGCGATGTTCGACCCGGAGCGATTCTGAGTGCTCTCCTTCCTGCTGACCGTGCTAGTCCTGTTGGTGGCGCTGGCTATCTGCTGGCGCTTTCTGGGCTCCTACCTGGAAGCGGTGTACGCGGGCCGAGTCACCTGGCTGCGCTTCGCCGAACGGCTCATCTACCGAACCCTCGGCACTTCCCCGGAAGAGGAGCAGAGCTGGCAGCGGTACGCGGCCTCGGTGGTCATCTTCTCGGGGGTCGCCATCCTCCTCACCTACCTGATCCTCCGGCTCCAGGGCATCCTCCCCCTCAACCCCCAGCACCTGCCCGGGGTACCACCGGCCCTGAGCTGGAACACGGCCGTCTCCTTTGTCACCAACACCAACTGGCAGAACTACGCCGGCGAGACCACGATGTCCTACCTGAGCCAGATGGCTGCGCTCCAGGTCCAGCAGTTCGTCTCGGCAGCGGTTGGAATTGCGGCCGCCATAGCCTTGGCCCGTGGCTTCGCCCGCCGCGGTCGGCCAACCATCGGCAATTTCTGGGTTGACACCACCAGAGGATGTCTGTACGTCCTCCTGCCCATCGCAGTGTGCACAGGCGTGGTGTTCGTGGCAGAGGGGGCCGTTCAAACCCTCGGGGGCCCAACTCTCATCCACGACTCGCTCAACGGAGTGACCCAGCTGATTCCCCTGGGGCCCGTCGGATTCATGGAGGCGATAAAGCAACTGGGGACCAATGGAGGTGGCTTCTTCAACGCCAACGGGGCGGATCCATTCGAGAACCCAACGGCCCTCACCAACCTGCTGTCCATCGCCCTACTCCTGGCAATACCGGTCGCGCTCACCTACACGTTCGGAAAGATGGTGGGCTCTCTGCGCCAGGGGGTGGCGCTGCTGGCGACGATGGCGGTCATCTTTGGCATCTGGACGTCGTTCACGGCGTATGCCGAGGCCCAGCCCAATCCCGCCGTCGCCGCCGCCGGGCTGACTGCGCAACCCAGCGGCAACATGGAGGGCAAGGAGGTCCGCTTTGGGGCCCTGAACTCAGCTCTTTACGGCGTCGCCTCGACCCAGACCTCGACGGGCTCGGCCGATGCCTCATACGACTCCTTCAACCCGATGGGCGGCTTCGGCCTGCTGACAGGGATGATGCTGGGCGAAGTCACCCCAGGGGGGGTTGGCAGCGGTCTCTACACCATCCTCCTGGACGCCATCGTGGCCGTCTTCATAGGAGGGCTCATGATCGGCCGGACCCCCGAGTACCTGGGCAAGAAGATTCAGGCGACCGAGATCAAATTGGCAAGCCTCGGGGTCCTCGTGATGCCCGTCACCGTGGTGGTCCTGGCGGGCCTCGCCACAACTCTGGCGGTAGGTCGCGCGGGCGCATTCAACAGTGGCCCCCACGGGTTCACAGAGATTCTGTATGCCATCACCTCGCAGGGGAACAACAACGGATCGGCCTTCGCCGGATTCAACGGTGACAGCCTCTTTTACAACATCCTGGGTGGGATCGACATGCTGCTGGGCCGCTTCGGAGTCATGATTCCCGTGCTGGCCCTGGCAGGGGTTCTCGCCTCCAAGCAGGTGGTGCCAGCGTCAGCGGGCACATTCCGAACTGACAACGCCATGTTCGTGGTGCTCCTGCTGGGCGTGATCGTGATCGTGGGCGGTCTGACGTTCTTCCCCGCGGTTGCCCTCGGACCATTGGTGGAGCAACTCAGCCACGGGAGGTTCTTCTGATGCCCCCCAGCACCACGTCCGCACCCGGCTCGGCGCGCCGCAAGCCAGCTGCGGAGCGAAGCCGCAGCCTCTTCGACCGTCGCATCCTCCGCCAAGCGCTGGCGGGCTCCTTGCTCAAGCTGGATCCTCGGTTGCAGGTGCGCAACCCGGTGATGTTCGTGGTGCTGATCGGCACCGTGATCACGCTGCTCGAGGCGATCCTCCACCCCACCCTCTTCAGCTGGAGCATAACCGTCTGGTTGTTCCTGACCGTCATCTTCGCCAACTTCGCCGAAGCGGTGGCGGAGGGCCGGGGCAAGGCCCAGGCGGACGCCCTGCGCAGCATGCGCTCGGACACTCTGGCCCGACGCATCACAGAGGACGGCGGCGAGGAGGCGATCACCTCGGCTGAGCTGAGCAAGGGCGATTGCGTGATCTGTGAGGCCGGTGATGTCATCCCCTCCGACGGCGAGATCACGGAGGGCATCGCCTCGGTGGATGAGTCGGCCATCACCGGGGAGTCCGCTCCTGTCATTCGTGAGTCCGGTGGCGATCGGTCCGCCGTCACCGGCGGCACCAGGGTCCTCTCCGACCGCATAGTGGTGCGGATCACAGCGGAGCGCGGTGCGACCTTCATGGACCGCATGATCGGCCTGGTCGAGGGGGCGAATCGCAAGCGCACCCCCAACGAGATCGCGCTGGCCATCCTGCTGGCGGCCCTGACCCTAGTCTTCCTGCCCGTGGTCGTGAGCCTCTACCCCTTCGCGACCTACGCCGGGGGCTCGGTGTCAATCGTGGTCCTGGTGGCCTTGCTGGTCTGCCTCATCCCCACCACCATCGGCGCCCTCCTGTCCGCCATCGGCATCGCCGGGATGGACCGAATGGTCCAGCGCAACGTGCTCGCCATGAGCGGGAGGGCGGTCGAAGCGGCCGGAGACGTCCAGACCCTGCTCCTCGACAAGACGGGAACCATCACCTTGGGCAACCGCATGGCTGCAGCCTTCATCCCCGTTGGGGGCCATCGCGACCGGGACCTCGCTCAGGCGGCCCTGCTCTCCTCGCTGGCCGACGAGACCCCGGAAGGGCGGTCGATTGTGTCCTTCGCCATCGAGAGGTTTGACCTACCAGAGGCAACCTTGCCCAAGTCAAGTACCTTCGTGCCGTTCTCGGCGACCACCAGAATGTCCGGGCTCGATCTCGGGGAGCGCCGGATCCGCAAGGGAGCGGCCGAGGCCGTGAAGCGCTGGGTGGAGCAGCTAGGCGGCACAGTCCCCCGCTCCCTGGACGAGGTCGCCAACCGCATCGCCGGGGCAGGTGGGACCCCGCTTGCGGTCACTGACGGAGCCGACGTGCTCGGGGTCATTGAACTCAAGGATGTGGTCAAGCCCGGAATCGCCGAACGCTTTGCCGAGCTCCGCCGCGCCGGCATCAGGACGATCATGATCACCGGTGACAACCCGCTCACGGCATCCGCCATCGCCAGGGAGGCCGGGGTGGACGACTTCCTCGCAGCGGCAACCCCCGAGACGA
>JAJYWM010000287.1 GCA_021791455.1 bacterium | reverse complement strand
CCCACTAGGAAGCGGCGCAAGGGAGTGAGACGAACGTGATCGGATACATGATCCGGAGGGTCGGTCAGGCGATCGTGGTCCTCATCGGGGTCACGATCATCACCTTCATCTTGCTCCACCTGCTCCCTGGGAGCCCGGTGCGGGCCATCCTCGGCACCAGGGCCAGCCCGTCGACCATAAAGCAGCTGAATGCCGAGCTCGGCTTCAACAAGCCGCTGTACGTCCAGTACGGGCTCTGGGTCTGGAACCTTATCCACCTCAACCTGGGCTTCTCGTACAAGCTGAATCAGCCGGTGACCGCGCTGATCGGCCAGCGCCTGCCCAAGACACTGTTTCTGGTCGGCTCATCCCTTGTGCTGGCGGTGATCATCGCCGTACCACTCGGGATATGGTCGGCGGTGCACCGGAACCGGGCCGACGACTACGTGCTGACGGGGCTCAGCTTCATCTTCTACTCGATGCCCACCTTCCTGCTGGGCATCCTTTTGATCATCCTCTTCAACCAGACGCTGAACTGGCTGCCGTTCGAGGCCCCGCAGAACCAGACCTACCCGTGGACCGACCTCAACGGGATGGTGCTGCCGGTCATGACCTTGACCGCGGTGACTGTCGCCCTCTTCAGCCGCTACATGCGCTCCTCGATGCTGGAGCAGATGATCCAGGACTATGTGCGCACCGCCCGGGCCAAGGGGGTCTCCAACCAGGCCATCTTGATGATCCACGTCCTGCGCAACGCGCTGATCCCGGTGATCACCCTGGTCGGGCTGTCGATCGGAGGCATCGTCAGCGGCGCGGTGGTGACCGAGGATGTCTTCAACTACCCGGGAATGGGGCTTCTCTACTACAACGCCGCGGTCAGCGACGACTTCCCCACCCTGCTTGGATTCGTGGTGGTAGTGGCCCTGGCCACCGTGATCGGCAACCTGCTCGCTGACATCCTCTATGCCGTGGCGGATCCGAGGATCCGCTATGTCTAGCCGGCCCGGGACCCCACCGCTTGAATTCTGTGAGGGAAGGGAATGAGTGCCGCTGACCCGACCGCCAACCTGCCCGTAGCCGGGGCGCTGCCGGAGGGTGGTGAGGGCTACCGCTCCGGGTCCATGTGGCGCCTCATCCTGGCAGTCTTCTTCGAGAACCGGCTGGCGATCGTGGGCCTGGGGATCATTCTCTTCATGGTCCTCTTCAGCTACGTGGGGCCCCTCATCTACCGGACCCAGCAGGTCTTCAACAATCCCAACATCGCCCACCTCGGGCCCAGCCTGGCCCACCCGCTGGGGACCGACCAGGTGGGGTACGACAACCTCGGGCGGCTGATGCTCGGTGGCCAGAGCTCCCTTGAGGTGGGCTTCGCGGCCGCCATCATCGCGGTTCTCGTGGGGGTGATCTGGGGAGCGGTCTCCGGCCTGGCAGGGGGGATCATCGACACGGTCATGATGAGGATCGTGGACGCCATGCTGGCCATCCCCTTCCTGGTCGCGCTCATCCTGTTGGGAGCCATCTTCACCACTTCCACCCTGGAGCTGATCGTGGTCATCGGGCTGGTGGCGTGGCTGGTGCCGGCTCGGCTCGTGCGGGGTGAGACCCTCAGCTTGCGGGTGCGCGAGTACGTGCAGGCGGTGAGGGTGATGGGCGGCAGCACCCGCAGGGTCCTCTTCCGCCACATCATCCCCAACACCGTGGGAGTGATCGTGGTCAACGCCACCTTCCAGGTGGCGGACGCGATCATCGCGGTGGCCACCCTGAGCTTCCTGGGAATCGGGGTTCCTCCGCCCGCGACCAACTGGGGTGGCGAGCTCAGCAATGGGCTCAGCTACATATACGCTGGCTACTGGTGGCTGATCTACCCAGCAGGGCTGGCGATCGTGCTCACCGTGGTGGCCTTCAACTTCGTCGGAGACGCGCTCCGGGATGCCCTGGAGGTCCGGCTGCAGCGGCGCTGAGTCGGCCGCGGTTCTGGGAGAGTCCGGGCCGGCGACTCGTTCGCCGGCCCGGGCCCACCTGCAATCCCGGTGGTCGCGGGCCCGAAGAGGGGGGGGGGACTGGGTTCACTGGGCGCTCGCGGTCGGTGCCCCATCCCTCCAGGATTCAGTGGCCGCTGGACCGAGCTGAACCGGGCTCCTTCCGCCAAGCTCAGCCACGGCTCGCCGAGATTCCCTGAGTTGGCTGTGCCGCGGCTTGGAACAGAGGTCAGGTGGTGGAGTGGCCGACCGGACGGTGGCTGCCGCGCAGCCCGGGGACCAGGAGCAGCAACAGGAGCGGAATCACCGCGCCCCCGGCTCCGGCCACGATCAGCACCTGCCGGGCGCCTATGGCTGCCGCCAGGGGACCGGTCACCGCACTGGAGAGCGGCGTGAGGCTGAAGGACACCATCATGTCCAGGCTGGCCACCCGACCCAGCAGGTGCCTAGGTACCTCCACTCCCATCCGGGAGAACCAGATCACGTTGCCGAGGGCAATGCCGCTCACGGTCACGAAGGAGAGCGGCAGGAGCTCCCAGGCGGCTCCCGCCAGCCCCATCGGCACCAAGGCGGCCGTGCCAACGGTCCAGCTCACAAATATCCAGTTGACATCGCTGCGGGGAACGCCTCGCCAGCCAATGTAGATGGCGGTCAGGATGGCCCCCAGGCCGCCGCAGGCCCCGAACAGCCCGAGGGTCTCCGGCCCGGAGTGGAGCCGGTACTTGATGAGATAGGGGATGAGGACGGTCAGGGGGCCGGTCAGAGCGATGTTGGCGATCCCTGCGGCACAGAGCCCGGCCCACATCCATGGCAGTCCTCGGACGAAGCGCAACCCCTCCCGCATCTCGCCAAGTCCCGCGTACCGGCCGGTTGCCCTCGCAGCCGGGGCCGCGTTGGGCACCGGTTGTGGGGCGGACATTGTCGCCAGCGCGGCGGCCGCCACCATGAAGGTGCCGGCGTCGAGGATGAACGCGAAGCCGGTGCCGCCCGCGGAGATCAGGAGGCCCCCCACGGCGGGGCCAAGTAGGCCGGATGTGAGCGGCTGGACGAACTGCTCGACCGCCATCGCCTGGGGCACGAGGTCGGGCCGGATGAGACTGGGCACGATCGCCCGGGAGGCGGGGAGGAAGAACGCCTGGCCGACCCCATATACCGCGACCAGCACCACGATCTCCCAGAGCCTCAGCTGATGCAGGAGGATGAAAGCGCCTAGGCCGGCGATCATGACCCCGCTCAACACGCTGCTCAGCAGCATCACGAGCCGACGGTCGAGCCGGTCGCTCAAAACGCCGCCAACGAGAAGGAGCAGGACCTGGGGGAGTCCGAAGGCCGCCGACACCACCCCCAGAGCGGTGGGAGCGTTGGAGAGCCGGTAGACCTCCCAGGCGATGGTCACGAAGTAAATGCCATCGCCGAACAGAGACACGGTGCTGCCCGACCAGAGCAGGACGAAGTCGCGGACGGAGAGCAGCTCTCTGACGTTCTGCGGCACCCAACGACGCACCTTGCTCATCCCCTTCTTGAAGTGCCGGTGGCGGACGGCCGCGCCCGAGACTGCGCGCGGTGGTGGCAACCCGGGCAGCGCGGTGCGGTGGGCGAGCGGGGCGAGGGGCGTTGGCCCCAACCTGTGGCGCGAGATTACTCGCCAGGCGGAAGGCAAATTTTAGCGGCGTCGCGTCTCGGAGGCGTCCGCGCGGGTTGGCCCGACATCCGGTGCCGCCGGGGTCGGCGGGCTCCGGCATGGCGAAGGCGGCGCCGGGAGTCCGCCGCCAGGGGACCGCGTCTCGGGCTTCAGATCCACGTCGCCTCGAGCTTCCACTCTGGCCGGCCCTGGGTTCGCCAAAGCGCGCGCGAGCCTCGGCTGGCGCGGAGCCGCCGAGGATGGCGGGGTCGTCAGTTCAGCTGTTCCACGGTGGGCCAAAGAAGGCCGATTGGCCGACGAGGCTGCTGGGCCACCAGAATGGGAACGCCGTCCTCCTGTGGCATGCAGTACGAGCACTTCGTTCGCCCGGCCGCGCTCACGTGCCGGAACGCCGCCGACGCGTCGCGGCGGGTCACTCCGACGGTGATGACGACGTGTGCGGTGCACCCGCTCGGACCCCAGAAGTAGAAGCTGTTGTTGCCGCTGATCGCGGGCGGAAGACCTTCCGCGGTGCCGAGCACGTCAATCGCAGCTGCCTCCCCGTAGTCGTCGGTGAAGATGCAAGCCTCGCGGCGCTTCCGGACGGGCAGTCGGTAGTACACGGCGGCGACTTCGTGGACCAGGCTCTCCCAGCCAAACCGATCTGCCAGCCATTGAGGCAGGACGGCGTTTTGGTGCAGGGCTATCTTGGCCCCGGCATCGCTCCCCAGGAACCCGTAGGCGCTGGCGAAGGTGGGTGGTGGGAGGATGGGCATGGCGATGGGGGCAAGCAGTGCCCCACTGATGCCGAGAGCCGCCAGATAGCCCCAGAACCACCTGCCGATTCGAGCCGCCGCACCGCGGGCCTCGAGCCATACAGCACCGGCCGCGAACATCATGGGATAGGCCGGTGCCAGGTAGTAGGACTTGGTAGGAGTGAACGCAAAGTAGACGAAGAGTGCGGTGAAGGCGATCCCCAAGGCCCTCAGTTCCGGGCCACCGCGCCCGCGCAGGTACCAGTAGGTGCCTCCAAGCCAGAGCGGGAGCGTGAGGGGGTTCATGACGTACGCCTGCTGAGCGGCGAAGTTGACGGGCGAGGGGGGCACTAACGTTCCTAGGTAGTTGTGCCAGTATGGAAGCGTAGGCCACCCGCTCTGAAACTCCCAGACCACGTATGGAGCTAGGAAGATGGCCGCGACGGCGGCACCTACCCAAGCCCAGCGAGACTGCAGGTAGGCGCGCGCTGGGGTGGCCAGGAGCCCACCCCCGAGGGCGGCGATAAAGAAGAGAATCGTGACCTTGGTCGCCATTCCCAACCCGGCGACGGCTCCGACGGCCAGCCAGAGGCGGGGTTCGCCTCGGCGCACCATCCGGATCACGAGGAGGGCAATCAGCGCCCACCACAGCTCATCCAGCGCGTCCATGGAGAAGATGGCTCCGGTGGCCAGGAATGTGAGGCAGACGAGGCTCCCCGCCGCCGCCAGCGTCTGGGCCAGTCGGCGACCGCCGAGTTCCCGGGCAATGGTCCCTGTGACCACGATCAAGGCGCCGTTGGCCAGGGCGGGTATCACGTGGATGGCGACAAGCGAGTCCCCGGCGGTGCGGCTCACCAGCCAGGCGAGCAGGGGGATCAGAAAGGGGAAGTCGACGTAGCCGAGGGACAGGTGATTTCCGGCAGCGAGGTAGTAGAGCTCGTCCCGGAAGTACCCGTAGTTGCTGGCCACCAGCATATGGGCGGCGAACCCACAGAGTCCCAGAAGTGCAACAGCCCCGGAGGGGTTGGTTAATCCGCTGGCGCCCGCCCGGAGCCGAGTTGACACTGCGCGCCCGTTGGAAGTCAGAATGGCGATCATTCCCGCAGTCTGCCCCCCAAGCTGCGCTCTGTCGTCCCGCTGTGGGCGGAACCTTGGGAGCCGGAATGATGAGGCGACCTCATCCTTGAGGAGGATGTGGCAAGCTTCACCGCCGCCTAGGATGAGCGCCGTGACCGCCTCGCCTCGCCGCATCCCACGTCCCCTCAGGGGACTCGCTGACCTGTCCCTGGCGTTGCTCATCGCGTTGACCGCGGAGGTCCTTCTGGCCCTCAGCTCGTCGCCGTCACACACCATCCCGCTCGTCAGCGGGGCGGTAGTCGCGGTGGCAACGCTGCCCCTTATTTGGCGCCGCCGCTGGCCCTTCCCAGTCTTCTTGGTGTGCGGAGCGGCGGCCCTGACCCATGTCGCGCTCGGCAACCAGAACTCCTTTCCCGTGACCTTTGCGGTGCTGGTGGGCCTCTACAGCGTGGCCGCCCACTCGCAACCAAAGACCGCGTGGTTCGCAGCGGCGGAGGTCGCCCTACTGCTACCGGTCAGCTTTGCCTTCAGCTGGGCCCAGCAGCACGAGGTCACCCTGGCCGACATTCCCTACAACTACGGGTTGTTCGCCGCGGCCTTCGTACTGGGCGACGACTTTCGCCAGCGCCGCACCCTCATCTCCCAGCTGCGAGAGGACCAGCGCCTATTGGTCGAGAGGGAAGGCGAGAAGTTGTCTCGGGCCCGGGAAGAGGAGCGAGCAGGGATCGCTCGTGAGCTCCATGACGTGATTGCACACAGTGTCAGTCTCATGGTTCTCCAAGCCGGCGCCGCCAGACGCGTCGCGCGGCGCCAACCCGCGCTAGCTGAGGAGTCCCTGGCCACCATCGAGACGACCGGCCGGGAGGCCCTGCAGGAAACTCGCCGGCTCCTGGGCCTGGTGCGAGCCGGGGCAAGCGAGTTAGCGCCCCAGCCGACTCTTCACGATCTCGAGGAGTTGGCCCGGACCATGGGGCAGAGTGGACTGGAAGTCCGGCTAGCGATCTCCGGAACCCCCATGCCCTTGTCGCCAGGGGTTGAGCTTTCAGCCTTCAGGATCGTGCAGGAGGCGCTCACAAACACCTTGCGCCATAGCGACGCCCAGCGTGCGGACGTGGAGGTGACGTACGAATCCGAATGTCTTCGCCTTCGAGTTACGGACAGCGGCAGGCCACGCGACGGGAGTAAGGGGCTGGGGCACGGCCTACTTGGGATGCGCGAGCGAGTGGCACTATTCGGCGGCACCATCCGTGCTGAGCCCGGGCCGACCGGCGGCTGGCGGGTCGACGCCGCGCTGCCGCTGGGCGGGGGCAGATGATTCAGATCGTCATTGCCGACGACCAGCCGCTCGTCCGTGCGGGGCTTCGTCTTATGTTTCAGCCGGAGCTCGACATTGATGTCGTGGGGGAGGCCGAGGACGGGCGCCAAGCGGTGGAGCTGGTCCGGTCACTTCGCCCGGACGTGGCGGTCCTCGACATCCGAATGCCGACGATGGACGGACTTCGGGCCACCTCGGAGCTCCTCGAGCGGCAGCCAGCCAGCCGGACTCGGGTTCTCATTCTTACCACCTTCGACGATGACCAGTACGTGTACCGCGCCCTGCGAGCCGGGGCCAGTGGGTTTCTGCTCAAGGACGCTCCTCCCGAACAGATCCTCAGCGGGGTGAGGATGGTGGCCTCCGGCGACGCCCTGCTGGCGCCGGCGATTACCAGGAGGCTGATCGCCGAATTCACCGCCCGGACCAGGCCGGACCCTGGGCGCCCCGCCCCCTGGGCAGGGCTGACGGCCCGCGAGCTGGACGTGCTGCGGCTGCTGGGCCGGGGCCTCTCCAATGCAGAGATCGCCGAGGCACTCCGCGTTGGCGAGTCAACGGTGAAGACTCACGTGGGCCACATTCTGATGCGCCTTCAACTTCGGGACCGGGTCCAGGCGGTCGTCTTCGCCCATGAGCAAGGGCTGCTTCTCGATGACTCCGGGGGGGCGCCTCTGTGGTGACGATTGTGCGAGCGGTCCCCTGCTGCCCAGGATCGACCCACCTGCAAGACCCGCGGAATGCGTCGCCACGACAGTGGCTCCGCCACGGGCGGCCCGGGCTTGGCCCAACCCCAAGACCGTCGACGGACTCGGTAACGGGGGCAGGGTGGTAGGAGGCCGCAAGCTGGGGCCCAACGTTACCTGGCGTGGGCAGGTTCGGTCCGTCGAGCTGGCCCCCGGAGGAAGGTAGGCCGGGCCGAGGGTGCGATGAGTCGGGACCACAGTCCAGCCCCACCCCCACTCAGCGCCCCAAGGGCACCTCCCGGTTATCCGGGCGACCTGTGGGGATCTCGATTCTTCCCGCTAGTGCGTGCCCGGGCTCCTCGACGGAGCTAGGCGGCGGTGGGCTGCTGGAGAGGGAAGTGGCAGGCGGCGAGGTGCCGGTCCCCGAAGGGTCGCAGCGGCGGCTCCTCCTGGGAGCAGATCTCCTGGGCCCGGGGGCAGCGGGTGCGGAAACGACACCCCGACGGTGGGTTGAGGGCCGAGGGCAGCTCGCCGGTGATCGGCTGGATCTGCTTGGAGCGCTCCCTCTTGGGGTCCGGCTCGGGGATGGCATTGATAAGCCCCAAGGTGTAGGGGTGCACCGGCCTCTCGTAGATCTCCTCGCTGGGCGAGATCTCCACCAGCTTGCCGAGGTACATGACCCCGATCCGGTCCGAGAGGTACTTGACCACCGACAGGTCGTGGGAGATCACCAGGTAGGTGAGCCCGTGCGTCTCCTGGAGGCCGTTCATCAGGTTCAGGATCTGCGAGCGGATGGAGACGTCCAGGGCCGAGACCGGCTCATCCGCCACGATCAGCTTGGGGTTGAGTGCCAGGGCCCGGGCCAGGCCGATGCGCTGGCGCTGGCCGCCGGAGAACTCGTGGGGGTAGAGCTCCACGGACTTCGGGCTGAGCCCCACCTCCTGTAGCAGCTGCCGGACCCGCGAGTCCTGCTCCTCCCGGTTGCCGATCTTCTGGATGGTGAGGGGCTCGCGAATGATCCCCCCGACCCGCATCCGGGGATCCAGGGAGGCGTAGGGGTCCTGGAACATCAGCTGCATGTCCCGCCGCATCCTCCGGAAATCGGCTCCCCTGAGCCGGGAGATCTCCTGGTCCTCGAACCAGATCTCCCCCGCGGTCAGCTTCTCCAGGCCCACGATCAGCCGGCCGATGGTGGTCTTGCCACAGCCGGACTCTCCCACCAGGCCGAAGGTCTCCCCCTGCGCGATGCTGAAGGAGACGTCCGAGACCGCCTTGACGCTCCCAATCCGCCGCTGCAGCACAGCCCCCGCCGTGACCGGGAACTCCTTGACCACATGGCGGAGCTCCAAGAACGCGGGACGGCGCTGCTCGGTCTCGGAGGTGGGGGCGGGGCTGGTGGCGGTCATGCGCTCAGATCCTCAAAGTTGGGATGCGGACCGGGCAGAGCCCATCCTCACTGGGCCACCGCCGGCTGGGGACGGGCGCCCGCCCTGCCCACCGGGTTGAAGCAGGCGTACAGGTGCTCCGGGGTTTCCCCGGTGAGCTCCGGTTCATCCTCGCGGCACCTCGCGGTGGCGTACCGGCAGCGGGGCTGGAAGCGGCACCAGGTGGGAGGGTGGGAGAGGTCCGGGGGCAACCCGGGAATGCTGTAGAGACGGGCGTCGGCACGCTGGTCCAGCCGGGGGATCGAAGCCAGCAGCGCCTCGGTGTAGGGGTGCCGCATGGACTCGAAGAGGTCCACTGTGGGTGCCGCCTCGACGATCTTGCCGGCGTACATGACGTTGACCCGGTCGGCCCGCCCAGCGATCACCCCCATGTCGTGGGTAATGAGCAGGACCGCCATCTTGAGGCGCTGCTTGAGGCTGTAGAGCAGCTCCAGGATCTGCAGCTGGATGGTGACGTCCAGGGCGGTGGTCGGCTCGTCGGCGATCAGCAGTTTGGGGTCGCAGGACAGCGCCATGGCGATCATGACCCGCTGGCGCAGCCCTCCGGAGAGCTGGTGCGGGTAATCCTTGAGCCGCTCCTTGGGGTTGGGCATTCCCACCAGGCTCAGGACCTCGGCGGCGCGGTCAAGAGCCTCCTGCTGCTTCACCTCGCGGTGGATGCGGACCATCTCCGCGATCTGCTTGCCGATGGTCATCGTCGGATTGAGCGAGGTCATGGGGT
>JAJYWM010000335.1 GCA_021791455.1 bacterium | reverse complement strand
TCCGCGGGGCTCGCCATCGCCGGCGGCACCGCAGGGATGACCTGTGACCTGATTGGCTCGGAGCGAACCGTCGTGCCAGGGCCCGGGACCGTGCCGCCTGGCCGCGGTGCTGCCGGTTGCAACACTCGAACGTTGACCGGAACCAGCAGCTGCCCCGGTCAACGTTCGGCCGGGGCACGGTCCCCGGCCGGAACATGGGGAGCGCCGCTCAGCGGGCCCTCCCCACCCTCAACTACCCGGCGCCGGAGATGGTCGCTAGATGGAGATGTCGTCCAGGCTGACGTCGGGGAGCTCTTCCACATCCCGCTTTGATATGCGCAGGTGGATCCCCTCGTTGACGCCGACCACCTGCTTGACCGGAATCGCCACCCTCTTGTGCCCCCAGAGGTGTCCCTCGTCCAGGAGGATGTGCGTCATGCGGTGGTCGCTGGGGTCGATGACCAGGCCCCGCACCCTACCTATGGGACCGTCCGTGGCGAGGACGGGGTCGCCCTTGGCCACCTCGATCTCGCCGAGAGGAACTTTGTCGTACGCGACCGGCCCCGGCGCAGCGACTCCGAATCCTCCCATCCCGAGACCGTAATAGGGCCAGAGCATCATCTGGCCCGCCTGGTAGCCCGCCCCCAGGTCCCCAGGCAGGAATTTCATCTCCTCGGCGTCGGCGAGGTGCTCGAACTCGGCGGCAGTGCAATTCAGCTGGATGGCCGGCTCGGATGAGGCGACCATCTCCACGGGGACCAGCTTGGCGAGTCCGATGCGACCCTTGGGCTCAACGGCAAGGTGGGTCACGGCCCGCTTCACCGGGTCGACCACAACCTTGGCAAGAGTGCCTACGGTGCCATCCCGACCAGATACTTCCGAGCCAATTTGAAAGCTCTTGAGCTTGTCTGTCATCTTCGAAGACCTCCAGGTTTTAGCGGCCGGCTGATCCGTCGGCAACTGCGGGGGATCAACGACGCCCGCAGTTCGATCTTATGTCCGGCGGGCCGGCACCGGACCTTTGAGTTCGATGGTTGGCAGGGCCGCAGCCTCACCTCAGCGGCGCGCCAGCCACCTCAGCCTACGGGCTCGGTCAAGGCCAGCCTGAGCCGCCACCTGGCCGACGGACCCGGAATAGGTGGGATAGGCATGCACCAGGCTGGCAAGGTCCCCGATCGTCACCCGCCGGGAGATGGCAAGGGCCAGCTCGTGAATCACGTCGCCGGCGTTGGGCCCCAGGATGTGAGCACCGACCAACTTGCCCCGCGCGGTGACCAGGCGCACCTTGGGGATCGCGACCCGATCCGTCCTGCTGCGATCCGAAGGTTCAAGGTCAGCGCCCCACACCCGCACCCCTTGCCCCTTGGCCCGGGCCTCCGCCTCGGTCATCCCCACATGGGCCAGCTCAGGGTCCGTGAAGGTGCACCAGGGGACCAGAGTTGGCGCCCTTCCGGAGCCGGGGAAGAACATCCCCCTCACCGCCTGCGCGGCCTCGTAAGCCGCGGCGTGGGTGAACAGGAACCTGCCGGTGACGTCCCCGCAGGCATAGATGCCGGGTAGGTTGGTGCGCAGCCCGGCATCGACCAGGATCCCGGACTCACCCACCCGTACCCCCACCTCCTCCAGGCCCAGGCCACTGATTCGAGGGACCCGGCCCACCCCGACAAAGATCTCATCCGCCTCCCAGCGACGGTGGACCCCGCCCTGGGAGCCGTGGACCACCTTGAAGCCGCCGCACATCTCCACTCGGTCCACCTGCACTCCAAGGTCGATCCGCACGCCCTCCTCAGCCAGGACGTCGGCCAGGGACCTTCCCAGCTCGGGGTCCTCTCGCACCAGCAGCTGTCCCTCCCTCTCCAGGACCGTCACCTCGCAGCCGAGCCGCCGCATGGCCTGGGAGAGCTCAAGACAAATAGGACCGCCGCCAATGAAGGTCAGCCGCCGGGGAGGGGCAGGGCGGGCAAAGAAGTTCTCGCTCGTCAGGTACCCGGTTTCCTCGAGCCCTGGTATCGGGGGGACCCGCGGTCGACTACCGGTGCAGAGCAGAATGCGCCGCCCGCGCAGGAGTCGGGCACCGACCTGAACCGTCCCGGGCGCCACCAAGCGACCAGGACTTCCCAGAAGGACCTCCACCCCGATGGCTTCAAGGCGCTTGGGATCATCGCTCGTGCGAGCGAACTCCTCTTGCAGTTGGGCGATCCTCTCCCATACCGACCCCAGGTCGACGTCCGGGTCCGAGGCGGTCAGTCCGAACCTTCCCGCATGGCGCATCTGGTGCGCGAGCTTGGCGGCTGCGAGAAGGCTCTTGCTGGGCACGCATCCTGACCAAAGGCAGTCTCCACCAGGCGACGCGGCTTCGACCCCGGCGACCCGAAGCCCCAGTCGAGCGGCGAAGTCGCAGGCCACCAGCCCGCCGGATCCGAGTCCGACCACCACCAGGTCGTAGCGGCCCTCAACGCCCAAACGACCGCCCCCGCTTACGAACATCCTCAAGAAGAGCGCGCGCCGCCAGACGGCCGGAGGTGCCCAGGATTCCTCCGCTGGGAGCGGTTCCCGCTCCGCACAGGTAGAGCCCCTTCACACCCGAGCGATGCGAGGACAAGGCGGGCGTCGGCCGCATCGCACCCAGTTGGTCTGGGGTCAAGTCGAGGTGCATCGGATGAGCCCCCGGCCACAGCCCATCCAGGGTCATCTCCTCCGGGGTGCGAAAGGCGACAGCCGATATCGAGGCGCCGACGCCTGGGGCCCTTCGCTCCAAGGCTCCGACGGCGGACTCGACGAACTCCTGGCGGCGCGCGTCCCAACCGCCCCGCACTCGATAGGGTGTCGCAGGACACGCCAGGTAGAGGGTGTGGCCGCCGGACGGCGCCAGGCCGACGTCAAGGGCGGAGGGCGTGAAACAGTACAGGGGAAGGACGTCCGGGATCTCCTCTGCCTCCGCCCGCCGCCAGGCGGCCTCCAGGGGGGCCAGCTCGTCTACGAAGCTCTGGAGCCCCTGCCAATCCCTCTGGTCGCTGGCGGGATACGGCGGCAGGATGGAGCTGGCGGCGTGGATGACCCCCTGCACCACGTTGCCCCGGTGGGCTCCCGCCAGATCCCTTCCGGCCGCTCCCGCCAGGGGAGGGTCGAGAAGCCGGAGGAGGGCGGTCCCGGGATCTACCGCCGTTATGACCAGGGTGGCCGGCAACCGCTCTCCACCGGCCACGACCACGGCGGTCACCGCATTGTTCGATCGCTCGATCCGAATCACCCGGCTGCCGCACCGGACCGAGCCTCCCATCTCGGCAAGCCGCCTGGTGAGAGCGTTTGTCAGCCCCTGAGAGCCGCCGCGAGCGTGCCACTGGCCGAAGGTATGGTAGGCGGCCTGCCAGAAGGCGAATAGGGCACCACCGGGAACCGATGGGCCCACCGACCCGTGGGCCGCGAATGCGGCCACAGGGCCGCGGGTGAGGTCAGAGGCAAGGCGGCGCCTAAGCAAGGCCCCGTAGCCACCGGCCAGATCTCGGGCCAGCCCTCGGCCGCCGCCCGACCGGTACAGTCCCCGTACCAGCCCTGGCAGCGCGGCAAGTGAGCGCTCCCCGCGAAGAGCCGGCAGGACCGCGCGCATCACCAGATCCCCCGCGGCGATGAACCGACGATATGGGTCCACATCCTTGGGGCTGGCTGCAGCAATCGATTCCAGGGTTGCTTCGAGTGAGCGATGAAAGCGGACCCTGCGCCCGTCGGCGAAGATGCCCACGGCGAAGGGGTCCATCTCCAAGTACTCCAGGCCGACCTCATCCAGCTCGAGGTCCTGGGGTATGTCGGTCATGTTGATGAGGTTGTGGGCCACCGAGTGGAGGTCGAAGAGATGCCCCGGTATCACCTCCGCGGTGCGTGCCCCTCCTCCCACTTCCTCCTGAGCTTCGAGCACCGTGACCTCAAGCCCGGCGCGGGCCAGGTAGCACGCGGCGACCAGGCCGTTGTGGCCCGCTCCGACGACGAGCGCTTCAGCCACTGCCGGCCCGTGCCGGGCTCGCTGGCCAGGAGGCAGGCGGCGTCGCCGGCCACCTCAATACAAGCTGAGGCTCGCAGCCGTGGCTGCCAGAGGACAACACTCAGGCCCTGGAAGCCACCAGGATGCTGTAACCAAGGTTGCCATGTCGAATCTCGCGCATCGCCGCCGTGGCCAGGTCACGGGCGGACTTCCAATCGCCTCCCACCCAGTCCACCTTTTTGAGCGCCAGCATTGCCGAGGCGGCCAGCAGTCTCATGCGCACACGCTCGACCATCTCGACCAGGGCATCGTCGTGACTCTCAACCACCACCGAGCCCAGACCGGCCCCTTCAAGCTGGGCCCTGTAGGAGGAGACCGTGCCCGCGTCCCCAAGACACGCGATCCAGGCCAGCAGGCCGCTCAACTCAGGCGCCAGCTCCCGGCTCCTGGTGAGGTCGCTGATCCCGACGGTTCCGCCCCGTCGCAGCACGCGATGCATCTCGGCCGCGGCCGTCTCCTTGGCGGGGAAGGTGCAGAAGGCACATTCGCAGACAACAGCGTCGAAGGAACCGTCTGGGAAGGGAAGGCGCTCGGCATCCCCGGACACAAACGAGACCAGCTCCGACAGCCCGGCGGCCGCCGCCGCCGCGCTGGCCCGGTCCACGTTCTCGCGACTCAGGTCAACCCCGGTCACGCGACAGGAGAATCGCCTGGCCAGATGGATGGCGGACGTACCCAGGCCGGCGGCGACGTCGAGCACGTGATGCTGCGGGCTCAGTTCCATCAGCTCTCCCAGTCGGCTGGTGAGCGCGACCCCTCCCGGGTGGAAGCTCTCCCCAACCAGCATCCGGGCCACATCACTGGCGTAGAGGTTGGCACAGCAACTCTTGACATCCTCGGGTGGCGGGGCCGAAGGAGACGTGCTCACGAGTTCACCCCCCGGGGCGAGGCGGCCATGGGGAGCGGCCTGACCGTGGACTCCGCGGTGGCTGGAGCGTCAAACGTAAATCGCAGTGGTGGCGGGGTGAAGTCCCTCTTCTCCCGCTTCGCGCGGTGGCGCTGGCGCTGGCGAGCGGTCAGCTGGGCCCGCGCCTGCTCCCGGTAGCCGATCGTGTTGTAGGCGCAGAAGGGGATCTGATGGCCATCCGGCAGGAGGAACTCCTTGCAGCACTTCATCAGGTTCTTCTGGTTGAACGTCCAGGGATCCATGAAGTCTTGGAGCATCACCATGAACATCTTCTGCCCGACCTCACCAAGATCCATCCCCGCCAACCCGCACGACTCGCAAGAAAGCGCGAACTCGGCGGCGGCTTTGTCACCCCCGGGCACGGCCGAGGACGACCACAGACCCTCGAGTGCCAGTTTGATCTCCTGATCCAGCTCCGGCAGCGCGCGGTTGGTCAGATAGTCGAGATAGTCGTCGACGTTGAGAATTCTCGGCAAGGGGGTGACCCTGTCGCCCTCGACAAAGGCATATGTCACAGAGTTGCAGGTGGGAAAGCAGCAGGGAACGGGCACGAAGTCACTGACCTGGAAGAGCCCTGCCGTCTGCTCTTCTATCCCCCGCAACACGTCGGGAATCGTCATCCGCTCCCGGGGATCATGCTCACCGTGGCGGCCGGCGTGGAAGGCCGGCTGGAAGTTGACGCCGCGCACCGCCGGATGCTCAAGCGCGAACCTTACGATGGCCCCGACCTCATGGTCGTTGACACCCCTCTCCACCGCGGGCACCAGCACCACGCCCAGCCCCGCTTGCGCGAGTCGATCAAGGGCCAATAGCTTCTCCGCCAGGATTCCGGGCTCTCCCCGGATTGCGGCATAGGTGCTCTCCTCGAAACCGTCGAACTGAAAGTAGATGGATATCCGGAGCTCACTCAGCGCCGCCACAAAGGCGTCGTCGTGGGCGATGCGCTTGCCGTTGGTGTTCAGCATGACGTGCCGGATCTGCCGAGCCTTGGCCGCCCGCAGCATTTCCACAATCTGGGGATGGATGCTCGGCTCCCCGCCCGAGAACTGCACAACCTCAGGGCGTCCCTCCGTCCGCACCAGATTGTCCAGGATCCCCTCCACCTCTTCCACGGTGAGGTTGAAGCCGGGACCGGCATTGGCGAAGCACAGCGGACAGTCCATGTTGCAGGCCGAGTTGACCTCGATGATTCCGAGGCAGGTGTGCTGTTGGTGGTCGGGGCACAGGCCACAGTCATAAGGACAGCCGAGCTCCACCTCGTGGTTGCGCTCCAGGGGCATGGTGCCGGGCTTGTTGTAGGCGGAGTTGCGGACGTAGGCGCGGGCATCGGAGTAGATGAGCGCCTCCACCTCCCCATGCTGGGGACAGCGCTTGCGCATGTACACCTTGTCGTCGCGCAAGAGGATCTTGGCGTCGATCACGCGTCGGCAGGTGGGGCAGATGCTCCTGGTCAGTTCGTGGAAGATGTAGTCAGCGTCTTGCTTGATGCGCCCACTCAGAGGTCCGGGAGTGCTGGTCATGAGGCTCCTGATGTAGTAGACGGCTGGATCTGTCCGTGGCCCAGGCGGGCTGCCGACGCCGCTTGGGGGAAGTTGAGAGCACGCATAGCGATGAGCAGTTGGCAGGCGACCGAAGCCCTGCGAAACCAGAGCGGTCGGGGATAGTCGACGGCCTGGCCCAGGCGAAAGTAGCCGACCGTGATGGCGGCCGCCGGCAGCACCCAGACGGCGGCCAGCAGCCCGCGCAGCGACCGAGACGACTCGTGGGCCACAAGAAACCAGTTCCAAAAGACGAGGTCGGCCAGGGCGTCGGCGAAGCCCCCGAAGGCGGTGACCCCGACCCGGCGGGCGACTCGCCCATCGAGGTAGTCGGTGGCTAGGGCGATCGGGGCCGCCGCCGGGGAGTTTGGCAGGAGTGCGGGCAGGTTGGCCCGCAGCAGGGTCAGCCGATTGGCCCACCCCAGGGGCCGGTCCCCCTCCCCCAGCAGCCCCAGGTGGGTCAGCCCCATAACCGAGGTGAGAAGGGCCGCCCTCCGGTGACCAGTCGCTGCCAACCCCGCCCCGGCACCGACCAGCTCGACCGCGGCGCGGGGGTGGGCCAGGACCTGGTCGAGTGACCGCCAGGAGCACTCGGCCAGGAATCCCGCCCACGCGGCTGGGCCGAAGCCACGGGCGCGCAGGCGCCCAAGCGCCTGGTCCGTGAACGCGCGGGACGACTCGGGGCGTTGGATCGCAGGCCTCGACCTCATTCTGAAGGTACCTTCGGACCAGCCCTCTAATCGGATCAGGAGGCGTGAATAGGGGGTAGGGGGCCGACCAGGAGGTGGCGGGTGAGCTCATCCGGGTTGGCCCGGGATCGCAAGGCGCGGCGGCGCTCCCCAAGGGCTGATGGTGGCCTACGATGTTGGGATGGCAGCAGCGGCGGCCGCAGAGTCTGTTTCGACCACCCCTCTCATCCGGAGCTTGGAGGAGATCGTCGGCGCGGCCTGGGTGGTGACAGATCCGGATGGGCTGCGCACTTACGAGTGCGACGGGCTCACCGGGTGGCGACAGGTGCCCCTGGCCGTGGTGCTGCCGAGCACCACGGCGGAGGTGGCGGCCGTGGTCACCGTGTGCCACCGCTCCGGGGTGCCGTTCGTCGCCCGGGGCAGCGGCACGGGGCTGTCGGGGGGCGCCCTTCCGGATCCCCACGGGATCGTGATCTCCCTCAGTCGCATGCGGGAGATCCTGAAGGTCGATCTGGAGAACGAGCGGGTGGTCGTGCAACCGGGTGTGTTCAATCTGGCGGTCACCCGTGCCGTCGCGGATGCGGGCTACTTCTACGCCCCTGATCCATCCAGCCAGCGGGTCTGCAGCATCGGTGGCAATGTGGCCGAGAATTCGGGAGGCGCCCACTGCCTGAAGTACGGGTTCACCACCAACCACGTGCTGGCGGCGACCCTGGTGTTGTCGGACGGGCGGGTGGTCCACCTGGGGGCGGCGACCCTGGACAGCCCGGGCCTGGACCTTCTCGGGGTCGTCATCGGGAGCGAGGGGACGCTCGGCATCGTCACCGAGGTGACCCTGAGGGTCCTCCCCTCCCCCGCTCGCGTGGAGACCCTGCTGGCGGCGTTCGACTCGACCGACGCCGCCGGAGCTGCCGTCGCCGCCATCATCGCCGCCGGGGTGGTGCCCGCCGCGATGGAAATGATGGATCGCGCCACCATAGAGGCGGTGGAAGCCACCATGCACGCCGGGTACCCGAGCTGTGGAGCGGCCCTGCTGGTCGAGCTCGACGGCCCTGAGCCGGAGTGCCGGTCCCTGTTCCGCCAAGTGACCGAGCTGTGTCGCGCCTCCGGTTCCAGCGAGGTAAGGGTGGCCCGGGATGAGGCGGAGCGGACCCTGCTCTGGAAAGGTCGGCGCGGGGCATTTTCGGCGATGGGCCGGGTGAGCCCGGACTACTACGTGCAGGACGGAGTGGTGCCCCGCTCTCGGCTGGCGGAGGTCCTGGCCGGAATAAGGGACCTGGAGGCCAAGCACGGGCTCAGGGTCGCCAACGTCTTCCACGCAGGGGATGGCAACCTCCACCCTCTGATCCTCTACGACCGTCGGGTCGAGGGCGGTGCGGCGCGCGCCCGGGATCTCGCCGAGGACATTCTCGTCCTGTGCCTGAGGGCGGGTGGCTCCCTGACCGGCGAGCACGGAGTGGGCCGCGACAAGGTGTGCCAGATGCCGAAGCTCTTCTCGGTCGCGGACCAGGAGGTGATGGCGCGGGTGAGGGTGGCATTCGACCCCCAAGGCCTGGCCAACCCTGGCAAGGTCCTGCCGACCCCCCGACTCTGCGGGGAGCACCCAGGAATCTACCGCCCCCACCCGGCAGAGATTGCCGGGTTGGCGGAACGGATGTGAAAGTACCGACCACAACCCAGCTCGCGCAGCTGCTCGGCCCGGGATTCTCCCTGTCACCTGGAGGCGCGAGCGCAGCTACCGCTGGGACGGCGGCCGTTGTTTCGCCGCGCGACGCCGAGCAGGTTTCCGACGTGTTGCGCTTGGCCACTCACCAGGGTTGGGCAGTCGACGTGCGCGGTTCCGGCACCAAACCCGAGTGGGGCCCCGCCCTGACCCGCTGCGACCTGGTTCTCGACACCAGCTGGCTGAACCGGCTCGTGGAGCACGAGCCGGGCGATCTGGTGTGTGTGGTCGGCGCCGGGATGCGGCTTGGCCAATTGCAGCAGATGGTCGGGGGAGCCAAGGGCTACCGCCAGCGCCTGATGCTCGATCCTCCTCAAGGGGGTTCCTCCACAGTCGGTGGCTTGATCGCGACCAGAGCGGCCGGGCCGCTGCGCAACCGCTATGGCACCATGCGCGACCTCCTGCTGGGCGCCCAGTTCGTCCTGGCGGACGGGACCATCGCCAGAACCGGAGGGAAGGTGGTGAAGAACGTGGCGGGCTACGACCTGGACAAGCTTCTGGTGGGCTCCCTGGGGACGCTCGCGGTTGTGGTGGAGGCGGCCCTCAGGCTCCATCCCCTGGGTGAGGCACGTCGGGCGGTGCTTTTCGAGGGGGCCGACCCGGAGCGCGCTCAGGAGTTCCTGGGGCGGCTTCGACGCGCCGCGGTGGTCCCCATCAAGGTGGAGGCGCTCTGGCCGGAACGGGCCATATTCGTGCAGTTCGAGAGCTCGGCGGAGGGTGCCCAGCGTCAGGCCGAGCTGGCGCAAGGGCTCGCCGCCGGCTGCCAG
>JAJYWM010000368.1 GCA_021791455.1 bacterium | reverse complement strand
CACGGAGTGGAAGACCGTGTACATCGACTACTCCGGACGGCTGCAGCGCGCTCAGATCGACACCGGCAAGGAGTAGGGCATGCTCGACCTGAGCGAGGAACAGAGCCAGTTCGAGGCGATGATCCGCGACTTCGCCCGCCGGGAGTTGGCTCCGGACATCAGGGTGCGGGATCGGGACGCGAAGCCAGATCCCGAGCTGTTCTCCAAGCTGGCCGCGCTCGGAATCCCGGGCGTCAGCATCCCGCAGCGGTATGGCGGAGCGGGGCTGGACTGGATCTCCCTGGGAATCGCCTGCGAGGAGCTCGAGTACGTCGACGCCTCCTGCCGGACCGCCCTCTCCGTCCATGCGGGGCTGTGCCTGACGGGAATCTACCAGTGGGGGACGGAGGAGCAGCGCCAGCGCATCCTGAGACCTCTGGCCGAGGGCCGCAAACAGGGATGCTTCGGGCTCACGGAGCCCGACGCCGGCAGCGACGTGCGGGCCCTCACCACGAGAGCCCATCGCGAGGGCGACACCTATCGTCTGCGGGGCCAGAAGGTGTGGATCTCGATGGGGGACTTCGCCGATGTCATCCTGGTCTTCGCGACCGTGGACCCCGCCCAGGGGCTGCGCGGGATCACGGCCTTCGCGGTCGACCGAGAGCTGGCGGGGCCTGGCCTTCGCACCGAGCCGATCAAGGAGAAGTACGGCCTTAGGGCCAGTGACACCGCCGTCGTCTACTTGGATGACGCCCTGGTCCCGGAGGCGAACCGGATCGGGGAGGAGGGGGAGGGCTTCAAGGTCGCCATGAGCTGCCTCGACAGTGGCCGCTACTGTGTAGCCAGCGGGGCCGCCGGGACCATCCGTGCCTGCCTGGACATGAGCGTCGCCTACTCCCGCCAGCGTCGGGTCCAGGGTGAGGAGATCGGACGCTTCGAGCTGGTGCAGCAGATGATCGCCGGGATGGCGCGGGACTACGACGTCGGCCGCCTCCTGTGGATGCGGGCGGGGTGGTTGCGAAACGTCGGCCGGCGCAGCTCCCGCGAGTCGGCGCTGGCCAAGTGGGTCAACTCCGAGCGCGCCAACCGCTGCGCCGATGATGCTCTGCAGATCCATGGGGCGACTGGCTTCAGCGACGAATGTCCGGCGGCCCGCTATTTGCGCAATAGTCGGGCCACCATGATCTACGAGGGCACCAGAGAGGTGCAGACGGTGCTCGCCGCCGAGTACGCCCTCGGCTACCGCGAGGACCGTCCGCTGCGCTGCCCGCTGCCGGGCTGGCCCAACGAGGAGTAGGCCGTTTCTGCCTGGCCGGGAGCGGGGTGGTGACGCCCCAGGACCCGGGGGTGGCGGAGGCACCGTTTGGAGCCTGGGAGGAGCACTGGCTCAGCCGGCCCCAGGGCAGGTTGCGCTATCTGCTGGCGGGATCGGGCCCGCCTCTGGTGCTGTGCCACGGTTTCATCGGCTCCGCCGAGAACTTCGAGACCTGGGTGCCGGTCCTGTCCCGGCGAAACCTGCTCATCATTCCGGACCTTCCCGGGTTCGGCCGGTCGGACCCCCTGCCCGGGCGCCATCTCAGCCGCTGCCTGGCGACTGAGGTTCGCTCCCTGCTGGACCACCTGGGGGTAGGCCAATACCAGGCTGGGGGGCTTTGCCTGGGAGCTGCCGTCGCGCTGGAGCTGGTGGCCTCGGAGCCGGCCAGGGTGAAGGGCCTGATCCTGCACACGCCACTCCTGGCCCCGGAGATGGTCACCCGCCCCTTCCGACTTCAGGTCGCGGCGCTCACCCTTCCCGGCGCGCTGGCCTTCTCGGCGATATCCGCGATTGGGCGCCTTCGGCCGGCGGCGGACCTGTACCGCAGGGTGGTGGTTGAGGGCGGGGCCGAGGTCGACCGCCGCTCCGCCGACATGAACTTCCAAAACCAGCTCCGCGCGAGCCCAAGAGCGGCTCGGGAGTGGCTCCGGGAGGCGACCCAGCTTCAGCTCACGAGGGTCTTGGACAGCTGGAGAGGGCCCGCCTCCATCCTGGCGGCGCAGGATGATCGGATCCTGGATGTGCCGGCGCTCCGGGCCTACTGCGCCTCGCGGCCCCAGCTCGACCTGCACCTGATATCGGCATCCGGGCACGGCTGGACCGAGGCCTTCATCCAAGAGCAGCTGCGCATCCTGGAGGCACTCGGCCGGGATCCCGAAGCAACCGGGGGCTGAGCGGCCTTGGGGGCGCTGTTCTTCGCCGTCCGTCTGCACCGCGCGGATCGGCAGCTCTGCTCCCGCTGGCTGTCAGGCATCTCCCATCTGGGCCCGGGGCTCATCCCGGTTGCTCCCGAGGACCTTCACTACACCGTGCTCTTTCTGGGCCGGCCACCTGCGGTCGAGCGGGCGTCAGCACTCGCCCTGGGATCGCGGGTCGCCTCCGCATCCCCGCCATTCCTCCTTCTCCCAGGGGGGCTGGGTAAGTTTGGAGCAGCCCTTAGGCCGACGGTCCTCTGGCTCGGAGTCAGGGTGGGCGAGGAGGCGTTGCGAGCCCTGAATAGGGACCTTGAGCGGCAGGCGGCGGAGGTCGGACTCCCCCATGACAGCACAAGGTTCGTCGCCCACTGCACCCTGGCGCGGGTCAGGAGAGGTTCGGGTCCGGACGTGGTGGCGCGCCTGGAGGAACTCGGGAGTCCGTTGGATGAGGTGGTGGCGAGGCCACGAACGGTGGGGCGGTTCGAGCTGCTGGAGTCAGTGCCCGCCCCCGCAGGCGCCGCCCGCTATCGCACCGTCGCCGCCTTCCAATTCGGGTGAGCGGCGAGTCACCACTCGAAGGGACGCCCGTACCAGGGATGCAGCTGGGGAAAGTGCCGTGACGAAAGCAGGCTGAGGGAGCGTCGCTCCAAGGCCCGAATCTCGTCTGGCGCCAGCAGAGGCCGCAGTCTCGCCGTGAGCCCGCCCACCCTCTCGCGATCGTGCCAGAGGGCCCGAAGCCCGTGCAGCCAGAATTCGGGAATCGGCTGGCCGCCCAGCTCCGCCAGGACCGTTCTCAGCTTGAACTCCTTGTTGAAGGTGACGCCGTGGTCGATCCCCTTCAGGTGCCCGCAGGAGTCAACCAGGAGGTGCTGGCTCTTGCGGTCCGCGTTGTTGATGACGACGTCGAGAACGGCGAGGCCGATCAGGTCCCGCTCCAGCTTCTCCTTGTCCACCTCCAACTCATCGTCCGGCCCCTCCACGAACTCCTGGAGCGAGCCCGGCCCCAGCGGGCCGTCCCGACGCATGACCGTTGTCGGCAGCAGGCCCCAGCCGAGGGCCCGGTCGACCTCGAATGCGGCGACCTCGCGCAGATAGAGGGTCCCGCGGGGGAAGTCCCAGAGCGGGCGCTCACCCCGACGTGGCTTGTAGATGCCCCTGCCCTCCCCGCCGGGAAGTTCCAGTGACGCCAGGAAGACGGCGTTGCTCCCGATGCCCACCGGGGCCAGGTCCAGGATGCGGCACTTGCGCAGGGTCTCCTCGACATCTCGGGGCCTGGGGCTCGGGGCGCTTTCTCCTATGGGCATCAACGAGATCAATGTAGCCGCTGCCCAGCTGAGATCTGCCTGAGGACCTCTGGATACGCGACAATGCCCCCAGATGAGAGCGGGACCAGCAAAGTGATCCACGCCCTGGAGAGCTTCCTCACCACCGCGGGCTACCTGGCCCTATTCCTGTTGACCGTGGCGCAGTGCTGCGGCTTCCCGGTGTCGAGCGAGGTCGTTTTGCCGTTCGCGGGGGTGCTGACGGTAACGGGCACCCTGAACCTGCCGCTCGTGATCGTGGTGGCCCTGATCGGGGAGCTGGTGGGCGCCCTGATCGCCTACTGGCTGGCCGACTGGGTGGGGCGGGCGGCGATCGTCGGGTTCGGCCAGCGCTTCCGCCTCAAGGAGAGCCACTTCGAGGCGGCCGAGCGGTTCTATGAACGGCGCGGGGTGGCGGCGGTGGCGGTCGGCAGGGTGCTGCCCGTCCTGCGGAGCTACACCAGTTATCCCGCTGGCTTCGCCAGGATGCCCCTGCGTCTCTTCATCCCCGCGACCCTGGTCGGGGCATTCGTCTGGGACGCGGCCCTCTCCATCGCGGGCATGGAGCTGGGCAAGCACTTCAATCAGATCGGCAGCGTCATCAAGCCGCTGGAGTACGCCGTCCTGGCACTGGTGGTGGTCGCCCTGCTTTACGGAGTCTGGCGCTACATAAATCGGCCCCTGCCAACTTCGGAATCGGTTCCCGACGAGGATGTGCGTTAGACTCTAGTTGACGTGAACGTTAACTCATCGCGCCCCTCCGGCACGGCGAGCGGCCGGCCGGACCGCTACAAGTGGGTCGCCCTCTCCAACACCACCCTCGGGATCCTGATGGCCACGGTCAACTCCTCGATCGTGCTGATCTCGCTGCCCGCCATCTTCCGGGGCATCAGGGTCAACCCCCTCACCCCGTCCAACGTGAGCCTGCTGCTGTGGATGCTGATGGGGTACATGGTGGTGACCGCGGTCCTGGTGGTGAGCCTGGGCAGGGTGGGGGACATGTTCGGCCGGGTCAGGATGTACAACCTCGGCTTCCTCATCTTCACCATCGCCTCGATCGGGCTCTCGGTCGTCTTCTTCTCCGGCCCGACCGCCGCCCTGGTGCTGATAGCCATGCGCATAGTCCAGGGCGTGGGTGGCGCGATGCTCATGGCCAACTCGGCCGCCATCCTGACCGACGCCTTCCCCAGCAACCAGCGAGGGACGGCGCTGGGCATCAACGTCGTCGCGGGGATCTCTGGCTCCTTCATCGGGCTGGTGTTGGGGGGCCTCTTGTCGGGGGTGGACTGGCACCTGGTCTTCCTGGTCTCGGTCCCCATCGGGCTCTTCGGCACCGTCTGGGCGTTCCTCAAGCTGCGTGAGATCGGGCTGGTCACCAAGGCCAGGATCGACTGGCTCGGCAACGTCACATTCGCAGTGGGCCTGGTCTCCCTGCTGGTGGGGATCACCTACGGGATCCAGCCGTACGGCAACAGCAGCATGGGCTGGACCAACCCCACGGTTCTTCTCGAGGTGCTCGGGGGGATCGCGGTGCTGGTCGTCTTCGTGTTCGTGGAGCGCAGGGTGGAGGCGCCGATGTTCAACCTCGGACTCTTCAGGGTCCGCGCCTTCACGGCGGGGAACCTGGCGTCCCTGCTGGCCTCGATCGGCAGGGGCGGGTTGATGTTCATGCTCATCATCTGGCTGCAGGGGATCTGGCTGCCCCTGCACGGCTACAACTTCGTGCAGACCCCGCTGTGGGCGGCCATCTACATGCTGCCGCTGACAGCCGGCTTCCTGTTCGCCGGACCCCTCTCCGGCTACCTTTCCGATCGTTTCGGCGCCCGCCCGTTCGCGACCGGGGGCATGCTGGCGGCCGCGGTGACCTTCGCCCTGCTCTCCCTGCTGCCGGCCGACTTCAGCTATCCGACCTTTGCGGCCCTGCTCTTCTTCAACGGGTTCGCGATGGGGATGTTCTCCGCGCCCAACACGGCGGGGATCATGAATGCGGTTCCCGCCAAGCAGCGTGGGGTGGCGTCGGGCATGCGCTCCACCTTCCAGAACTCCGGCATGACCCTCTCGATCGGGTTGTTCTTCACCCTGATGGTGCTGGGCCTGGCGGCGGCCCTGCCCTCCTCGCTGGACCACGGGCTGCTGCAGCAGGGGGTTCCCGCGGCCTCCGCTGCCAAGATCTCCCACCTGCCGCCCGTGGGCACCCTGTTCGCGGCCTTTCTGGGTTACAACCCGATCGGGACTCTGCTCGGATCCTCGCTGCACAATCTGCCGTCTGCCCGGGTCGCGGTCCTCACCGGGCGTGAGTTCTTCCCCAACCTGATCGCCAAGCCGTTCATGGCGGGAATGCGGGTGACCTTCTACTTCTCAACCGTCATGATGCTCATCGCGGCGGGCGCCTCATGGTTGCGGGGCAAGCGCTACGTGCATCAGGAGACTGCCGAGCCTCTGCCGGAGCGGTCATCGGGACGCCCGGCGGGGACCCCGGGCCGGGCCGCCGGGGCATCCGTCCCGAGCGTCGAGGGAGGCATCCGAACCATCGCCATCTCGGCCAGCTACGGTGCGGGCGGGGACGCGATCAGCAGGGGCGTGGCCGCTCGCCTCGGGGTGGAGTTTCTCGACCGCGCCATCCCTGTCCAGGTCGCCCAGGAGATGGCCGAGCCCCTGGAGACCGTGCTTGCCCACGAGGATGAGACCTACGACGCCCTGGGGGAGCTGTTCGCCACCCTGTCACGATCGGTCTCCCCACTGGCTCCCAGCTCAGCTCCCGGGATGGAGCAGGAGGGTCCCGGAGATCTGTTCAGGCGCTCCACCGAGGATGTCCTGAGGCGGCTCGCAGGTCGGGGCGGGGTCATTCTCGGCCGCGGAGCGGTGATGGCCCTGCGCCACGACCCCGGGGTTCTCAGGGTCCGCCTGGACGGTCCCGCCCAGGGAAGGATTCTGCGCGTGATGAGCCAGCAGGGCATCCCGGAGGAGCTGGCCCGCCGCCAGCAACGGCAGACGGATCGTGCCAGGAGGGCCTACCTGCGGCATTTCTACGGCACCGACGGCTCGGACCACTCCCTCTACAATCTGGTCATCGACACCACCGTTCTGAGCGACGAGCAGGCCATCGAGCAAATCGTGGAATTGGCAACCCGTGTGCCCGTCCCAGTCTGACCCCGAGTCCGGCACGGGGCCGGGGAAGCGGATCGGTGAGGTGGCGGCCCTCACGGGTGTCACCACCAGGACGCTGCGCTATTACGAGGAGCTCGGCCTGATAGCGCCGGACAGCCGCCAGAACCCCACCCATGGTCGGCGCTACTCTTCCGAGGAGATCGAGAGGGTGCGCAGGATCAAGGAGATGCAGGAGTTCTTGGGGGCCGGCCTGATCGAGATCCGAGATGCCCTGCAGGCCGAGGACAAACTGGCCGGGCTGCGCCTCGCCTACCGGAAGACCACATCGAAGGCCGCCCAGGCCGCCGTGCTGCGGGAGGCGGTCGCCCTGGCTGACCGCCAGCTGCTGCAGGTGGGGGAGAGAATCGACCGCCTCCAGCAACTTCAGGCGGAGCTGCGGGAGCGAAGGCAGCGGCACCTGCAGCGACTCGAGGAGCTCAGCGCGGAGCAACGCCGCCTGGCGGTTCCCAAGGGGGATGCCGACTGACAGACTAGTCCTCGCTCGAGTCCGGGTAGTTCCCGAACTCGTCGCCTCGGGCCTTCAGGCGAGCGGCTCGAACCTGGCTGTGAAGTGGCGCAGGGAACCTGGCTCGTGGGTCATCCGGTAGCCCGGCAGGGTGGCAGAGTCGGTCGCGACCGCGGTCACCACCTCGATCACGTAATCGACGTGGCTCTGGGTGTACGTGCGTCGGGGGATGGCCAGTCGCACCAGGTCCATCGGCGCCGGCTGCTCGCTGCCGTCCGGCTGACGCCCGAACATGACCGTTCCTATCTCCACGCTGCGGATCCCGCCGGCCGCGTACAGGGCGACGGAGAGCGCCTGGCCCGGGTACTGCAAGGGTGGGATGTGCGGTAGGAGGGCCCGGGCATCCAAATAGACCGCGTGGCCGCCGATGGGCTTGACCACGGGCACCCCCGCACGGTCGAGTGCCTCGCCCAAATACGCCGTCGACCGGATGCGATATCGCAGGTAGTCCTCGTCCACGGCCTCCTTCAACCCCTGCGCGATCGCCTCCAGGTCGCGGCCCGCCAGGCCACCATAGGTCGGGAAGCCCTCGGTGAGGATGAGGAGGTTGCGGCACTGCTCGGCGAGCGAGTCGTCATTCATGGCCAGCCAGCCGCCGATGTTACCGAAGGGGTCCTTCTTGGCACTCATGGTCATGCCGTCAGCCAGAGAGGCCATCTCCAACACGATCTCCGAGATGGGCCGGTCCTGCTGGCCATCCTCCCGCTCCCGTATGAACCAGGCATTCTCGGCGAAGCGGCAGGCGTCTAGGAAGAGGGGCACCGAATAGCTCCGGCAGATCTCATGAGCTCCCCTAATGTTGGCCAACGAGACCGGCTGGCCTCCCCCCGAGTTGTTGGTGATGGTGATGAACACGGCGGGCACGTCCGCAGCCCGCTCTTGGAGGAGTCTCTCCAACGCCACCAGGTCCAGATTGCCCTTGAATGGATGCATGAGGGCCGCGTCCTTGCCTTGGGGGATGACCATGTCCAGGGCCTCGGCTCCGGTGAACTCGACGTTGGCACGGGTCGTGTCGAAGTGGGTGTTGTTGGGGATGACCTTGCCCGGGCCACCGATCACGGTGAAGAGGATCTTCTCCGCAGCCCGGCCCTGGTGAGTTGGGATGATGTGGCGGAATGGGAAGAGCTCCTGTACGGCGGCCTGAAACCGAAACCAGGAGGGCGACCCGGCGTAACTCTCATCCCCACGTTGGATGGCCGCCCACTGGTCCCGGGACATAGCCCCTGTACCCGAGTCGGTGAGAAGGTCGATGAGGACGTCCTCGGCGCGCAGGTTGAACAGGTTGTAGCCGGCGCTCACCAGGGCATCCTGGCGCCCCTGGGCGCTGGTGAGGCGCAGGGGCTCGACTGAGTGAATCCGGAATGGTTCGATGATGGTCCGGAACTGGTAGCTCACCCCGTGATGGTACTCAGATCCATCCGGCTGGCAACCTGTGACGGGCTCGTGCTGGCTCGGCGGTCCCACCAGGGCTGCGCCCATTCCGGGCTCTGGTTGGCGCGAGCCGTTTGGTGACCGGCGCCCATCCGGCACCCTGGGACCGCGACCCGTCCTCGCCGGGGGCGAACTGCTCGTCCTTGATCCTCACGTTAACGTCAACACTGGAGTATCTTGAGAGCAGGACAACAGGAGGGCATCAGGACGCAGTCTTCTTTCGGCCACGGCGAGCCCACTCGGGCGGACGACCCTTATCGCGGTAAGTGGATAACCCTTTCCAACACCACCCTCGGGACGCTGATGGTGGTGGTGAACTCCTCCATCATCCTGATCGCGCTGCCGGATATCTTCCGCGGCATCCACCTCAACCCCCTGACCCCGGGTAACACCGGCTACTTCCTGTGGCTCTTGATGGGATTCATGGTGGTCACGGCGGTCCTGGTCGTGAGCTTCGGGCGCCTCGGGGACATGTTCGGCCGGGTGCGGATGTACAACCTCGGCTTCGCCGTCTTCAGCTTCTTCTCGATTCTGCTCAGCATCACCTGGATGACGGGCTCGGCGGGGGCCCTCTGGCTGATTGGGATGCGGATCCTGCAGGGAATAGGTGGCGCCCTGCTGTTCGCCAACTCCGCCGCCATCCTCACCGATGCCTTTCCTCAGGACCAGCGCGGGCTGGCGCTGGGAGTGAATCAGGTGGCGGCCATCGGCGGGTCCTTCATAGGGCTCATCCTGGGTGGCCTGCTGGGACCTGTGCAGTGGCATTTGGTCTTCCTGGTCTCGGTCCCATTCGGGGTGTTCGGGACGGTCTGGGCCTACTTCAAGCTGAAGGAGCGCGGGGTAAGGGTGCCTTCCAAGATCGACTGGTGGGGCAACCTCACCTTCGCCGCGGGTCTGATTCTGGTCCTGGTCGGGATCACCTACGGGATCGAACCGTACGGCGGCTCCAGCATGGGCTGGACGAACCCCAGCGTGCTGGGAGAGATCGGAGGCGGCGTGGCCCTGCTCATCCTCTTCATGTGGATCGAGACC
>JAJYWM010000420.1 GCA_021791455.1 bacterium | reverse complement strand
AAGGCGGTCAGGCTTCCCGGGTCCGACAGGGGCTAGGCGCCCGGCAACCACTCACTTGCCCGGCGGGCGAGCTCCAGGAACGGCTCCAGGGCAGCTGGGTTCTGCAGTGACTCCCGGCTCAGGGCCCGATCCGGGTCCTCTCCGCTCAGGATCCGTTTCACCGGCACCTCGAGCTTCTTCCCGCTCAGGGTCTTGGGCACCTCCTGCACCTGCAGCACGAGGTCGGGAACATGTCTAGGCGACACCTGGTCCCGCACCTTGGCCTTCACCCGCGCCACCAGATCATCGTCCAGCTCGGCCCCCGGCCCCAGCACCAGGAACAAGGGCATGAAGGTGTCGCCCCCGGGGGCCGGCACGTCCACGACCAGGCTGTCCATCACCTCGGGTAGGTCCTCCACCGCCCGGTAGATCTCCGCGGTACCCATCCGGATCCCGTGCCGGTTGATGGTGGAGTCCGAACGCCCGTACATCACGACGCCGCCGTCCTCACGGACCTTGACCCAGTCCCCGTGCCGCCAGATGCCCAGATACACGGAGAAGTAGCTGTCCCGGTAGCGGCTGCCGTCCCGGTCACCCCAGAGGGAGACCGGCATGGAGGGCAGCGGGGCTGTGATCACCAGCTCTCCGACCTCGTCCGTGAGTGGACGGCCGTTCCGATCGAAGGCGAAGACCGCCGCTCCCAACCCCCGGCACTGGATCACGCCCGCCCGCACCGGAAGCCAGGGGCAGCCCAATACGAACGCCGTGCACACGTCCGTGCCGCCGCTGATTGAGGTGAGCCAAAGGTCCTGTTTCACCTGGCGGTAGACCCAGGCGAAGGCGTCCGGCGAAAGAGGGGAACCGGTCGAGCCCAGAACGCGCAGGCCGGAGAGGTCGAGGTCCGCACCGGGTCGGATGCCCGCCTTCATGCCCGCACCGATGTGGCCGGCCGACGTCCCGAAATGGGTGACACCAAGCTCGCTCACCAACTCCCAGAGCCGGGACGCCCCGGGATGGCTCGGGCTCCCGTCGTAGAGGACCACGGTTGCCCCCAGGAGGAGGCCGGAGACGAGGTAGTTCCACATCATCCAGCCCGTGGTGGTGAACCAGAAAAAGCGGTCCCCGGGCCCGAGGTCGGAGTGCAGCCCCAGCGCCTTCAGGTGCTCAAGGAGGATGCCCCCGTGCCCGTGGACGATGGGCTTGGGCAAGCCGGTGGTCCCCGAGGAGTAGAGGACCCAGAGCGGGTGGTCGAAAAGTACCGGCGTGAACTCGGGCGGACTCTCGAGTGAGGTCGCCCGCTCCCAGGAGACGTGATTAGGGGCGGCGCCAGCATCGGTGCTGGGCGGCTGCCCCACCCAGACAACCTCCTGGAGCGTTGGCAGCCCGGCCACCAAGCCCAGAACCGTGGCGGTGCGGTCGAACTCCCTGCCGCCGAAGCGGTAGCTGCGGGCGGCGATCAAGACCTTGGGCTCGATCTGCTGGAAACGATCGAGCACGGCGCGCTCGCCGAAGTCGGGAGAGCAGCTTGACCAGATGGCCCCGATGCTGGCCGTGGCCAGCAGCCCCACCAGGGCCTCGGGAACGTTGGGGAGGTACGCTGCCACCCGGTCACCCGGGCCCACTCCCGCCAGCCGCAGGTGGTGGGCCATAGCCCCCACCTGCGTGGTCAGCTCATTGCCGGAGAGGTCGCGGCGCGCCCCTGATTCATCCACCGCGATCACGTGGACCCGCTCGGGATCGAGCCCGCTCAGGGCGTGCTCCGCGTAATTCAGGGTCGCCCCGGGAAACCACCTGGCCCCAGGCATTGAGCTGTCAGCTAGGGCCACCTCGTACGGGGTGTGGGCCTTTACCTCGAAGTATTTCCAGACGCTGTCCCAGAACCTCCCCGGGTCCTCCACCGACCAGTTCCACAGCTCGGAGTACGAGTGGGCCGCTATGAGCCCTCTTTCCTCGAGCCATCCCTGGTAGTGGGTCAGCCGCGCCTCCCGCAGGAGGGCGGCTGGGGGCTCCCACAGCAGCTTTCCCTCAGGCACTGGCGCGCTCTCAAAGGAAGGGACACCCGCCGTCTCGTACTGGCTCACCACTAACCGCGCATCCCTGTCGCGGCCAGCCCGACCCCCAGTCCCGCCGTGACTATCCCACTCGACCTCTGCACCAGGACGCGGCGGCGCGGCGAGGAGCGCAGCCAGACTCCCGCACGGGCCGCCGCCACTCCCCAGAGCGAGTCGGAAACCAGGGCGATGGCCACCCAGATGGAGCCCAGAGCCAAGATCTGAAGTGGCAACGCGATCCCCCCAGGAGTGAGAAAGGCGGGAAGGACCGTGACGAAGAAGAGCGCCGTCTTGGGGTTGCTGACCCCCACGACCGACCCGTCGAGGATGGCTCGCCACCGACTCGCCGGAGGCGGGTCGGCGGGCGTCTCCGGAAGGATCTCCGAACGGGAGGTGAAGGTGCGAAACCCCAGGTAAAGCAGGTAGGCGGCGCCCACCATCCGCATGGCCGTGAGGGCCAGCGCCGAGCGCTCCAGGAGCTCACCAACCCCGAACGCCACTAGCGCCACCTGCACCGCCTCTCCCGCGCTGTTGCCCACAACGGTAAGCAGCGCCACACGGCGGCCGAAGCTCAGCGCCCGGCTGACGATGAAGAGCACGCTGGGCCCGGGTACCGCGATCAGCACCACCGCCACCGCGGCGAAAGCGATGAGGCGTTCTGGAGCCACTCTCGGACCATAGCAGGTGCCTTTGTACGTGTCCCGCCCTGCCGGTAAACTCCCGGCGATGGTCCGACACGCGGGGCAGCCGGCTGGCTCTCGGTTGGAGACCATCCCACCGGCCGTCGCCCTGGGACTCCTGGTCATCGGAGTAGCTCCGGCCCTCGCGTTCGGCATCGGGGGCATCCCTCACACAGCCCGGGCCGGCCTCGCCGCAGGCGGGCTCGGGGACCTGGCCACTGTCTCCCGCTTGCTTCTCTCCGGAACGGCTCCCTACTCCCCCACCTTCCATGGCGTCCTACCCTTCATATACCCGCCGGGCATCCTCCTCTTCCTGCCACTTCCGTCGCTGGCCGGGACCTCTCACTTCGTCCTCGCCTTCGCCGCGGAGATGCTGGTGGTGGTGCTCGCTGGAGTGGCCGTCGTCGCCCGGCACGCCCACCGGCCCGGCCTCGTCTGGGCGCTGGTCGCCGTCCTGGGCGCCCTCGGGCCGCTGGCGTTCTACCGGCCCGACCCGATCATCGGGCTGCTCCTGGTGGCAGGAGCCATCGCCGCGTCCCGCTCCCGCTATGTCCTCGCGTTCCTCCTGGTGTTCGCCGCCGGCCTGATCAAGGAGTACGCCCTGGTGGCGGTGGTCCCCCTCCTCGCCCTCAGCTGCGCCAGCGCGGTCCAGAAGCAGCCCGCTTTCTGGTCCCGGTTGGCCGCAGCCTGCCGCCCGGCCCTGCTGGCTCTTCTCCCTGTGGTGCTGGCGGTGGCCGCATTCCAGCTCTGGTCCCAGGGGGGCTTGTTCACCTCCCAGCTCCACAACCTTGACCGCGGGGTCGAGATCGAGAGCCTGCCGGCGGGCGTGGGGTTGCTGCTGGCCCACCCGCACCAGGTGACCGTGTCGAGGGGAGCGCTCGGCTCGATGGAGGTCAGCGGGGTCGGCATGCACCTGGCAATCGGGACCGCCGCCTTCGTCTGCCTGGGGTTGGCGCTCCTGCTGGCGGTGTTCTGGACCGGGCTCCGCCCTGGGGCGCCGCCAGGCCTTCTGTTCGCGGCCTCCATCGGAGCGGCGCTGGTGGCCACCCCCGTCCTCTCCCCCCAGTACGTGGCCGCCTTCACCCCCTGCACCTGCCTCGCCGCCTACGAGCTGGGCGGCAGGGCGCGGCCAACCTTGCTCTGGGGCTGCGTTCTGTTGAGCCTGCTCACCCAGCTGGAGTTCCCCTACCTCTGGACCTCGATCCTGGCGCTGGCGCGCTCCGGTTTGCTGGTGCTCGAGGCGCGCAATCTGCTTCTCCTCATGATGGTCCTGGCACTGGCGGCCCAGGCGATGCGCTGGCGCTCCGGAGCCGTACCGGCCCTCGCGCCTCCGCCCCCCGGGCCTGTCGGATTCACCCGGGCGGGGGCTCCTCGTTGACCACCCCGGGCAACCCGGGTCCCGCACCCGGGAGACGGTAGCGAAGGAAGAGGTGCGACCCCTGGCGGCGAACCGACACCAGCTGGCCGCCCAAGCTCACGCGGGGGAGTAGTTCCGTCTCGCCGACGAGTCCCCGACGGCCCCCGCCCGGGGGCCAACCGCCCAGGAGCGGCGAGAGAGTCAGAAACAGCTCACCCAGGAGCCCCCGCGCCAGCAGCCTCCCCGTGACGCTGGGTCCGGCCTCACTGAGGATGGTCCGATGGCCCATCTGCACGACCTCTCGCAGCATGGCGCGGAGATCCAGCCCGGAGGGTCCCTCCGGCACGATCAGCACCTCGGCGTCCAGCTTCTCGGGCAGGTGGCCGGCACCCGTCTCCCCGGTCACCACCAAGGCTCCCTGGAGACCGGGGTGGGACGGGCTCAGGTCCCCGCTCGCCGAGGCCACCACCACTCGGGGGCGGGAGGCAAGACCCCTTCGCAGCCGCAGCTCCCGGAAGGCCTGCGCCTGCTCCGGGAATGCTTGCTCAGGCGTCCATGTGGAGCTGGGGCTGGCACGAAGCGTTCCGGCTCCGATCAGGACCGCGTCAGCAGAGGCCCGCAGCAAGCCCATGACGAACCTGTCCCCCTCACTGTCCCCGCTGAGGACGCGCCCCACCCTGCCGGTGCCCGGTATGTCTACCACCCCGTCCAGGGACGACACAAAGTTGGCGAAGACGAGCGGGGGCCGGAGCTCGAGCTGGCCCCCGTAAAGCTCCCTTAGGACGGCCGGCGTCTCCACCCGCCCCTCGTCGACGGCCTCCTGCAGGACCTCCAGCGGCCCCAAGTGATCAGCTCCAGCCGTAGGTCGGGATGAGGGCCCCGCTGATCGGCCAGGCGGCATCCGAGATCAGGAAGGCGATCACCGCGGCGATGTCCTCTGCTGGCACCGCTGCTGCCAGCCGACCGGGGGGCATCGCTTCGCGGTTGGCCGCCGTGTCGATCACTCCCGGCAGGATCGCGTTCACCCGCACTCTGGACGCCGCCAGCTCCGCGGCCAGTACCTCAGTGAGCCGCAGGACGGCGGCCTTGGAGATGGCGTAGGCGGCAGCACCGCCCCCCGGGCCAACCGCAGATCTCGACGCCACGTTGACGATGGCCCCGCCACCGTGCCGGGCCAGGAGCGGGGCCGCCGCCCGGCAGCTCCACCACGCCGTCTCCAGGTTCTTGGCCAGCATCTCGCGGAGTGCGCTTTCTGGCCCCTGGACCACCGTACCCGGGACGAATCCGCCGGCCACGTTGACCAGCGCCCCCACCTCTCCCATGGAACCGACCTCCCGGAACGCGGCCTCGGCACCCTCCCGCTCCGCCAGGTCGGCGACCAGCGTCCGGCGGGCACCGGGGACGTCAGCTGCGGCGCGCCCCAGGGCCACCACCCGATGCCCCATCCGGCGAAGCTCCAGCACCACCGCGCGGCCCAGGGCGCCCGAGGCGCCCCCCACCACCGTCAGGGGTGGGTCTGATGGTGCTGCCACACCGTCCCCATGAAGTCATTGCGCAGCTCCGGATCTGTCTCGTAGGCCCCGCGCCAGAAGGTGGTTGCGGTTCGGGTGCGGTCATCGCGCACCCCCCGCATCTGGGTGCAGAGGTGGGCCGCCTCCAGGTGGACCGCGACCCCGTGAGGCTGGAGATGGTCGACCATCCAGTCGGCGATCTCCTGACCAATCCTCTCCTGCACAGTGAAGCGGCGGCTGTAGACCTGCACCAGACGGGTCAGCTTGGACAGGCCGACGATGTGCTCGTGGGCGATGTAGGCCACATGGGCCGTCCCATGGAAGGGCAGCGCATGGTGCTCGCAGACGGCGAAGAAGGGGACCGGCCCCTCGATGATCTGGCTGATGCGGCAGTCCGCACCGCCGCGGCACTCGGTGGCGAACACCGTGAGCAGCTTGGGGTCGCCATCGTAACCGGAGGTGGCGTCATACAGGGCGCGCAGAAAACGGCGGGGGGTGTCCCTGGTCGCGGGGGTGTCGAGGTCGAGCCCCAGGCCCGAGAGAATGGCGGCGGAGTGGGCCTCGAGCTCTGCCCACCGCGCCGGGCTCAGCGCACGCACGCCTCCGGTCGACGGCACTTCGCCCAGGTCGTCGTCTAGCTCCAATTCCACGTGAGACTCCCAACTCCGCGAGCGATCTGGCACGGCCGGCAAGCACCGGCCAGAGGTCCACCTCCAACAGCGATTCTAGGTGTCAGCTGCGGCCACCTCCCCCGCCAGCCAATCGGCCCGCTCCCAATCCGTCCCGGGAACGGGCCACCCGGGAGAGAAAGAGCAAGATCGCGGCCTCCTAGAATTGAGGCGAGAGGTCACGGTATTGCCGGGGAGGCCGATGAGTAGCGAGATTGCAGACCTAGACACGCGCGCCATCCGGGCGCACTTCCCAGCTCTGGCGGACGGCCGCGCCTACCTCGACGCCGCCGCGGGGACCCAGACCCCGGAGTCGGTGATCTCGGCCATCGCCGGCGCCTATCGCCAGGGTCTCAGCAACACCGACGGCTTCTTTCCCGCCAGCCAGCACTCCAACCGCCTGATCTCCGAGTGCCGACAGGCCGTGGCCGACTTGGTCGGAGGGGATCCACAAGGGGTTGTGATGGGCCCCAGCATGACCTCGCTGACCTATAAGTTTTCCCAATTGCTGGCGAGCGAGTGGTCGCCCGGGGACGAGATCGTCATCTCGCGGCTGGAGCATGACGGCAACTTCCGCCCTTGGGTTCAAGCCGCCGCCCGGGCCGGGGCCACGGTGCGGGTGGCCGAGGTTGACCTCGCCACCGGCGAGCTCCCTGTTGACCAGTACGAGCACCTGGTCGGCCCTCGGACACGGCTGGTGGCGGTGACCGCCGCCAGCAACGTTCTGGGCACTCGCCCTGACGTCAGCCGGATCACCGCCATCGCCCACGCTGAGGGCGCCCTAACCTACGTGGACGGGGTGCATGCCACCCCCCACATGCCAGTGGACGTCAAGGACCTGGGCGCGGACTTCTACGTCACCTCGGCGTACAAGTGGTGTGGTCCTCATGTGGCTGCCCTAGTCGCCTCACCGTCCCTACTCGACCGCTATCGGCCGGACAAGCTGCTGCCTGCCAGCAACGAGGTTCCCGACCGCTTCCAACTGGGGACGCCACCGCTCGCCGACTACGCCGGCGTGGCGGCCGCGGTCGACCATCTGGCGGGCCTTGTAGGCCCCAGCTCGGGGTCTCGCCGCCAGCGGATCATCCGGGCCATGGCCGCCCTTGAGGCGAGTGAGGAGCGCCTGTTCAAAGTCCTGCTGGATGCGCTGTTGGAGATCCCCGGGATCACCGTTTTCGGCCGTGCCGTGCGGCGCGCTCCAACGGCCTACTTCACCGTCGCGGGACACAGCCCAGACGAGGTCGCGTCCCGCCTGGCGGCACAGGGTGTCAATGTCTGGAGCGGGGACAACTACGCCTATGAGATCACCAAGGCGCTGGGCCTTGAGCCTCAGGGGGCGGTCCGCGCCGGATTGGCGCACTACAACGACCACTCGGATGTGGACCGCCTGATCTCGGGGCTCCAGGGCATCTGAGCCGCCGGGCGCCACGGAGTCAGGTCTGCCGGAGTTCCACCTGGCCCGACTCAGCCCGGGTCGACACCGCTAGCGGCCGCAGGAAGCTCGCCGAGGTCGGTGTGTCCCGTCCGCGGCGGCTTCCGGATCGGCCGATCTCGGGGCCAGCACTCTGGGACCCTGGACGGCTAACTCCCCGAAGGTCCGGCTACCACTTGCCCCAGAGCATCCTCCACACTCCGGCGCGGGCCAGGGTCCTGCCGACGGCGATGTTGCGAGCCCGTCGTGCCACGTACTTGGGATCGCCGGTCTCCAAGCTCCGGCGCACGGCCCTGGCCGAGGCCGAAAGCCGGGCTGCGCGGTAGAGCTCGCTGGTGAGGCTGCGGGACATCAGCGCGGTTCCTCGGAGGCGAACGCTGCCTCAAGCGCCGCTTGGAGCGCCTTGGCTGCGCGATTCACCTCGGGAAACTTGCCCTCCCCGAAGGCTGGGCTGGCATGCACCTCCAGCTCGTCCATGAAGACTTCGAAGCGCGCCTCCAGCGCGGCTTCCGAGTCCGACTCTCGCAGCCAGGCTGCCACCTGGTCAGGGTCGAAGGTGTTGGCGTCCATGGTTGCCTCCCAAGTCCGATCGAACCGTATTTTGGCAGGAGACCGGATGATCCGGTCGCGCGGCGCCTTCTGGGACGGTCGTCCGCAACCCAGGTGCACCCCCTGGTTCGGCGATGGCTACCCATCTGCGACCGTCGGGACCTGCGACACGGTCTATTCCACTATGTCCGCCGCGGATGGTCGCCCACCGGGCCGGCTCGAGACCTTGCTCGAGGGCGCGGAGGTTCGGACCCCGCTCGAAGCAGCATCCTCCCGACCTTCGGTCCGCGCCGTGCGACGCCGTCCGCATTCGCGGCCCATTGCCGAAGGACCACCCTGCCGCCCGGTGAGCCTCCGCACCACGATCGAGAGGTGGAACGAGACTGGCGCAGGTGGATCCTTGCCGGAAGCGCCCTTCCCAAGTTTTTCGGCGGAAGTGGGGCTGACTTTGAGGGGGCGGTGGCGGCTGCCTAAGAGGCTGAGGTGCGGTCCACTATCCTCCACCGCCAGCCGGCGGCCACCTGCACCGCGCTAGCCGGATTTCAGGACTTGGGCGAACACCTAGAAGATCGAGACGCCCCAATTAGGGAGCTCAAGGTGCACCAAGTCGAGGAATAAGTACGTCAGGGAGGCACTGCATCAGCGGAACCGTTCAGTGCCTTCGCCATCCTCACGGTCCCAGCCGTAGGCTGCCAAGTAGCCCCAGCAGTCCGGCTTGCTGCCGTCGGTATCCGTGACACCATAGGCCTCGGCCAGCTGGCGAGCGCTGACGATCGTGCCGGCCCAACGGCCGGCATCGCCCGCTGCGGCCAGCGCTGCTACGCCCCGGGCTACGTAAGCGGGCGACTCGGAGATCGCGAAGCCCGGAGTCCGCACGCAGGCATCACGCCAGTTGACATCAGCGACGCCGAAGTTCTCCAGCATCCTCTCCGAGCGCAGCCAGCCCGGGGTGACGCCGACGGCCGTCACCGGCAGGTCTTCAAGTTCGGCGGTCAGCCCTTTCACGATCCGCTCTACATTGGCCTTCACCAGGTCGTAGTAGAACCCGACATTGCGTCGGAACGCGGCGTTGGCCTGCGCAGTTCCGTCGGTCATCTCAACCACCAAGCCGCGCGTGCCATGCTTAGCGGCCGTTCGCAGCATCAACGGGATGGCCGCCTGGCAGTTGATCAGGTGGGTGTGCACGCCCATTCGGAGCATCCGCAACCCGCCCTGCAAGTCATGCTCCCACAACGGCTTGTCCCACTGCATATACCGATCACCGCTGAAGATGTCGTTAACCAGAACATCTAGGCGGCCGTGCATTTCGTCGATGGCCGCCACCAGAGCGGCCACCTGGCCAGGATCCTCGTGGTCAACCACTCGCGCCGCGCCTGGCCCACCGGAAGCGCGGATCAGATCACCCGTTTCCTCGATTGTCTCCGGCCTGCCCAGCTCAGACCTGAAGGAGTGGATAGCGTCGGGTAGGAGGGTTGAGGGCAGATAGCAGAAGTGCCTCGCTGACTTGGAAAATGGGGGTTGTGACACGCCCAT
>JAJYWM010000302.1 GCA_021791455.1 bacterium | reverse complement strand
ACCGGTGACAACCCGCTCACGGCATCCGCCATCGCCAGGGAGGCCGGGGTGGACGACTTCCTCGCCGAGGCCACCCCCGAGACGAAGATGTCCCTCATCCGACAGGAGCAGCAGGGCGGCAAGCTGGTGGCGATGACAGGCGATGGCACCAACGACGCTCCCGCCCTGGCCCAGGCCGACGTTGGCGTTGCCATGAACACCGGCACCACGGCGGCCAAGGAGGCCGGGAACATGGTTGATCTGGACTCCAACCCGACCAAGCTGATCGAGGTCGTCGAGGTGGGAAAGCAGCTGCTCATCACCAGGGGAGCGCTGACCACCTTCTCCATCGCCAATGATGTGGCCAAGTACTTCGCCATCATCCCAGCGCTGTTCGCCGCCACCTACCCGCAGCTGCAAGCGCTCAACATCATGCGTCTGCACAGCCCTCAGAGCGCGGTGCTGTCGGCCGTGATCTTCAACGCCCTGGTGATCGTGGCACTCATCCCTCTGGCCCTTCGCGGGGTGCGCTGGAAGCCCTCCGGGGCGGCCGCGGTGCTGCGGCGCAACCTCCTGATCTACGGCGCCGGGGGAATCATCACGCCGTTCATCGGCATCAAGCTGATCGACCTCTTGCTGACAGCAACCCATCTCTACTGAGGAAGGATCCACATGCTCGCCCAATTGCGCGCCGCCCTGGCCCTGGCCGTGGTTTCGTTGGTAGTCCTCGGCCTGGGCTACACCCTGGTCGGCACCGGCCTTGCGCAACTGCTCTTTCCCTATCAGGCCAACGGATCGATAGGCGCGAATGGCTCGGTGCTGATCGGACAGGCTTGGAGCGGCCCACAGTGGTTCCACGGCCGGCCGGATGCGGACGTTCCCCTGGTTGCCAACGGCAGGAAGGGAACGTCTGGGGCCAGCAACCTGGGCCCGCGGTCCAAGGAGCTGGTGGCAGCGACCAGGGCCCTGATCCATTACTGGCAGCGGGAGGGGGTTCGCCCCACCACGGACCTGGTTACGACCTCGGCCAGCGGTCTCGACCCCGACATAACCCCAGCCGACGCGCTGGCTCAGGTGCCGATGGTCGCGCGCGCGACGGGGATCTCGCAGAGCCGCCTCCGCCGGCTGATACGGAGTGAAACCCAGGCGCCCCAACTGGGCTTTCTCGGCCCGGCTTACATCGACGTACTGCAGCTCAACGAGGCGCTGGCAAGCCTGCGCCGCTGAGCTACTCCACCAGTCCTCCCCCGAGGATGTGGATGTCGGTCTCCCGCGCCCGACGAATGACGTCCAGCGCAACCGGGCGCTCCCAGGGCATCCGCCGACGCACCCTGGGAGCGGGCATGATGATGGTCGTCACCTGGTGCGACTCAGCCCACGCCACCAGGGTTTCCGCGACCGTGCCCTGTTCGGGGATGGGTACCAGCCGCACTCCCCGCCGGTTCGCCAGCTGGGCCAGCTCCACCAGCGCTTCTCCCTGAGCCCTCGTCGGGCGGCTGGCGACCACGGTCGCCAGCACCACGCTGCCATCCTCGCGCCGGGCCATGGTGACCCCGGCGTCCAGAAGACGGCCAGCCAACTTGGCGCGCTCCGGCCTCAGGGCGACGGCGATGCGCTCTTGTACGGCCCACACCGAACGGATCGCGTTCGTGCTGATGTATTCCTGAAGCCGCTGCTCCGTGTGCACGGCAACTCTGCGTAGGGCAGCCGACCGCAACTCCTCGAGCAGCTCCTCGCGAAAAGCCGTGAGCGCCTGGGCCAGCGCGTCAACCCCGACCACCCAGCCCGCCCGCAGCCGTTCTCGCAGCTCCGACGGGGGCAGGTCAACCAGCTCGATCTCGCGAGCTTGATCAAGCACCGCATCGGCCACCACGGCCGTCGCGCCGCCGGAGTCGTCGCGGAAGGGCTCGAGCAGCTCGCGGGCCACCTCAAACCCCTCCAGGTCGATGACGCCGATGGTGCCAACAACATTCACGCCTGCCTCCAGAAGGTCCTGGATCTGCTGGAAGCGGGCCCTGCCGGTGGCTAGATCCCGCACCGCGATGTCGTCGACACATACCACGCTGGGATTGCAGCGGAAAACGCCGTCAAGGTCGATGGCGCCAGTGGGCAGCGCCGGGAGCACGCGCAGGCCCGCGGCGAGCAACCGTATGGCTGGGCTCTGACGACCGCCCACCGCCGCCACCGCCACCTCGGCACCCCGGCGCTGACGCCGGCTCGCCTCCTCCAGCATCCTGGTCGTCTTGCCGACCCCGGGCGCGTAGCCAAGATAGATTCGAAGCTGTCCGCGCACTCCCGGCTCGAGCTCGGGAGCGAGGAAGCGGGCCGGATCGCGACGATCCTCGCCCTGGACCTGCGGCCTCGCCCCCAGACGCCGCCCGATCACGTGGAGGTGCCGCTCACCAAGGTCCTGGAGCAACTCGACCAGCAGGCGCTGCTGGCGCCCGTCCTTGCGAGCTCCACCCGGTGCCGAGAAGACGAGATGATTCGCGCGTAGCGACGATAGCTGCTCCATCACAGAGGAGGCGTCCGAGCCGGGTCCACAGCGTCGCCACTCCGCCCCGAGGTCCTGCGCCAGTGACCTGGACTGGGCCATCAGCACCTCGTCGCCACCGGGATCATCCGGGCCTACCACGACAACCGGTGCGCCCAGGCGCCGCCCCATCCTGACTCCGCGGCGGATGAGCCCCAAGGCTGTCTGGTCGGGCGGCAGCAGAATCGCCACGCGGTCGACGGAGGCGCCCCTGCCGCCGGGAAGGGAGTGGGCCCGCTGGTGCTGGATGGTGTAGAGCAGCGCCAGCTCGCGGAGCGCGGCCAGATTTCCTTCCCGGAAGAAGCTCTGCAGGGCGACCTCCTGGCGGTCGGCCGGATAGATGTTCCCGTGCCGCATACGCTTTCGCAGCGCCTCGGGGGTGATGTCGGCGAGCCGCAATTCCTTGGCGGAGTCGAGCACGGAGTCGGGGACCGTCTCGCGTACGCTGACCCCGGTGACCTGCTCCACCACGTCCCGCAGGCTCTCGATGTGCTGTATGTTCACTGTGCTCCATACATCGATGCCCGAGGCCAGGATCGCCTCCACGTCCTGCCAGCGCTTTTCGTGGCTGCTACCGGCGGCGTTGGTATGGGCCAGCTCGTCAACCAGCGCGAGGCGGGGGTGGCGCCGCAGAGTCGCCTCGACATCCATCTCCTCGAGACTCATGCCCCGGTACTGAATCCGAAGGGGCGGGATACGTTCCAGTCCAGCCAGGGCGGCCTCCGTCATGGGCCTACCGTAGGTCTGCACCCATGCAATCACGACATCCAGGCCATCGCCGGCTTCCCTCCTGGCATCCTCCAGCATGGCGTAGGTCTTGCCGACACCAGGAGCCGCGCCCAAGAACACGGTGAGCCGGCCACTTGTCCCCGAGCTCAACTTGGTTCCCTCACCCCCGGCCACCAGACGCGCCTCCCCTACTTGATATCATCACCACCAGTACCCCAGTGAGTTCAACATTTAGGCCGGAGAGCTCGATTCCAAACCGGGTCCGGGACGTGGATCGGGGAGCGTTCCCGGCCAGAAGTTGGAGACGCGGCGCGCTGGGAGCGCTCGTGACGCTCGCCAGCCTTGGCCTGCTGACTTTTATCTTGGTGCGCTTAGGCGTGCCCCATCAGCCCCAAGCCTACAGCTTCCTGTACCTCGCTGTGGTGGTGGTCGCGGCCACCGCATTCGGCTTCACTGCAGCGCTTGCCGGCTCCCTGGGGTCCGCCATCCTGGTGGACCTCTACTTCCTGCCTCCGGTGGGGCACCTCACCATCTACTCCACCGCCCAGACGATTGGTTGGGTGATCTTCCTCTTGGTCTGCCTGGGTGTCGCCGCCCTGGCCACCGCTCGCCGCCACCACCTGCTCTCACTTCAGGAGGTGGCCGCCCAGCTGGAGGAGCGCAACCGCGCCCTCAAGGCTGCCGAGAGCGTTCTTCAACAGAGCCTCGAGGTGCGCACGGAACTGGCCCGTACGGAGGCAGCGCTGGCCGCGACCAAGAAGTCCGAGGGGTTTCGCCGCGATCTCCTGGCCACCGTCAGTCACGAGTTGCGGACCCCGTTGGCCGCCCTTCTCGGCTACAGCACAGCTCTTGCCGATGCGGGATCGCCAGCGGCGGGGACCACAAGTGAGTACCCGGCCCTGATCGCTGCGGAGGCCCGGCGCATCGACCGCCTCATAGGCGACCTCTTGGAAATGGCTCGGATCGAGAGCGGACAGCTGCAGGTGGAAACTCAGGTGATGGATCTTGGCGATGCCGCCAGAGAGGCCGCGTTCCGGTGGGGCCACGAGCTCGACCTGGCGCTGATGGTGCCCACCGAGCCGGTTCTGGTCGTCGCCGACTGGGGAAGGGTCCAGCAGATCCTGGACAACGCCCTGCGCAACGTGAGCGTGCATGCCGGCTGCCGCTCCGCCAAGATCGTTGTGGATCCGGTGTCCTCCTCCCGACGCAGCGCCGCGGAATGCCTGGTTCAAGACGCCGGGATGGGCATTCCCCCCGAGTTGCAGCAGCACCTCTTCGAGCGCTATGCGACCAGGGGCCCCGGAGGAGGCCTGGGCCTGGGCCTGGCGGTCAGCAGGGGTTTGGCCGAAGCGATGGGAGGAGCCCTGTGGGTGGACTCTCCCGGCTCCGTCGGCACCGCTCTGCACCTGCTGGTCCCACTGGCCCGGACGGCCCCCGCCATTCCCGAGGTGGTCATCGGCACCTCTGGGGCTGTCCGATGACCGGGGTCGCGGCTCTGCCGGCGAACATCCTGGTGGTTGAGGATGATCCCGGCACCGACAGGTTCCTGTGTGACACGCTGCAGAGGGCAGGGCACCGCGTGGCGCGTGCCGCCACCGGGGCCGCGGCCATCGACGCCATGGGGCGCTCCCCGGTGGATCTCGTGATCCTGGACCTCGGGCTCCCGGACATCGATGGGATGGACGTCCTGCGCACGGTGCGCCAGTGGGATCAGATGCCCCTGATCCTGGTGGTGAGCGCTCGAGGGCAGGAGATGGACAAGGTCTCGGCGCTGAGGGCTGGCGCCGACGACTACCTGGCCAAGCCCTTCGGGGCTCAGGAGCTGCTGGCAAGGGTGGAGGCACGGCTGCGGCGGCACTCGCCGGACGCCGGACCTTCCACAGTGGAGTTGGGTGAACTCCGCATCGACCTTCGGGCCAACCAGCTCCTGAGGCACGGACAGCTGATCCGGCTGACCCCCATGGAGAAGGGGGTGCTGCAGGAATTGGTCCGCCATCGGGGCAAGATCCGCAGCCACAGAGAGATTCTCAGTGCCGTGTGGGGGCCCGGGTTCACCTCCGAGCATGCCTACGTTCGCACTATCATCCAGCGGCTGAGGGTCAAGCTGGGTGATCAGACGGACGGCGGAGGCCACATTGTGACCATCCCCGGGGTCGGCTACATGTTCCGGGCCGACCAAGAAGAGGGGACCTGAGGGAGCTCAACCCCCCAGGTAGGACATCTCCACCTTGGGCAGCGTCGGCTTGAAGGGCAGGGCCGTGCGCTCCTCCGAATAGCGATCCGATCGGCCGGTCCATACCGAGGCCAACAGCTGGCGCAGAGCATCGGGGCCTCCCTCGCCGCGCAGGATAGGCCTCAGGTCGAGCCCGCCGGTGGAGAACAAGCAGGTGTGGAGTCGCCCGTCGGCGGAGAGGCGCAGCCTGGTGCAGCCCTGGCAGAAGGGCTGGGAAACCGAGGTGATGACCCCGAGCTCGCCCCCGCCGTCGTGGTAGCGGTACCGGCCGGCCACCTCCCCGGGATAGCTGGGCGGCACGGGGCTCAGCGGCCACCGCTCGTTGATCCGCGCCACCAACTCCGCCCCTGGCACCACCTCGTCCAACTTCCAGCCGTGGCTCTCCCCCACGTCCATGTACTCGATCAGCCGCAGCGTCATCCCCCTCTGCCGGGCGAAGTCCGCCAGAGGCAGCACACCCTGGTCGTTGAGCCCGCGGCGCACCACCGCATTGAGCTTGATGGGGGCGAAGCCGGCCGCGACGGCGGCGTCCAGCCCCTCCAGGACATCCTCGAGCCTGACCTCCACCCCGTTCATGGCCCGGAACACGTCAGCGTCCACCGAGTCCAGGCTCACGGTGACCCGGCCCAGGCCAGCCTTCGCCAGATCCCCGGCGTAGCGGGCCAGCAACGACCCGTTGGTGGTCATGGCCAGGTCTTCGACCCCCTCAATGGTCCCCAGCGAAGCCACCAGCGCAGGTAGGTCGCGCCGCAACAGGGGCTCACCACCCGTGATGCGCACCTTGCGAAGGCCGAGCTCGGCCGCGGCCCTCACCACCGAGACGATCTCCTCGAAGGTCAGCACCTGTGACCGGGGAAGAAACCTGAAGCCGGGTCCGAAGACCTCCTTGGGCATGCAATAGGAGCAACGGAAATTGCAACGGTCGGTGACGGAGACCCTCAGGTCCCGCAGCGGCCTACCCAGCTTGTCGCGGACCTCTGGCATGACAGGAGATGCTACGCCCATCCGCCGGCAAACCCGCCATCCCCGGGCTTCAGGACGCCAAGGCTCCCCTGATCGACTCCCGCACCGAGCCCATGGTCTTCAGCACCGCCGTGGGCTCGTACCCCACGTGGGCCATGCAGTTGGCGCACTTGGGATTGTTGCCCCTCCCGTACTGACTCCAGTCGGTGGTCTCCAGCAGTTCCTGATAGGAGCTCACGTAGCCGTCCGACAGCAGGTAACAGGGCTTCTGCCACCCGAAGACCGAGTAGCAGGGGATCCCCCAGGCGGTGCAGGAGAGGTCCACCTTGCCTTCCAGGAAGTCCAGGAACATCGGGGAGTGGTTCAAGCGCCACTTCTTCCGGCGGCCGTCCGCAAACGCCTCCTTGAAAATCGCCCGCGTCCGATCCGGACCCATGAAGTGCTCCTGATCGGGTGCCTTCTCGTAGGCATAGGCAGGTGAGATCTGCATGTTGTCGACTTCCAGATCGTCGTTGAGGAAGTCCAGGACCTCACGGATGGACTTGGCGTCGTCCTGGGTGAAGAAGGTCGTGTTGGTGGTGACCCTGAAGCCCCGCCGCTTCGCCTCCCTGACCGCGGCCACCGCCTTGTCGAACACCCCCTTGCGCGAAACCGACTCGTCGTGGCGGTCCCGCAGGCCGTCGATGTGCACCGACCAGGCGAAGTATGGGCTGGGCTGGAACAGGTCGAGCTTCCGCTCCATCAGGATCGCATTGCTGCACAGGTAGACGAACTTCTTGCGCTCCACCAAAGCGGCCGTGATCTGGTCGATCTCCTTGTGGATCAAGGGCTCACCACCGGCTATCGACACCACCGGGGCCCCGCACTCCTCGATCGCGTCGATGCACTGCTGCACCGTCAGACGCCGCCGCAGGATGTCATCGGGGTGCTGGATCTTGCCGCATCCCACGCACTCCAGGTTGCATTGGTAAAGAGGCTCAAGCTGAAGCACCAGGGGAAACTTCTTCACGCCCCGCAACCGCTGCGACATGAGGTAGCTGCCAACCTTCATCTTCTGCCTTAGAGGAATGGACATCGACAATCTCCTGGGCCCGGTGCGGCCCTGGCGTGCTGGTTCATTTAGGACTCTAAACCTTATTACGGTTGTAGAGTCAAGCGGGATGAGCCAGAAGCCCTGGGGGTCCGGCGATACGGGGCCCCGACTCAAGATAGGAGAAGCGGCCACCCTCACAGGGGTCACGCCGGGGCGGATTCGCCACTACCAGAAGCTCGGCCTGCTGCGGCCCACCCAGGCTGACAGCGGCTACCGCTACTTCAACGCCGCGGACCTCGTCAAGATCCTGCAGATCGATCTGCTCCGCAGCTTGGGGATGGGGCTCGACGAGATAGCCAACTCGCTCCCGGGCGAGGAGAGTTCCGGCAGCCTGAAGCAGGCCCTTGAACGCCACCGGGCGACTCTGGTTGCCGAGCACGAGCGCCTTGGGGCGCTGCTGGCGGCGGTGGAACGGGCTCTAATGGCCCCCGAGGCCTCCGCGGAGTCCATCGCCGCCTACCTGGCGTCCGCCTACTCCACCCCCAGGGACAGCCTGGGCATCTTCGGTCGGCTGACGAGGCCCCTGTCCGCAGATGCCGCCAGCAGCTGGGCGAAGATCCTCGGCGCGGGCTTCGATCTTCCAGTCCCCGCCATCTTCGGCCGGATGCTGCTCCCGCCGCAGGTGACCGAGGTCCTGGAGCGACTTGCGGAAGCGCCCGGGAACGAAGTCCTCTTCGAGCGGGTCCGCGCCCTGGCCGCCGACATCCTGGCCCTGTCAGGTGGGCCCTCCACAGCGCGGTCGAGCCCCCGGGAACTTGCGGCCGCGTGGATCGACTCCTTCCGGGCAGACCGTCTGCCCCCAGCAGTGGAATCGGCGCTCGACGCGACGGTCCCGCGGATAAGGGAGCTCGGCGTGCTGAACCAGGGCTTCCAGCTTTGGGCCGAGTCGATCTCTCCCACCGCCGGGCAGGTGCTTCGCCTGATCCAGGATGAGGCCCGGCAGCGACACCTGGTGGTTCTCGGAGTCCTGCCGGCGCACCCGAGGCCCTGATCGAGTCCTGGGGACCGCCATATACCCCCAGGGGGTATGATAGGAACGGCGTCGGACGAACCTGGAGTCATGCTGTTGCCGCACATTGCGCAGGCCATTGGGGCTGGGCTCTTCCAGACCCTGGAGATGGTTTGGGACACCCTGTGGGCCCTGGCCCTGGGGTTTCTGCTGTCCGGGGCGGTCCAGTCGTTCGTCTCCAAATCGGAGATGCGCCGACTGCTGGGTGACCGCAGCCCGATGTCCTTACTGCGCGCTACCGGCTTCGGCGCCGCCTCATCTTCGTGCTCGTACGCCGCATCGGCCATGGCGAGGTCGCTGTTCGAGAGGGGCGCCGACTTCGTGGCGGCGATGGTGTTCATGTTCGCCTCCACCAACCTGGTGATCGAGCTGGGCGTGGTCCTAGCCGTCCTCATCGGCTGGCAGTTCACCGCGAGCGAGTTCTTCGGCGGCCTGCTCATGATCGCGATGCTGGCATTGGTTGCCAGGGTCACCCTGCCGGACAGGGTGGTCGAGCGCGCTCGAGGACGACTGGCCCGTGGGGTCGCCGGGGGATGGAATGAAAGCCCCGCATGCGCCAACACGAGCGATCACGCCTCCCCTGGGCTGCCGCAGGAGGTTCCCTGGCGGTCGCGACTACGGTCGCCGTCTCGCTGGCGAGATGCTGCGACCTACGCCATCTCCGATCTCACCATGCTGAGAAAGGAGATCGGCTTCGGCTTTCTCGCGGCCGGTTTCCTGGCCGCCTTGGTCCCGACGGCAGCCTGGCAGGCGCTCTTCCTGAGCGGCCACGGCATCTGGTCTTCTCTGGAAAATGCGGCCATCGGCCCGCTTATCGCCATGTTGAGCTTCGTGTGCTCGGTGGGCAACGTGCCCTTGGCCGCAGCCCTCTGGAAGGGTGGGATCAGCTTCGGAGGCGTCGTCAGCTTCATATTCGCCGACCTCATAACTCTGCCGCTCCTGCTCATATACCGCCGCTTCTACGGGCTGCGTCTCACTCTGCGCATGTTCTTCTCCTTCTGGCTGGTGATGTCGCTGGCGGGGTTTGTCACCGGCCTCGCGTTCAACCTCATCGGTGCCGTACCAGCATCCCGGCCCACCCAGATCGCTGCCGGCGCGTTTGGGTGGAACTACACCACCGGTCTCGACCTTCTGGCGCTGGTGTTGCTGGGGGGTGCATTCTGGTGGTCAAGGCGCCCAACCAGCGCCAGCGGACGCCTCGCAATCGATCCCATTTGCGGGAT
>JAJYWM010000327.1 GCA_021791455.1 bacterium | reverse complement strand
CCTCTTCGCTGATCCGACGCCAACCCTTGGGCACCGGGACAAGCTGCCGCCCAACCCCGCCCGAAGGTTGCCCCACCAAACCTCGTCTCGGCCACCCTATTCGCGCGTGCTCTTAGCCCACCGTGCGGAGGATCCGCGTCCGCTATTGAGAGCGCCGAAGGGAAGAGTGACAACCTCTCCCGAACCGGGACTTGCGCGGCATGCCAGTAGTGAAAAAAGTAGCGTAAACGGTGGTTTGCGCCACTATTCCGAGATGCGACCGAGTTCACAGACGCCACCTATCGTCCGCAGCTGCGCACGCCCTCGACCCTCACCTTCAACTCGGCAGACTTCGGCGCCAGCCACCGGTGGCACCTGTCAGGAACGTGTCACGCAGTGGCAGTCAGGCGACTGGGTGAGCTCTGGCCACGAAGGTGAGAGCGTCCCGGATGACCGACCACGCCCGAGAGGCTACGGGGAGTGAAAGATGTCATGGGTGCCGATCCGGCGCCACACGACGTGCGCCTGACCGACCTTGACTTCCGCTCCGAACTGCCAGGTGGCCCGCCCGTCAGGAGCGAACGTCATCTCCATGATGGTGCTGGTGCCTTGAACCGCCTTCACCCTAAGGCCAGGCCGGAATGGCCGCCCCGCTTCCAGATCCTCGACGAAGCGGGCAACGGCCACACGAAACCGCATCTGCTCGGCAGGGCGAAGCGCTCGCCAGTCGTGATCGAATCGAGGCAGCCTCTGGTAGGTGGGCAACTACCGAAGCGAGTCGAGGAAGGAGTTGCCGTTTTCGAACACGGTTCCCTCGCCTGCGAATACTTGCTCGCTGGCTTCCCGTTCACCGGCTTGCCACGCCTCAGTCCAGAACCATGACTGCTCAGCCGGGATGGACTTCATTCCGCGCATCGTCACCTGCCCTGCCTCCACGACAAAGGCCACGTCGTCGCCCTCCTCGACGTGCAAAGCCTCCCGAATCTCACGGGGCAGCGTGATCTGTCCCCTGCTCCTGATCACCGCTCGGGTCAACTGAACTCTCCATACATTCGCACTTTCAGAAAGTCATCATAGCAAGGTTCCTTCGTGGGCGTTGCCAGGCTCCCCAGCGGCGAGGCATGGTAATGGCTCAAGCAATGGACAAGGCACTCCGGAACAATGGAACGAGAAGTCCCGCCACATCCGGACGCGTGGATGTGGCGGGATGTGGTGGAGTTGCGTAAACGATCGTTCACGAGACAGCCCACCTCAGGCGTCCACACGCGCCTTGGCGTGACTTTTAGTTCCATTGTTCCCGGAGGGGCGCCACCCCACAGTCAACCTCCAGGGGCGCCACCAAGCGACCGGCCGCTCATCAACGGGCTGTCTAAGTCCCCTGCGCACGATCGCATGACTTCCTGCGCTCAGGATCCTGTACCGATCCCCGTCACCGGCCTACCTGCAAGGCAGCAGAGGGCTCTCACCGCTGCACACCTCGGCGATCTTCGCCAGGGCGTCGGTCGGGATCATCCTCACCTCCTTCGCCACCCGCAGTCGCGTCGAGCAATGGTAGCGCCGGATGCTTTCGTCCGCGCATGGCCGCCCGAGTGGGTGAAAGGCGGGCGACCGCTCATCGCTATACACCGTACATCCAATCTATGTACGGTGTATACTGGTCTTGTGGACGTAAGCCGTCGGAGCCAGCCAGCCGGACTTGATCGGCAGATGCTCGTCGCTACGGCGGCGAGGCTGATCACCGATCGTGGGGCCGCTGGATTGTCGATGCGGTCTCTTGCCACGGCGCTCGGGGTGACGCCGATGGCGCTGTACAACCACGTGCGCAACAAGGACGAACTGATCGACGCGGTGCTCGATACCGCGCTTCGTCGCGTGGAGGTTCCCGAGGATGGCGATCCCGTGACGGTGGTCTGCGGGATCATGCTCTCGACCTACGACGTGCTGATCGGCTACCGCGACCTTGTGCCTCTCTACTTGGAGAGGCGGGGGGCGCGAGGCCCGAACGCGATTTGGCTGGGCGAGAAGATCCATGAGGCGCTGGGCGGCCTGGGCATCGACAGGGACCGAGCGCAGCGCATCCTGCGGGCGTTGATCATCCAGGCGCTCGGGTTCGCCGCGTTTGGGGCGGCCCCGTCCGATCCGCCAGCCATCCGCGACGTGTTCCGTGACAGCCTCGACTGGACCCTGAACGGCGCGCTGAAGGAAGACGCACGCCATGCCAGGGACGCCACCAGGGCCGGGGATGAGTGACGCGCTCGCCCCGGTCTCCCGCCTCTACCAGTCCCTTCACTTTGCACGCCCATCGGACCGGCGTCTCGGGAAAGCGATCCTGAGAAAAGGCACCGTCGACTTCGATGTAGACGACACGCACATCGTCGCTGTCGTCACGGGTCCGCCGGGCACCACACGCCGCCGGGTGACCTTCGAGAGAGGACAAGACGGCCTGCGCTGGTCCTGTACCTGTATGAGCACCCCGTCGCCGTGGTGCAAGCACGCCGTCGCCGCGACCATCGCCGCCGAGACCACAACTGGAGGAATACGACCATGACCAGGAGCGTTGCCCTGTTCCACTCCGTGCTCGGAGTCCGCCAGGGCATCCTCCTCGCTGCCGATCGCCTCCGCGAGGCCGGGCACGTCGTTCACGTCGTCGATCAGTACGAAGGCCGCACCTTCGACGACTACGACGAGGCGAGCGAGTTCGCCCGAGCGCTGGGGTTCCCGATCCTCATGCAGCGCGCCCTCGAAGCAGTAACGGGCCTACCCGACTGGTTCACCACGATGGGGTTCTCCAACGGCGCCGGGATGGCAACCTTCGTCGCCTGCAACCGGCCCGTCGGTCGCCTCGTTCTCGGCTCCGGCGCGCTCCCGCTCCACATGATCGGCATTGACCGCTGGCCCGCAGGCATGCCCGTGCAACTGCACTACACGCTCGACGACCCCTTCAGAACCGACGGGTCGGTCGAGTCCGTCCTGCGATCGGCGAACGAATCCGGCGCTATCGCCGAATACGTCCAGTACCCCGGCTCAGGTCACCTCTTCACCGACCCTTCGCTGCCCGCAGAGTTCGACGCCCGTTCGACCGAGGTCTTCTGGAATCACGTCACCACGTTCCTCCTCGCCTGACCCCTGTCCATCGGGCCTCACCCACGCGACCCGATAACTCAGCACCGGTCCCTCACGCAGTCCTCGCGGCTTGCGGCCAATATCCGCACCGGGCACCTCCTGGCGACGCGACAGGACGCGACCAGCCACTGCCCTTCGCAACGCCTGGGCGTCCAGCAGAGTTCCGGACATCCAGGCCCAGCCCGCCCCGCCTTCGCGCCCCGCCCTTCCCCTCGCGCTCCCCATCCCCGCTGCTACTACGGTGTCATTCCTTCCTGACTCAACGATCGACGGAAGGTGCTACTCCTTCGTGATTGACAACGGCGGGGCCCACAACCTTGTCGCACACCCCTGTGTCAACCTAAACTTGACATCAGCCGTAAGCCGGAGTACCTTGACGATGTGACCGAGTATGAGATCCGAGAGGACAAGCTGGAGCTGTCAGTGCAGGGAATGGACCGGCTCTGGGCCCTTCGCAGCCATCTGTCAATACCCCTCAGTGACATCACGGAAGTGGTTGCCGACCCCGAGCGGGGAGCTGAGGCACTGGCCGGTATGAAGGTGGCGGGGGCCAGGATCCCGGGAGTGCTGCAGGCGGGCACCTTCACGGGAGGTGACGGGCTGGTCTTCTGGGACGTGCACAGGCCCGGGCACGCCATCGTGCTCTCCCTGCAGCACGAGCACTATTCGAAGCTCGTGATCGATGTCGAGGATCCCCAGGCGGCGGTGGCGGAGATACGGGCGGCCCTGAGCAGATAGCGCCAGGCCCGACTCCTCCAGTAAGCGGGGACCGACTCCCCGACTGATGGGGCTCGCTTCGTTCGGATGGATGGCCATGTCCGGTTCTCGTGCGGGTCGCCGGGCGACCGCAGCGGCACGCTACCGGCAGGGGCCACCCCGGTCACCCCGAGGTCGGCGCCATCGGCGCACCGGGATGGGCCTGGCTTCTCATCCCTACCCGCCGCGACCTCCGACGCTCGGCCCAGCTTGGGGGAGTCGGCCCCCGGCGCCTGGTCATTAGGACTGCCCGTGGTCGAGACGCGGGTATCCTGAACCAAGTTGAGTGCGGGCGCTTTGGAGGGATGACTTTGCTCGACGGATTCACCTGGTTCAAGCAGGCCGCCTACCGCTGGCACGAGGGCGGCCTCAACCTCTACATCGACCCCTGGGAGGTCACGACCGAGGGAGCGGCGGATCTCATCCTTTTGACCCACGCCCACTTTGACCACTACTCGAAGCCCGACCTGGAGCGTTTGACGGGCCCCGACACGGTCATAGTCGCACCGGCGGACATCGCCGCCGAGCTGGGCGGCAACGTGCGCGCGGTCTCACCCGGAGAAGCGCTGGAGGCAGCCGGAGTCCATCTGGAGACGGTCCCCGCCTACAACATCGTCGAGGAGCGGCTGGAGGCGCATCCGAAGGCCAACAAGTGGGTCGGCTACCTGATCACGCTGGGCGGTCACACGTACTACCACGCCGGCGACACGGACCACCTGCCAGAGCTGGAAGGGCTGCGGACCGAGGTGGCGTTCGTCCCGATCGGCGGCACCTACACCATGGGGCATCAGGAGGCAGCCGACCTGGTTTTGGCGATGCGCCCCAAGCTCGCAGTTCCCATGCACTACGGGTTTGTCGTGGGCAGCCGGGATGACGCCGCCCTCTTCGCCAGGGAGGCCGCTCCCGTCGAGGTCCGCACCTTAGATCCGGTGCATCCGTTCGAGCAGTGACCCAAGACCAGCCCTCGGACGGACAGGGCAAAGTCGGTGAGACCCGCCTACCGCTCAACTTGCCAGAGCAGGGCGGGGCCACCGAGCTGGTGACGCCGGTCCTGAGCATGGCGCTGGTGGCTCACGACCACAAAAAGCGCGACCTGGTCGAGTGGGCCAGGTTCAACCGCCTGAGCCTGGTCCCCCACCGCCTCTACGCCACGGGAACCACCGGCTCGCTCCTGCAGCGCGAGCTGGACCTTGAGGTCCGCCGCCTGTTGAGCGGGCCGCTCGGCGGCGACCAGCAGATGGGCGCTCTCATCGCCGACGGCACGATCGACCTGCTGATCTTTTTCTGGGACCCGTTGGAGCCCCAGCCACACGACCCGGACGTGCGCGCCCTGCTGCGGATCGCGACGGTGTGGAACATTCCCATCGCCACCAATCGCGCCACCGCCGACCTCATCATCTCCTCTCCCTTGATCAAGTCCGGCTACCAGCGCCTGGTGCCGGACTACAGCGGATATCAGGAGCGGGAATTGACCCAGGAGAGCTAGCCCGGCGGCGTCCCGAAGATGGGGCGCTCCCTGCTAGGATCTGGCGATGTTCTGGAGTGAGGGGCTCGCGCCGTTCCGGGGCTTCGAGACCTATTACCGGATCGCTGGACGGCTGCCTGAATCGGCCGATCAGCCCGCGCCTTTGGTGACCCTGCACGGTGGTCCCGGCGCGACCCATGGCTATCTGCTCTCGATGGCTGATCTCGCGGCCTCTGGCAGAGCGGTCATCTTCTACGACCAGTTGGGGAACGGGCGGTCGACCCATCTACCCGAACGAGGTGCGGATTTCTGGACGGTCGGACTCTTTCGCGAGCAGCTGAACTCCCTCCTGGAGCACCTGGGAATCGCCGGCCGCTATCACCTCCTGGGGCAGTCCTGGGGTGGCTTTCTGGCCCAGGAGCATGCGCTCGAGCAGCCTCGGGGGCTGCGCTCCCTGATCCTCTCCAACACCGCGGCATCCTTTCCCGCGTTCGTCGAAGAGGCGAACCGGCTGCGACGCGATCTCCCCGCCGAGGTCGAGGCGACCCTGCGCCGCCACGAGGAGGCGGGAACCACCGACGACCCCGAGTATGAGGCGTCATGTCAGGTCTTCTACCTCCGCCACCTCTGTCGGCTCGAACCATGGCCGGATGAGGTCACGAGCAGCTTTGCCTGGATCGCCAAGGATCCCACCGTCTATCACACCATGAACGGGCCTTCCGAGTTCCACGTGATCGGCTCCATCCGAGACTGGGAGGCGGCATCCCGCCTCTCAGGGATCAGGGTCCCCACCCTGCTCTTGTCGGGTCGCCATGACGAGGCGACTCCAGCCCTTCAGGAGACCCTCCTGAAGGGGATTGTGGGAAGCCGCCACGTCCTCTTTGAGGCCTCCTCCCACATGCCCTTCTGGGAGGAGCGCCCCGCCTACATGGAGGTGGTGGGGAACTGGCTCCGGGAGTTCGACTGACGGTCAGCCCGGGGCTCGCCTGAGGAGACCGGCGACTCCGAAAGCCGAGATCGCCAGCGCGGCGCGCCGAACGCCCTCCTCCAGCGCCTCGGCCAGGGCATCCTCATCGGACGCTCGAAGAGATGCGATCCTCCCCAGCATCCCTCCCGCCAGGGAGTCTCCAGCGCCGGTGGGGTCCACCACGGGGTCGACCGCCAGCGCCGGCACCAGACGCTGTCCCGACCTGGTCACCAGGGTCGCTCCGAACTGGCCCTCCTTGACCACGACCGCGCGCAGGCGGTTGCCCTCGAGCAGGTTGCGGGCGGAGCGAAGAGGCGGGACGTCATCCCCCATCAACAGGGCCAGCTCGGCCCGATTGGCGAAGAACAGGTCGGCTGAGGCGATGAGGTCCAGCAGCAGCGAGCGGTCGCTGGCGATGAAGTCCCGCATGGTGTCGATCGCGACAAGGTTGGCTCCCGAAACCTGGCCCATGACCGCCAGTTGAAGCCGGGGTGGCATCGAGCCCAGAAACAGGATTTCGCTGTCGCGGTGGGTCTGCGGCACCCGGGGCAGCCATTCGGAGTACACGCCGAAGTCCTGGACCTCGGACTCGGGGACGGGACCGACCCCGTGAACAACGCTCCAGCGGTAGCTTGGTCCCGCCATCGACTCCACCCCGTCGGTGTCCACCCCCACTTGGACCAGGAGGTCGAGGAGCTGCCGCCCATCCGAACCCACAGCACAGACCGGACGTGGGTGGCACAGCCCAAGGGACGCCAGGGTGAAGTAGAGAGCGGAACCGCCGGGCGCATGGGCGACGCTTCCGGCGGGAGTGGTGAGGTCGTCGAACCCGATTGTCCCGGCGACGGTGATCGACCAGGGCGCGCCGGGTCCCGGCGCGGGCTCAGCGGGGCGCGAAGAGGGAGATGACAGGTGCTCTTCCACGATTGCGGTCGGAGCGTATCTGATCTAGGATGCGAGCCTGACAGTCGAAGAGGATCTCGCTCACGTGATCGGGCCGGCGGTCACGGCCCAGGCGCCGGCGGAGCGCGGGGTCCACGGTTGCGGTGAGGAAGACGGCATGTTGCCAGAGCGCCGATGGGACCAGGCGGAGGGACTGCAGGCGGCAGCGTTCCACCCAGTCGATTAGCTCATCTGAGGTCGCCAGCCTTTGCCGCAGCGGGCGCCGGTGGCGGGATCGGAAGGCATCCTGAGCCCTGGCCGCGGCGATCTGCAGAGCGGTCACCTCGTAGGGGTTGCAGGGGGCTGCACTCAAGGACATGGCGGCAATAATACCCACCACGGCCGTGGCGCTTATGCTCAGAGGCGCAGTGGAACCAGAAGAGCTGAGCCCTGACCTTCTGCTCGAGTCTGAGGAGCACTTCTCAGGAAGCCTGCTTAGGCTGACCGTCGATCTGGTTCGTGTGAGCTCTGGGGTCGAGGCGCGCCGGGAAGTGGTCCATCATCCCGGAGGGGTGGGGGTGGTGGCGATCTCAGACGATGGGTCGGTGTTGCTGGTGCGGCAGTACCGGCACCCGGCGGGGGAGCTTCTCTGGGAGATCCCCGCCGGAGGTCGGGAGGAGGGGGAGTCGGCCCTCGAGACAGCCCGGCGAGAACTGGCGGAGGAGACCGGGTTCGGCGCGGAGGCGTGGCTCGGGGTCGGGGCGACATTTCTGGCGCCCGGCTACAGCACGGAACTGCTCTGGTACTTCCGGGCGACCGGGTTGACCCCGGTGGAAGGACACCACCTGGACCCCGACGAGGTGCTGGAGGCCAGACTATTCGCGCCGGAGGAGATCGCGGCCCTGGCCAGGGACGGTCAGCTGCGGGACGCCAAGACGCTGGCCGGCCTCGCCCTGACCGGCATGCTGCGACTGTAGGAGGGCCGGGTCGGAGCGGCAGGTGCGAGGGCTGGTCCTGCGGCGTGGGAACATCGTCGAGTCCCGTTGCGACGCCATCATCAATGCCGCCAACTCGCGGTTGGAGCGAGGTGGCGGAGTCGACGGGGCCCTTCATCTCGCCGCGGGACCAGCCCTCCAGGCGGCCCTGCGCCGCAACTATCCAGATGGATGTCCGCCGGGCCGCGCCGTCGTGACCGATGCTTTCTGTATTCCGGTCCGCTTCCTGATCCATGCTGTCGGACCCGTCTGGCGAGGCGGCGACCGAGGAGAGCCTGACCTCCTGCTGGGTGCCTACCGCCACGCCTTCTCGCTGGCGGAGCAACTCGGCTGCCGGTCGGTCGCCAGTCCATCGTTGAGCACGGGGGCCTTCGGGTACCCGATCGCGCTAGCCGCACCACTCGCCCTGGAGGAGGCCCGCGCCGCCCTGGCCCGACGCGGGAAGCTCCGCACTGTCGAGTTCGTCCTCTTCGACTCCGAGGCCCTTGGGGTCTTCTCAAGGGCTGCGCAGGTGGTCTCATGCCAAGGTAACCACGGCCCCGATAGGCGCGTATGATCGTCGAAGTACGATAACCGGCCAGGGTCCGGCCCGGGGCCGGTTTGCGCTGCGTCCAACGATGACACACATATGGGGTGAGCGCCGATGCCAGAGGAAGCCGAGCTGAGGGAGCGCGTGAGAACGCGCTACGCGAACGCAGCCCGCCAATTCGCGACCGAGGAATCTGCATTTCGCCAAGCTGATGGCTGCGCCTGCTGCGCCCAAGACCCCGCTCTGCTCCTGGACGCGAGTGGAGCAGAGGTGTTCGGGGCTTCCCTGTACGCCGACAAGGAGGAGGGCCACCTGGGGGCACCCCTCCAGGCTTCGCTGGGCTGCGGGGTACCGACGGCGGTGGCGGATCTCCGGGAGGGAGAGGTGGTCCTGGACCTTGGCTCCGGCGCTGGAGCCGACGTCCTGATATCGGCCCGCCGGGTGGGCCCCACCGGTAAGGCGATTGGGATCGACATGACCCAGGAGATGCTGGAGTTGGCGCGGCGCAACGCCTCCGTGGCAGGGGTCACCAACGTCGAATTCCTGGAGGGATACCTGGAGGCTCTCCCGCTGGAGGATGAGTCGGTGGACGTGGTGATCTCCAACTGCGTGATCAACCTGGCGGCGGATAAGCAGGTCGTGTTGCGAGAGGCGGCCAGGGTGCTCCGCCGCTCTGGACGCCTGGCCGTCTCCGACGTGGTGGCTGACCCAGACATGGACCAGGGCACTCGCTCTGACATGGAGCTGATGACCGGCTGCGTGGCAGGAGCCCTGACCAAGGACCAATATCTGGAGGCGCTCGACGCCGCGGGGTTCGGCGAGGTGGAGGTGGTGGAAACCCATCGCGTCCACGAGCATGCCGCGGCGGCCATCATCAGGGCGAGAAGGGTGAGGTAGGCAGCTGCGAGAGGTCCCGGACGGCTCTCCGATCCGGACAGCGGTCCGACGCAGGGCCGTTCCGGCCGCAGCTCCGGCGGCCCGTGCCCTCTCGCCGGAAGCGGCCGAGCCGCACTGCCATCGGAACCGCCGGGGGTTGCGAACAGTTGCTCGTACGATGAGCTATAGTAAGCGGAGATGAACTTAAAGGAGTGGGCGAGGGTGCAGGGGATTCACCCGGTGACCGCATACCGTTGGTTCCGGGATGGCAAGCTGC
>JAJYWM010000386.1 GCA_021791455.1 bacterium | reverse complement strand
GGTCCCGCCCCAGCCGCGGTCCGGTGGACAGCACCTGGTCCAGCCCCGGGTGGCGCACGAACCATGGCACCGCCAGCACATGGCCGTGGGGTTTGGAGCTAAGTGCCTCGAGCGCCGCCTCCAGGTCTCCGACCGGGCCGCCCTTGATGACAAACTGTCACGCACTCTGGACTATCTGCGGAAGGTCACTTCATCGCCCGCGCGGAAACTGGACTCGCTTAGCAATGGTTCAGCGTCAGCCCCGGCGAGGCCCCTTCATAGCCACCAGGCCCCGCCTCCCACGCGCAGCGGGCTCTAAACTACCCCGCGGCGCTTGAGATCTTCGAGCTGCGTTCCAAGTCCCAGCTCGCCCAAAATTTCCGCGGTGTGCTGACCCAGGGCCGGACCCGGACTGGTGACCCGCCCCGGGGTGCGACTCAGTCGAGCCACCACATTGACCAGGCGCATCACTCCGAGTTGGGGATCGGCAACGGACACCAGGGACTCTCGCTCGGCGAGACTGGGATCAGCCATCACCTCGGGAATGTCATGCACCGGACCCACTGCTGCCTCCGCCCGCTCCATGATCTCGATCACCTGGTCCGCAGAGTGCGCCCGACACCAATCCCCAATCACCAGGTCAAGCTCTTCGACGTTAGTCAACCGCGCGGCGTTGTCGGAGAACCGGGGGTCGTCAGTTAACTCGGGCTGACCCATTGCCGCGAAGACCCTCGCCACAGTTGCCGGCGTGCTGGCCGACAGAGCCACCCAGCGGCCGTCTCCGCATCTGTACACGTTCCGCGGAGCCACATGAACGCTACGGCTGCCAGTGCGCTGCCCGGCGATTCCCAGCTGATCCCAATCAAGCAGCGAGGGCTCGACCAGTCGGAGGATGGGATCGCACAACGCGAGGTCGATCCGCTGGCCACGCCCATCCCCACGCTGCCGCTCATAGAGCGCGACCATCACCGCGAACGCACCCATCAGGCCCGAGAACTGGTCGGCAAGTCCCATGTTGGGCAGCGTGGGAGGACCATCAGACTGCCCGTTCAAATGGGCGAAGCCGGACCTGGCTTCCGCCAAAGTGCCGAACCCAGGCCGACGCGACAGGGCTCCGCTGCGTCCAAAGCCCGATATCTCAAGCATAATCAACCTGGGATTGAGCGCGGACAGGGAGTCGTACCCCAAGTGCCAGGCTTCCAGCACCCCGGGCCGGAAGTTGGAAATGACTACGTCCGTGGCCAACACCAGTTGCCGCAAGATCTGCGCGCCGTCCGAGGTGCGTAGGTCCAGGGTGAGGGAGCGCTTGTTCCGACTTAAGGACTTCCAGTACAAGGACTCGCCGTTCTTGCGGGTCCCCCATTGCCTCTGCGGATCGCCATCCCGCGGCTTCTCGACCTTGATCACGTCGGCCCCGAACTCGGCCAGATAGCCTGCAGATGCGGGGGCCGCCATCATCGTCGCGATGTCAAGGACCCTCACTCCGCGCAGCGGGAGGTTCGGCCCATCTGAGTTGGGAGCCGCACTCATGTATGGGACCCGACTGTAGTGGCACCAACTCCAGGAAAGGCCTTCTCCATGGCTGAACCCCCCCGGCGACTCTGGACGGGGAATGGATCCGACTTCCGAAAGCGTGCGGCGTGGAAGCCACCGCCGCGGGCGAAGCGCATAGCCCTAGCTCCGAGCACTGTAATTGCCACCTGTTCGATGCGAGCCTGGAGGCCAGCTGGATTGATCATGTGATTCGGGTCCTTGGTGAACGCACCGCCAAGGCAAAGCACGCGGGGCGCAATGGCGATCCCAGACCCGACGCCACCCAAACCGCGGTCTCCGCTGCACGCGACCGCCCCCTGAGCCGCCCACGCGTTCGCCGGCACCATCGGTCCGAGGTCATGCAGGTGAAGGCCGAGCCTGTCCTGCCGCGCTGCACACCGCCCCCCGCCGTTACGGGCCAGCTCGGGCCAAGCCACACGTCCGAAGTCCGGTAACGCTACTTGGCTTACCCTCATTTTCGACCAATCTGCCCACCGCCTCAATAAGTTGGCGCTCCACAACCACCCCTTCGCAGGGACGAAGGAAGCTGACTGCCGGACTGGCGGCGACTGGCCACGATTGACGCACCGAGTTGGACTATGGTCTGGAGGCAAGCCAGACCACCTTGGGCCCGTCCCAAAGAAGAACGTCCACACTGCAAACCGAGTCGCCGATCGCTGTCACTCCCAAGTCCTCCCCGTAGCGACGCCACCACCCACAGCAGTGGGGCCGGAGCGGCCGGTCCGCCCCAACCCCACCGCCTGACACCCGTCAGCTCATCAGTAATACGAATTCAAGTCCGAAGTGCTGATCGAGTAGATCGTGTGAAGCTTGCCGGCGGAATCGAACTGCACCACCTGAAGCGGGGTGAACACGTTGTGGAATTGGTTGAAGTCCTCGTTGCCACTGGCGCCCTGATAGTTGATCTTCTTTCCTGCCTTCAGCAGTTTCACACAGCTTGGATACGTATAGCACGCGGTTCCCGGGGGGTTGGAGATCTTGGTGATATATGATCTCCAGACAACTGGGTTACTCGTACCGGCCGCCGTCATCGCGAGCGCCGCTATCACAACTGCGTCATACATCGCCGGCGATGCGGGCAGTGGCGTGCGCGTATGCCAAACCGCCTGGTATGCGTTCAGGAACGCGGAATCGGCGGCCCCGTAGGGGGTGGTTCCTGCCATTCCCGTGAGATAGTGCCTAGCGAAGCTCAAGCCCATGGCTTGTGCCATCGACAGGCTGGCCCCGGTGTCCCCAGTTATGAAGCGCACGTTCATATGGCCCAGCTGCTTGACGTTGGCGAACAGCGTGCTCGCCGTCTGCGGGTCCGCGTGGAAGAAGATGCACTGAGGATTGCCTTGAAAGGCAACCTGGACCTCGCTCAGATAGGAGGTTTGATGGGCGGTGATTTGCTGGTTGCTAAGCACAGTTCCGCCATGGCCCTTGAAAGCGGCCAGGAGCGGTGGCACCTCGGCCTGCGCATTGGCGTCGTTGGTGTAGATCAGGCTGGCTCTAGAGCATCCCGTGTGCAGAGCGTAGTACGCCTCCCCGGTCAATAGCACGGAGTCCGATGGGAACACACGGTAGACATACGGGAATCTCATGTGGTCAAGGAAGGTTGCGCCACCCTCCATAAGGTCCACCACATGGTCCGTCTGAAAGCTCTTGTCAACGCCCTCGATCGATAGCGAGCTCGGACCGAACACCACGACTGGGCTGTGCACCAGCAGAGTCTGCAGCGCGGTGACCGCGTCAACCGGGTCGCCGGCGGTGTCTTCAAGGGTCGCCGAGAACTTGTGACCGTCGACGCCGCCACTCGCGTTGACCGCTTCTATTCCGGCCCTGATCCCATGCAGGAACCACTGACCCACAAACGACTCGGCCCCCGTCATCGGCAGCAGCTCGCCGACGCTTATCGGCCCCTTGGGAAAAGTATGGCTGGTGTTGGTAGTGGTACCGCCACATCCCGCCACCAGGATCGCGAGCAGTCCTATGCCCGCGAAAACCGCCCGATTGATCCCCGATCTCAATGCCGTACCTCCATTCTCTACTTGCGGAAATGCGTTGCCGCGGCTACCGGATCATGTCAGGCCCAGCTCGGCCACCATAGGCCCACCTCCCATGCCCATTTACGGTCTCTCCGACGCAACCGGACTGGCCCCCCCACCGCCCAGGAAGATGGAACTTAGATCCTGCTTAGCAACCTCCGCAGCTGCTCCATCGAGGCGGTTGCGGCCTGCCACTAGCACATAGGTCCAATCCGAGTGGCTCACTGCCAGATCCACGTTCTGCTCGACCACTACCACTGCGGTGCCGGACTCCGCAATGCGCCGCACCTGCTTCCACACCACCGTGGTATAGGCGGGTGAAAGGCCGGCAGTAGGCTCATCCAGCAAGACCACCTGGGGGTTTAGCATTAGCGCCCGTGCCATGCCAAGCATGTTGCGTTGGCCGCCGCTGAGCACTCCCGCTTTGCCTCTGCGAGCGGCCCTGAGATCCGGGAAGATATCCAGAACCTCTTCGATCCGCTCCCGCATGCCAACCCGGCGTGTATAGGCACCCATCTCAAGGTTCTCGACGATACTCATTGAAGGGAAAACGTTGTTCACTTGGGGCACATACGCCATCCCGGTGACCGCAATGCGGTGAGGCGGTAGCTGACTTACGTCGCGCCCGTTCACCTCCACCCGCCCCTCCAGCTTGCGCAACAGCCCGAACACGCTTTTCAGGAAGGTGGACTTGCCCGCCCCATTGGGGCCAACGATGCTTACAACCTGTCCGGCTTTAGCCCTAACCGACACCCCTTGGACTATCGGTACCTTGCCGTAGCCGGCGGTGACCCGCTCAGCCCGCAGCACGCTCATCGAGCCCTCCCCCGAGATAGGCGCGTACCACGTCCGGGTTCTGGCGCAGCTCGGACATCTGCCCCTCAGCGAGCGTTCGGCCAAAGGCCATCACGACTACTCGGTCGCAGATCCTTTCCACCACGTCGAGGTTGTGCTCCACCAGCAAGAATGTGATCCCGTGATCGTCACGAAGGCGCCGAATGTGCCCGTCCAACCTGGCGATCAGAGCCGGGTTGATGCCAGCCATCGGCTCGTCCAAAAGCATGAATTTAGGCTCTGCCATCACCGCCCGGGCCAACTCGAGAAGCCGCTTCTCGCCACCGCTGAGGTTGCCCGCGTACTCATCCCGGAGAGCCAGCAGCCCGAACGTCTCGAGGACTTCAAAGGCACGGTCGGCAAGCTCGCGGTCCTGGGCCCGTCCGACCGACGGCCTGAAGAGTGCGTTCAAGAGGTTCTCGCCTCTCTGGTTTGGAGGTGGCACGAGCAAGTTCTCCATCACCGTCAGCCCAGCAAACTCCCGGGACACCTGGTAGGTGCGCAGCAACCCTAGCCGAGCAACCTTGAATGCCGACATCCGGCTGATGTCGCGACCGTCGAAGTGGATCGACCCGCGCTGGGTGCGCATCGCTCCCCCGATGATCCCCACCACGGTGCTCTTGCCGGCGCCGTTGGGACCGATGAGTGCACTGATGGAGCCAGCGGCGATCTCGAAGCTACAATCGTCGACGGCCCGGAAACCGCCGAAGGAGTGGCTCAAGTGGTCGACCTTAAGGATGGCTTCAGCCACGGGCACGCTCGGCTCCCTGAATGGGCGGCGTCCCTGGCCGCAGGGGCAACTGTAAGAAACGGCGTCGTGTCTCCGGGATGATGCCCTGAGGCCGCACCCAGAGGACCAGGATCAACGACGCACCAATCAGCATGTTGCGCAGTGTCGGGACGAGGGTCGGGTCCACCGAGACCGGGGGAATGTAACGGGTGGCTTCATTGATCAAAACCGCCACGACAAAGGACCCAACGATCGCGCCCCAGTTGTTGCCGCGGCCGCCCACGATCAGCGCGGCCCAGACGACAAAGGTCTCTCCTGACGTCCATCCGGCGGGGCTGAAGGCCCCAATGAATCCCATCAACAGAGCACCTCCTGCCCCTGCCAGAAGGGCTCCCATCGCCATGGCCGTCAGCCGCACTCGGACCGTGTCTTTGCCGAAGGTCTCGGCCGCGTCTTGGTCCTCACGAATGGCCCGCATGGTGCGTCCCAGCGGAGAGTTCAAAATCCGCTGAGCGATGAACCAGCAAATCACCATCACCACGCCACAGACCACTACCCACAGGTAGGTGAATTGGTTCGAGTTCAGTCCCAGGGCCTGAGCGAACGGCGGGGAGAGTCCGGCCAGGCCGTCGAACCCGTCAAAGAGCGGGGTAAAGTTGCTGACCAGGCCGTACAGCACCGTCCCGGTCGCCAGAGTGACGATAGCCATGTAGTCACTCCGGAGTCGGTTGATGGCGATCAAGCCAATGAGAATCCCAAGCACCCCGGCAGCCAGGGCACCAGCTACGAGCGCAACTGGAAAGGGCAGGTTCAGCCCCAAAATCCATTCGAACCCATTCTGCTGCGAGCCGGGTCCAAGCGCAAACACGCCTGCGAAGTAAGCGCCGCAGGCAACGAACGTAATAAAGGTGAAGTCCAAGACCCCGGCGTAGCCAAATTGGATGTTGAGACCCCATGTCAGGATGTTGTAGACGAAGAAGAAGACGACGAGCGTCGCCAAATAAGGCAGAATCAGATCCACATCAAGCCCTCCCGCGCGATGCGATCAAACCCTGTGGGCGCAGCAGCAGGACCACGATGAGAGCGACGAAGGCGATGTCGTCCTTGTACGCTGCGCTGACGAGAACCGCAGATACTTCGGTGATGATGCCCAGGATGACTGCCCCCAGCATCGCCCCATATGGCTTTCCGATCCCGCCCAGGATCACGGCTGCGAAGATTACAAACAGGAAGTTCGAGCCGCTCGCCGGACCGAAGCTCACGGTGGTGACGGTGAGAGCGACCCCAGCCAATCCCGCTAAGCAACCAGTCACGAACCAAGTCACAGTGGTGATTTGGTCAGTGTTGATCCCACTGACCTGCGCCAAGTCCTTGTTATCTGACATGGCGCGCATCGCCTTGCCCAGAACCGTACGGGTGAGCATCAAGTGGATCCCCAGCATGGCCGCCACGGCGATACCCATGATGATGATCTGGTTTGGGGTCAGGGAGAATGGTCCCAGGATCAGCGGGTTGCCCACCGCGAGGTTATAGGTCTGGAAGGCAGGGCCCCAAATGGCCTCGATGACATTGCTGAGGATCAGCGATAGCCCAAAAGTGACGATCAAGAGATAGAAGAGTGGCGCCTGACGGGAGACGAAGTGCTGCATTACTACACGGGCAATCACCACCGCGACGACCCCCATGAGCAAGCATGCCAGGAGGGCCGCCACTACAAAGTTGAGATGCGCCTTGGTACTCAAGGTCCAGGTGAAATATGCGCCCAGGAGCAAATACGTGCCATACGCGAAATTTATGTAGTTTGTGACTCCGAACTGAAGGGTCAGACCAACCGCGGCGACCGCCAGCACCGATGCAGTCACCAACCCGAATCCGACCGACTGGACGATCAATCCCATGGGACGAATCTCGCAACCCGGCTGGAGCGAGGGCTTGGGCCTTCGTCATTCGGGTTGCCGACGTGACGGAGTCTCACCGGTTGTACCCCACCCTGAGCCCGCCTGTCGCCATCAAGAGGCGGTCGCTGAGGCACCGGTTCATCGGAGGTCGCCCATGGCCGGACGAAGTGCAACAGCTGGCACCCGCCCCACGGCTGCCGCCCCTCCTTCCGATGCGAGAGCCTTGGTTAGAAACGCACCCTCACGCTGAACGTGTGCTCGCATAGCCCGCTCTGCCGCCATGGGGCTGCCCTCGAGAATAGCCTCAGCGACTCGGCGATGCTCCTGCCGCGCAGAGTCTTGGCGCTCCCGACTCTCGACAGCCGCAGCGAGGCGGTACCTCACGATATGGTCATGCAGCTTTTCAATCAATTCTGCCGCTCGTAGGTTGTCCGCAACCTCGGTGATGCGGCGGTGGAAACGCTCCCCCAGGGCTATCACCGAGGACGAGGTCTCGGCGAGGCGATCCGCTTCGTCCAAGATCGCCGTTAGCTCGCGCGCGTCGTGCATGGTGGCCTTCTGGGCCGCTTCGCGAGCAGCCAGGGCTTCCAGCACCATGCGCACTGCATAGAGCTCGCGAACATCTCGGGCATCGACTCCGGCTACGACTAGCCCCCCATTGGGGAGCCGCTTCACGAACCCATCCGCCTCCAGCGCCCGGAGGGCCTCACGAACAGGCGTACGGCTGACCGATAGGTGGAGGGCCAACTCCGGCTCGTGCAGGCGCGTCGACGGCGCCAGGTCATGGTTGACGACCGCATCGCGCAGAAGTCGGTAGACGACCTGTGCAGCCGACTCCCGCCGTACAAGGGGTCGGGATCTCCACTCGCCCGGCTGTCGGATTGACATGCATCCCCCCAGTGATCTAGCTCCGCCGGTCAGAACCCCGCTCGCGGTGGGGTCGTCTTATGGCGTGCATGTATACCACAACACATGCACACGTGTGAAGCCCCCACCGTGAGTCATCGAGACTCGCTCCCTGAGGCAACCGGTAACTCGCCAAGGAATGACACAGAGGGCCGGCGGCCGGAGAGTTGGACTTAGCGGCAATACCGTTTACTTAGCCGACAGACTGTGGTATTGTCCTTGCGATGGCTCGTGCAGGCTGGGTTAAGCCAGCTACTGACCAGCGTCTCTCTGACCACATCTCGATCGGGGTCCTGACCAGGGTGTTTCCTCCCGAGGTGGTAGATGCGGTAGTAGCGGCCACGGGACGCGGGGAGCATCGGCGCCGACTCTTGCCAGCGCGGGTGGTGGTGTACTACGTGCTCGGCCTGGCGCTCTTCAGCGATGCCTCGTATGAGGAGGTGATGCGGCAGCTGGTCGAGGGGCTTGCCTGGTGGAGCGGCTGGCAGACCCGGTGGACGGTCCCCACCAAGGCTGCTCTCTTCCAGGCAAGGCGTCGGCTCGGTCCAGAACCACTCGCCGCTCTGTTCGCTGCGGTGGCTCAGCCGGTGGGGCTGCAGACTACACCGGGCGTGTTCTACCGAGACTGGCGGCTGCTCAGCCTGGACGGTACTTGCCTGGACGTCGCCGACACGCCGGCCAACGCGACCGCGTTCGGCCGGCCGGGCGCGTCACGCGGCAACGCGGTCGGCGCCTTTCCCCAGGTGCGGCTGGTGGGCCTGGCCGAGTGCGGGACCCATGCGCTTCTCCAGGTGGCGCTCGGGCCCTACACGATGTCGGAGCGTCGCTTGGCGGATCGCCTGATCCCGAACCTGCCATCAGGGACGCTGGTGCTGGCCGATCGTGGCCTGTACAGCTTCGAGCGCTGGCAACGGGCAGCGGCGACTGGGGCGGCGCTCTGTTGGCGGGTCTCCACACGGATGCGACTGCCCCGGGACGTGGTTTTAGAGGACGGCTCGTACCACTCGCGTCTGTATGCCTTCGCCGATCGCCACCGACACCAAGACCCCATGGTGGTGCGGGTCGTTGAGTACCGGCTGGATGATCCCGGGCGACCAGGGCAAGCCGAGGGCTATCGCCTGCTCACCACCGTGCTCGAGCCGGGTGCAGCGCCGGCGCCGGAGTTGGCAGCCCTGTATGGCCAGCGCTGGGAATTCGAGACCGTCCTCGATGAGCTGAAGACCCATCAGCGTGGACCTCGGGTCGTCCTCCGCTCCAAGCAGCCCTCCGGCGTCGAGCAGGAGGTGTATGGCTATCTTTGCGTGCATCATGCCATCCGGCGACTGATGCACGATGCCGCTCTCGAGGCGGCGCTGGCACCTCAGCGCCTCTCATTCCTGCGAAGTCTTCGAGCAGCCCGCCGGAGTACGCGCACCGCCCCTGGTTTTTCCCCCTGAAGCGCTCGCTGCCGTCTACGCGGCTGCAGTCGAGGAGATCCTCGATCAACCCCTGCCACAGCGCCGGCTGCGCGCCGCACTTCGCGTGGTCAAGCGCAAGATGTCCAACTTCAAGCTCAAGCGCCCCAGCCATCAGGACTGGCCCCAGCCCACCCGTCCTATAGCCGATGCAGTCTCTATCCTTTAAGTAAACGGTATTGCCGCTAGCCGCTCTCTGCGACCAGCTCAACCAGACCGACACCCGCTATCCGGTACCAACCTGGTGCTCCGTCACTCCGTCAACCAGCCGCCGGACCTTGCGTCAATTTCAGTCCCATGTCAGTAGTCCTGGGTTCCCATCACCTATCGGCTCCTTGACGGAAACACCGAGGACTCCACCACTCACATCGTGGCCTCGGAGCGCTGCCGGGCGCTCGCCGGGACCAATAATTTCATGTACGTGGCCGACAGCAAGCTCGCCACACACGACAACATGGCGCATATTGCGGGGCAGCAC
>JAJYWM010000303.1 GCA_021791455.1 bacterium | reverse complement strand
TTCCAAGAGCAGCCCGGTAAGTGCCAGGAGGGAGCTCTCGGCCACGTCCACCGCCGCGAAGAGGTGCCTCCTGTCCTCCTGTAGATCGCGGTTGTAGCTGAGAGGAAGGCCCTTCAACAGAGTCAGAAGCCCGACCAGCGAGGCGATGGGGACCGCACTGCGTCCCCTGACCAGCTCCAGAAGGTCGGGGTTCTTCTTCTGCGGCATGAGGCTGGAGCCGGTCGCCCAGGCGTCCGGCAGGGTGGCGAAGGAGAACTCGGCCGTGTTCCAGATGATCAGGTCCTCGGCCAAGCGGGAGAGGTGCACCCCCATCAGGGCGCAGCAGAAAGTCAATTCCACCGCGAAGTCCCGATCCGACACCGCGTCAAGACTGTTGGCGGTGAGAGCGGCGAAGCCGAGCTCGGCGGCCGCCTCTCCACGTTCGATGGGCAGGGTCGTCCCGGCGAGGGCGGCCGCTCCCAAGGGCGACACATTGAGGCGGCGGTGACAGGACCGCAGGCGGTCAAGATCCCGCGAGATCATTTCGAAGTAGGCCAGCAGATGGTGGCCAAGGTGGACCGCCTGCCCGCGCTGGAGATGTGTGTACCCGGGCAGGACGGTGCCCCGCTCCTCCCTGGCTCGCTTCAGCAAGGCGTTCTCGAATTCAGCCCCGGCCCGGACCAGCCTGGTGCAGGCGGCGCGTGCGTAGAGGCGCAGATCAAGGGCCACTTGGTCGTTGCGGCTCCGCCCCGTATGCAGCCGCCTGCCGGGGTCGCCGACCAGTTCGGTCAGTCGGCGCTCGACCGCCATGTGGATGTCCTCATCCGACTCCAGGGTCTGAAACGATCCGCCAGCCAGCTCCTCCGAGATCGCCTCCAGGCCACGCAAGATGCGGTCGTGCGAGTCCTCATCGATGAGGCCGGCGCGGTGGAGCGCCCCCGCATGCGCCCTGGAACCCAGGATGTCGAATTGCCCCAGTTCCCCATCCCACGGCAGGGAGGTCGAGTATGTCTCCAGGGTGGGGCTGGACGGCTGCTGCAGTCTGCCACTCCACGCCTTCGGCGCTCGTGTTCGCCCGGAGTCAGGTGCCTTCGGCATCGCGTCCCACCGTGCTCTGCCCCTGGGCGATCCCCCTTGGCATGGATCCCAGCAGCGGCTTGGACTCCTCCCACAGGTTGCCCTGGATCGCGGCCTGAGTTCGCAGAGGCAGCCCGAAGATGTTCAGGAAGCCCTCGGCCGCCTGGTGCCGGAATCGGTCCGAGGCGCGCTCATATGTCGCCAGCTCACGGGAGTAAAGCGAGGTGGGGCTGCTGCGCCCGAGCAGGGTGATGGCACCCTGGCGCAGTTGGAGTCGCACGTCACCGGTGACGAACCGCTGGGTGGAATGGACGAATGCTTGGAGGCTCTGGCGCAGGGCTGAGTACCACAGGCCGTCGTAGGTCAACTGGGCCCACTCGTCCGCCACCAGGCGCTTGAAGCGCAGCACATCCCGGGCCAGGGTGAGTGACTCGATGGCCCGGTGGGCCTGGTCCAGGATGACCGCCGCCGGGGCCTCGTAGACCTCGCGCGACTTGATGCCCACCAGGCGGTCCTCCACATGGTCGATGCGCCCAATGCCATGCTCTCCACCGAGGAGGTTGAGCCGCGTCACCAGTTCCACGGCTGGAACCTCCACCCCATCGAGCTTCGTAGGAACCCCCTCATCGAAGTGGATCACGACCTCCGCCCCCGCCTCGGGCGCGGCGGCTGCCGCGGAGGTCCACTCGAACGCGTCCTCGGGCGGAGACTGCCAGGGATCCTCGAGTATGCCGGTCTCCACGCTGCGGCCCCAGAGGTTGGCGTCGACGCTGTATGGGCTCTGCTTGGTCGCCTTCACCTCGAGGCCGTGAGCGGCGGCGTAGGCAATCTCCTCGCTGCGGCCGAGACTCCACTCCCTGACTGGAGCGACCACCTGGAGCCCGGGGCCAGGGCTCCGACGGCGACGTCGAAGCGGACCTGGTCGTTGCCCTTGGCGGTGCATCCGTGGGCCACGGACGAAGCCCCGGTCTCCCGCGCTACCTCCACCAGCAGCCTGGCTATGAGGGGGCGAGCCAGAGCGGTCGCGAGTGGGTAGACACCCTGGTACAGAGCTCCGGCCTGCAGGGTCGGGAACACGAAGTCGCTCAAGAGGGCGGCCTTGGCGTCGACCACGTGGGCCGCCACCGCGCCCGCTCGCAGGGCCCTGGCCTGCAGCTCCTCGGCTGACCTGGCCTCCCCCAGATCCGCCGACAGGGTCACGACCTCGAACCCCCTCTCGTGGGTCAACCAGTGCACCGCCACCGTGGTGTCGAGGCCGCCAGAGAAGGCCAGCACGCAACGGGCCCGGGAATCACTCATAGGTGCGCCACTCCTCGCTCACGGCTCTGCCGTTCTCTGACCCTCAACGGGCATGTGTCGCAGGCTCTCGAGCTCCTCGGCCACCTTGTGGGCCGCGGCTGCGGAACGTGCCTGAATGAAGATTGTGTCATCCCCTGCCACCGTGCCCGCGACCTCGGGAAGCTCGAGGGCATCCACCGCGGCGGCCACCACCGGCGCGGCCCCGACCGGGGTGTGGAGCACGACCATGAGCCCCACCCGCTCCAGGCGCTCCAGTTGGGTCGAAAGCACCTGGACCGCGCGCGTCCATGGGTCTGGCGATTGGGGCGGCGGCAGGTAGCGTCGGCCCAGGGACCCCGCAACCCGCGCCACGCCGAGCTCTCTCAGGTCCCTGCTGATCGTCGCCTGGTCCGCCTCAAGGTGCCGCTCGTGGAGCAGCTGAGCCAGCTGCTCCTGAGTCTCGACTGGAATCTCGCGCAGCAGCCGCAGGATCGCAGCCTGTCGCTGGCGCTTGTTCCCGGCGGTGATCATGTGGGGCGAACCCCGACCACCCTCTGGAAGGACCTCCGCAGCAAGAGCAGCGCCTGCTCGATCTCTTCGTCGGAGATGACCAGGGGAGGCGCTAGGCGGATGGTCTGGTCCCCAATGGGATTGATGAGCAGGCCCTCCTCCAAAGCCGCGGCTGCAACCTGCTGCGCCAGGGCCTGAGTCAGTGCCACCCCGATCAGCAGGCCCCGGCCGCGCACCTCTCCAATCGGGTAGCCCTGTGACCTCAGTCCCACGATTCCCTCCGCCAGCTGATCGCCGGCCGACGCGGCTCGAGCCGCGAGCCGGTCCCTCGCAATCACCGTGAAGGTTGCGAGCCCGGCGGCGCACGCGACCGGGTTGCCGCCGAAGGTGCTGCCGTGGTCCCCGGGCTCCAGGCAGTCCGCCCTAGGAGACACCAGCATCGCCCCCAGAGGCAGGCCACCACCGAGCCCCTTGGCCGCGGTCATGACGTCCGGGGTCAGTCCCAGCCGCTGATGTGCCCACATGGTCCCCGTGCGTCCCATGCCGGTCTGGATCTCGTCCAGAATCAGCAGCGCGTCATGGCGGTCGCAGAGCTCCCGCAGACCGAGCAGGTATTCATCCGCCAGGGGATGGATGCCACTCTCTCCCTGGATGGGCTCGGCGAGCACGGCGACCGCCGGACGCTCGGGGTCCCGCAGGGCCCTCTCGACCGCCGCCAGGTCGTCGCGCGGCACCTGGCGGAACCCTTCCGGCATGGGCCGGAAGGGTTCGCTGTAGTGCGCGTTGCCGGTGGCGGCCAGGGTGGCCAGGGTGCGCCCGTGGAAAGCGCCCTCCAGGGTCACCACCGTGTGGGCCCCGCCGCGATGCAGGCGGCCCCACTTGCGCGCCACCTTGATCGCGGCCTCGTTGGCCTCGGCTCCGCTGTTGCAGAGAAAGACGCGTCCGGGGAAGGCGCTGCGGACCAGTTGCTCCGCCAGCGCCACCTGCGGTTCTGTGTAGTAGAGGTTGCTCGTGTGGACCAGGCTGCGGAGCTGGGCTGAGGCCGCCTCCACCACCTCCGGGTGACAGTGGCCAAGCACGTTCACCGCGATCCCCCCCACCAGGTCCAGGAGCGTGCGGCCGTCGTCGGTGTGCACGAGGCATCCCGCCCCCCTCACCAGGGTGAGAGGGGGACGGCGGTATGTGGCACACAGGAAGGCGGCCTCGCGCTCCGCCAGCGACATAGGGACCGGGTCAGACGCCATCGCCGCCCCCGGGGTCGATCATGGTGCCGATGCCGGACTCGGTCAGCAGCTCGAGGAGGATCGAATGGGGCTCTCGCCCGTCGATGATGTGCACCGCCACCCCCAGGCGTGCGGCCACCAGGGCGGCGCGCAGCTTGGGGATCATGCCCGCCTGGGCGGTGCCGTCGTCAAGGATCCCCTGCGCCTGTTCCAGGGTGAGTTCGCTGAGGAGATGCCCGTCCGCTGCCTGCACCCCGGCCACGTCGGTCAGGATCATGAGCTTGGCCGCTCCCAGGGCAGGCGCCAAGGCACCGGCTACCGTGTCCGCGTTCACGTTGTAGCTCTGACCGTCATAGCCCAGGCCGACCGAGGCCAGGACTGGGATGATGCCCCGCTCGGTCAGCGCCAGCACCGGCTCCGGGTTGACCTCCGCCACCTCGCCAACCAGCCCCAGGTCCTCACCGTTGGGCCCCTGGTGACGCTGGACCAGCAGGGTCGGCCCATCCTCGCCCGACAAGCCCATGGCGCGGCCGCCAAGACGGTGGATCGCCGAGACCAACTCAGGAGAGATCTTGCCGGTCAGCACCATCTTGGCGACCTCCATCATGCGCTGGTCGGTGACCCGCAATCCGTCCACAAATCTGGTGTCGAGGCCAAGGGCGCCGGCCAGCGAGGTGATCTCGCGGCCGCCACCGTGGACCAGGACCGGCCTGATCCCGACAAACCGGAGCAGGACCAGGTCCTGCAGCACGGAGTCGCGCCTGGCCTCCTCCTCCATGGCCGCGCCACCCAGCTTCACCACCAGAAGCTGACCGTGAAACCTCTGGATGTACGGAAGTGCCTCGACCAGGATCTGCGCGCGCGTCGCCGGGTCGACCAGGTCGGTTCGGTCAGGTTGAATAGTCGGCATTGATCCTCACATAGTCCGCGGTCAGGTCGCAGCCAAGGGCGACCACTTCGGCCTCCCCGACTCCGAGATCAATAACGATGGAGACGCGCGGCTCGAGCAGCCGTGGGGCGACCCGCTCCACGGCCCCATCAACGACCTGACCCATGCGAAACAGCTCCTCACCCTGGATGGTGAGGCGGCAGCGGTCCAGGGCAAGCTCGGCCCCTGAGCGGCCCACGGCAGCCAGGATCCGCCCCCAATTCGGGTCCCCACCGTGAATGGCGGTCTTGACCAGGGAAGAACTGGTTACGGCTCGGGCCGCGCTAAGGGCTTGAGTGTGGTCCAGAGCGCCTGAGACCGTCACCGAGAAGGTACGGCTGGCGCCCTCGCCGTCCGCGACTATCTGCTCGGCGAGGTCTCTGAGGACCTCCGTGAGTGCCTGCTCGAAGAGCGCGGCCTCCCCGGTGCCGGCGAGCACCTCCGGGCCGCCCGCCGCGCCGTTGGCCAGAAGCAGGCAACTGTCGTTGGTGCTGGTGTCACCGTCCACGCTGATCCGGTTGAAGCTGACGTCGACGGCCCGAGCCAGGAGGGCTCGCGCCAGTTCCGGAGCCACCCTGATGTCGGTGGTGACGAAGGCCAGCAGGGTCGCCATGTCCGGATGGATCATGCCGGACCCCTTGGCGGCGCCCCCGAGCGAGTGCTGGACGCCTCCCAAAGCAAGCCGCCTGGAGGACTGCTTGGGGTAGGTGTCGGTGGTCATGATCGCCCGTGCGACCGCCCCTCCATCCTCACTCAGCTCACTTCCCGCCCTCGCAATCGCGGGCAGGATCCGCTCCATCGGCAGGTGACGCCCGATCACCCCCGTGGACGCCACCAGGACCTCGCCTGGGGCACAGTCGACCTCGTCGGCGGCGGCCCTGGCCATCTGCAGCGCATCCCCAAGCCCGCGCGCGCCGGTGCAGGCGTTGGCATTGCCGCTGTTGACCACGACAGCTCTTGCCCACCCCCGCCTTATGTGCAGGCGGCTGATGACTACCGGTGCCGCCTTGACCGCATTTCGGGTGAACACGCCCGCCGCCACGGCCGGGGTCTCGCTGACTATGAGCGCGACGTCGGGACGCTCGCCTCCCTCCCCGCGGACATCGGCGGCCGCCACCCCGACCTTGAAGCCGTGGGCCGCGGTCACCCCCGTCCGCCGGCGATCGGACTCCGCCGGGTCGAGATCTGCGCTCAAGGCCACAGCGGATCCCGGTTGAGGCCGGTCGTCGCACCGAGGCCCAGGCGCTGATTCAAGACCTGGACCGCTTGGGTGGCGGCGCCCCTGCCGAGGTTGTCGATGACGGCGCATATGACGACCCTATTGCCCTGCTCCTGAATGGACAGGTAGCAGAGGTTGGTGCCAATGGCGAGCTTGCTGGGTTTGGGCCCGTCGTGGAGGCGGATGAACGGTGTGCCCGCGTAGCAAGAGGAGTACTCGTGCCGCAACGCCGTGATCGCAGCCTGCGACCTGAGTCGGAGATAGCAGGTGGCAACGATCCCTCTGGTCATGGGCACCAGGTGGGGCACGAATGTGACCTGGTGGGGGTTCGGCGACAGGGAGTTGAGCGCCTGCTCCATCTCGGGCTGATGGCGGTGCCCCGAGGCGCTGTACGCCAGCACGGATCCGTCGAGCTCGGAGAACAGATATCCCGGCCCCGCCGTCCGGCCGGCCCCACTGATGCCGGTCTTGGCGTCCACGACAATGTCCTGCTCCACCAGGCCCGACCGGCAGGCCGGACCGCAGGCAAGTATTACAGCCGTCGAGAAGCAGCCCGGTAGCGCCATCAGGCGGGCCGACGACAACGGCTCTGGGTCGAGCTCGGGCAGCGCCAGGACCGCTTCCGCCAGCAACTCCTGGTCCGGATGCTCCTCGCCGTACCAGCGGCGAAAGGAGGCGGGATCGCGCAGCCGGAAATCGGCCGCGATGTCGATCACCAGCGCTCCGGAGCTGAGCCACCGCTGTGCCCTTCGCCCGGACTCCCCAACCGGCAGGGCACTGATGACGACGTCACAGGCGGCCCCGTCCAGCTCCTCTTGCAGGACCAGGTCACAATCCGATCCCGGGTAGCACTGGGAGTGCGTCCTCCCCGCGTGGGAGCGCGACGAGACCTGAACGAGGTCGACCGCGGGATGCCGCGAGAGCAGAGCGGTCACCCCCGCGCCCGCATATCCGGTGGCCCCGGCCACCCCGACCCGCACGTTGACCCGGTCCTCCACTGCCTCTGGCATCGACCCAGTATTGCATATTTATGCGCTTCCATGCATCACCGGCTCTGGAGTCCCGAGATGGTCATAATTCCCCTGTGCTGAGGTGGGGAACTAGCCGCCACCTGCGGGTGCGCCAGCTCTGGGCGGCCGACGCCATGGAGCTGGAGGCATGCCTGGACCAGAGCCCTCTGGACAACGCCTACCTGAGAAGCGAGGTCCACTACGGCGCTCTGCGCCAGGGCGCCATCTATGGTGTCGAGCACCCTCCGGAACGGGGCATCTTCGGGGCCGCCATGGTTGGGCCCCTGGTGGTGCCCTGGGCTCCCGAGGCCCGTGACCTGGTGGCTCTGGCGGACTCCCTCAGGGCCAGGGTGCACCTGATCCAGCTGATCGTGGGCCCCCGCGATCAGGTGGCTGGACTCCAGGACCGGCTCGGACCGAGGCTGCGCCAGCCGCGCCTCATTCGGGCGGAACAGCCCCACTACGCCATCGACGACCGTGCCTCGATCTGCGCCCAACCTGAGGCTCCCATGCGCCAGGCAACCATCTCGGACTACGACCAGGTGGTTGCCGCTGGGGCGGCCATGCATCTGGAAGAGGTCGGATTCGACCCCATGCGATCAGACCCGGTCGGATTCCGCCAGCGGGTGCTGACCATGATCCGCCGCGGGTGGGTCCACATCTGGATCGAGGACGGCCAGCTCATCTTCAAGGCCGAATGTGCAGCGGTGACAGCTGAGGCGATTCAGATCCAGGGGGTCTGGACCAGACCGGAGATGCGAGGCCGCGGGCTGGCGACCAGGGGCATGGCGACCCTGTGCAGGCAGCTGTTGGCCGACGCCCAGGCGGTGACCCTCTTCGTGAACGACTTCAACACCAGCGCGATCCGGGTCTATGAACGCGTCGGGTTCCGCCGGGTTGGCACCATGCGCTCGGTCCTCTTCTGATCCCAGCGGCCTACCCGGCCGGGTTGGAAGCCTGGCTGCGCTGGGCCATCCAGCCTCGGAGCCGGGGCCCGCTGACCATGAGCAGCACACCCAGTGTGATCATCGCCGCCGCCAGGGCGCTGGTGGGTGACAGTCCCTGGCCCAGGATCAACAACCCGAGAAGGAGCGCGACCACGGGGTTGACGTAGGCGTAGGTCGCCACCGTGGAGGTGGGCAGGTGCTTGAGGGCATAGACGTAACACGTGTACCCAAGGATCGAGCCACCCAGGACAAGCCACGCGTACGCCAGCAGCGGGGCGCCGAGGGCCCTGGCCCAGTCGACCGACCCGGCCTCGCCGGTCGCCAGCCCCGCGGCCACGAGACCGAGCCCGCCAACTATCATCTCGATCGCGGAGGCGAGGAAGATGCTGGACGGCATGCTGGCCCGGCGGGAGTAGAGAGATCCGACCGCCCAGAGCAGAGCCGCCAGCAGCAGGCCCGCGGTTGACAGCAGCTGCAGGTGTCCCCCGCCGGCGGGGTTGGCAAGCACGGCGACTCCGCCCAAGCCGACCAGTATGCCCACCCAGGCGATCCGCCCCGGGGAAGGCTGCCGCCACCAGATGATCGCCAAAATCGCCATCCAGAGAGGGACCGTGGCGATGATCAGCGCGGCCACGCCTGAGGGCACGGTGAGCTCCGACCAGCTGACCAGGCCGTTGCCCCCCAGCAGGAGGAGCAGGCCGACCGTGCCCGCGCCTCTGATGTGCCGCCACGCAGGGACTCGCCAGCGGACCCCCTCGGTCCGGCCCACGATCGCGTAGAGCACAAGCCCCGCCAGCAGGTAGCGAGTTCCCGCCATCAGAAGTGGCGGAAACGCCCGCACCGCAATTTGGATCCCGGTGAAAGTCGAGCCCCAGACGAAATAGACGACCACCAACGCCCCCCAGGCCCGCACCTGGGTCCCTACCATTGGCCGTCCCCTGCTGGTAAACATCACCCTATGTTTCAACACATTGATTAATATTTCTCTGTCATTCTAGAGGAGCAGCCGTGAAAGATTCAGCAAGGCCAAACAGCCCTGACGAGGTGGACCGGCGGTTGATCCAGGCCCTGGTGGGCAGCGGGCGCCTGACGCTATCGGCCCTTGGGGAACTCGTGGGGTTGACGGCACCCGCTGTCCACGAGCGCCTTCACAAGCTGGAGGCTAGCGGGGTGATACGAAGCTTCACAGCCGTGGTGGACCCGGAGCGCGTGGGGGCTTCCACCCTGGCCCTGGTGTATCTCCGCCTCGGAGGGGATGGACGCTCTCGCCGCAGGCTCGAGGCCCAGCTGAGCCGGGACCCCGCGGTGTTGGAGCTCCACGAGGTGGCCGGCGACGACTGCTATGTGGCCAAGGTGCGCGTCGGAACCACCCACGACCTCGCCGACTTCCTCGCCGCACTGAGAGAGGAACACCCGGGGCTCTCGACCCGCTCCTCGGTGGTCCTGCGCTCCTGCTTCGAGCGACTTCTGATGGCTCCGATGGAGGGATCTACCGAGACCCCTGGTCGATGACCCTCAGAAGGCGTCGTCGTCCTCGTCTGCGTCGGCGTCGTCCTCCGCTTCGTCGGCGTCGTCCAACTCGGAGAACTCCGTGAAGCCCTCCTCCATCTCATCCGCCACGCGGACGGGCCGAGTCCGCACCAGATCTTCGTCATCCTCGTCGGAGACCTCCACCACCTGGGGCTCGCGAGCTCTGGAGGGCTCCTTGGTGTAGGGGCGGTAATCCACCTCCTTCGCCTTGCGGCTTGGGAAGGACACTATCCCGGCCA
>JAJYWM010000011.1 GCA_021791455.1 bacterium | reverse complement strand
TCTGCGGCCCAACGAGAGCAGCTCTGTCCCAAGTTGGGGAAATGCCTCGCTTCCAATTCGGCTGAGAGAGTCGATGAAGGCCCTGACGTTGCCGGCGGCGAGCCAGCGCTGGCCCTCCTCGGAAAGGAGCAACCGCTGCGTGTCAGGTCCGACGGCCTCAACCTCGAGCCCGGTCCTGGCGGTGAGCGCCACGAGGTTCGGGGGCACCCCAAGGATGGCCCGATGTCCCCTTCGCCTCAGTTCCGCTCCCAGCGCTATCAGCGGCTGGACATCCCCCCGGCTACCGGCGGTCACCAGAGCTACCCGGATTGATCGTCCTCCTCGCCTGTGCGGCCCTACGGGGCTCCCGCGGGCAGGGGGACATGGTACGTCGTCAAGCGGCAGGACGCCCACGGGGACGCGGCCTCACCCACAAGGCCTAAGAGCGACCCACTTGCGCTGCGCAGACGGTTGCGGGCGGCCCTTGACGCCAAGGCCAACCACCTGGAGGTCTGCCGGTGGCCCGAGAGCGATAACTTCGTCAAGCCGTCTGCACCCTCCTGTCAGGGCTCTGAGGATGCGACTTGGCGCACTGAACCCTGTCTGGCGTGGTCACGGTCCAACTCATCGTTCGCAACAAACTCGAGATGGACGGCCAAGGCCGCTTCTTGCCAGCATGTTGGTGCATGGCCGAAACCCGAGACCACCACCCCGGTCGCCCAAACAGTCCGCGCTGGTCGCGCCGCTTCCCGCCTCAGGTTCTCCGTGAGTACTCGCTCCTGGCAGATGGCGAGCGAGGCATACTCGTCGGGCCCCGGGGCGACTTCGCTTGGATGTGCGCCCCGCGATGGGACTCTCCCGCCATCTTCTCCTCCCTGATCGGAGGCGGGGGTCTCTATGCGGTGTGCCCCGAGGACGAACGCTTCGTCTGGGGCGGCCACTACAGCTGCGGCTCCCTGGTGTGGAACAGCAGGTGGGTCACCTCGGCTGGGGTCACCGAGTGCATGGAGGCGCTGGCGATGCCGGCGGATGCTGATACAGCGGTCGTGCTGCGGCGGATTCGAGCGGTCCAGGGACGCTCCTCGGTGCGGGTGGTCCTGGATCCTCGCGCGGACTTCGGTCGCCACGGTATGACCGACATGCGACGGGAGGGCTCGCTGTGGTCGGCCAGGTGTGGAGAGCACCACCTACGCTGGCAGGGGCCACCTCGCATCCGGCGCGACTCATCCGGCGCGCTGGTGGGCTTGGTACGTCTTGAGGCGGGCGCACACTGCGACACCGTCCTGGAGATATCCTACTCGCCGCTGCAGAGCCCGCCGCCCGACCCCGCAACCGCCTGGTCGAAGACGCAGGCGGCCTGGCAGCAAGCGGTCCCCGACTTCTCCAACACCATCGCTCCACGGGACGCGAGACACGCCTACACCGTCCTGCGGGGTCTGACCAGCGCGGGGGGCGGGATGGTGGCGGCGGCCACCATGTCGCTGCCTGAGAGGGCCGAGCAGGGACGCAACTACGACTACCGCTACGCCTGGATAAGGGATCAGTGCTACGCCGGCCAGGCGGCGGCCGCCTCCCAGCCTCTCCCACTTCTCGATGAGGCGGTAGCCTTCATCTCGAACCGGATCATGGCGGACGGCCCCGGCCTCAAGCCCGCCTATCGCGCCGACGGGGGTCCGGTGCCCGACGAGGTCCGCCTAACCCACCTGCGCGGGTACCCGGGCGGGGCCGACAAGGTCGGCAATTGGGTGAACCGACAGTTCCAGCTGGACTCGCTCGGCGAAGCGCTCCTTCTCCTGGCCGTGGCCGGCAGGCACGACCACCTAGCCAGCGAGCACTGGCGGACCGTTGAAACGGCGGTGTGGTCCATCGACAAGAGGTGGAGGGATCCCGACGCCGGCATCTGGGAGTTGGACGACCAGCACTGGGCCCACTCCCGCCTCACGTGCGTCGCCGGCCTGAAGGCGATCTCCCACCTCGCCAGCCCGGCAGAGGGTGCGTCCTGGAACGCGCTCGCCGACTCGATCCTGGCGGATGTCAGCCAGGACTGCCTCCACGCCAGCGGGCGCTGGCAGCGGGCTCCCGGGGACCCCAGGGTCGACGCGGCGCTGCTCCTCCCTGCGATCCGCGGTGCCCTGGAACCGGATGACCCCCGCTCCACCGCGACCCTCGAAGCGGTCACCCGAGACCTCAGCAGCGACGGCTTCGTCTACCGCTTCCGTCAGGATCAGCGGCCGCTGGGTGAAGCCGAGGGAGCGTTCCTCCTCTGTGGCTTCGTAATGGCGCTGGCAGAGCACCAGACGGGGAATGCTGTCGGGGCCAGGTCATGGTTCGAGCGCACCCGTTCGGCCTGCGGTCCTCCGGGTCTGCTGACTGAGGAATTCAGCGTCAGCCAGCGGCAGCTGCGCGGAAACATCCCGCAAGCGTTCGTCCACGCCATGCTCCTGGAGACCGCAGATCGCCTCCGGGAACACTGACCCGCCCCGCGGCCCAAATCCGACGCCGACGAGAGCAGCAGCGGTGCTCTCCCCGCGCCCGGAACGGGCATCAACCTGAGGCTAGCTCCAGGAGGCTGGTCCGCTCGTTCAAGGGGTAGTCGAAGCGCAGGATGTCGAAGGGACGGGCCTGCACCCACTCAAGAAAGGTCACGTGCAGGGGGTGGACCAGGTAGGCCGCCAGCGCTTCCGGGTCCGAGAACTCGGTCAGAAGGCCGAACTGATAACCGTCGGACCTGCCGCCGGTCTCAGCCCCGAACCGCAGCCGCAAAAGGCCAGGGATGGCACCGGCCCAAGGGCGAATCAGCCGCCGCATCTCGTCCTCCAACCCCGGGTCCGGCTGTTCCCGCAATCGGAACAGCACCAGGTGTTGGATCGGCTCATCCATCGGCTCTCACCTCAGAAGAACTCGAAGTACTCATGCTGCTCCCAGTCGGTCACGGTGGCAAGGAAGCGGGCGACCTCGGCTCGCTTCATCATGATCATGTAGTCGACGATCTCCCGGCCCAAGGACGCCCGGTAGAAACCGTCTCGGTCCAGGGCGTCAACCGCCTCCCACAGGGAGGCTGGCAGAGCGGGCGCATCCTGGCTGTACGGGTCGGCGGTGACCATCTCCGGAGGCACCAGCTCCCTGCGGATGCCGTCGAGGCCGGCCGCGATGTTGGCGGCCATGTACAGGTAGGGGTTGGCGGCCGGCTCTCCCAGGCGGTTCTCCAAGTGCGCGCCGGCGTCCCCAGGCTGCCCCTGGACCCGGAGCATGGCCCCCCTGTTCTCCAGCGCCCAGGTGACCCGGTCGGGCGCAAACGAATAGGGGCGAAAGCGCTTGAAGCCATTGATCGTGGGAGTGGAGAAGACGGTCATCGGCACCGCATGCTCCAGAATGCCCGCCGCAAACTGCTGACCCACCGGGGAGAGGATCTGGTCGGGGGCGCCCCTGAAAGCGCTCTCGCCCCCCTCCAGGCTGCGCAGCGACTCGTGCAGGTGCCAGCCGCTGGACGAAACGTTGGGCAGCAGAGGTCGGCTCATGAAGGTCGCGTGGTACCCGCGGTCGTGACAGATCTGCTTGATTGCCGAGCGCATCAGGATCATCGCGTCGGCTGGGTCCAGCCCCACCATCGGGTCGAAGGTGATCTCGGTCTGACCGGGGCCCCACTCGTCCTCGATGCTGCGCAGCGGCAGTCCGATCTCCTCCAGGTTGTCGCGAAGCGGGTCGAGGATGTCGCTCAGCTGGGCGAGCCGGATCTCCGAGAGATACTGGTAGCCTTGGGCGACCACGCTGACCGGGGGAGCTGGCGGTGGCCAGCCCGTCTCGTCGGGCCTGATCCGGGTCCACTCCCGCCGGGTTATGTAGAACTCCACCTCCAATCCGGCCACGTACTCGAATCCCATCTCCCTGGCCTGCTCCAGCTGCCGGCGCATGACCAGGCGGGTCGAGAGCGGAACTTCCTTGCCGTTACCGAAATACATGTCGCACAGGACCCACCCCGTGGAGTTGGCCCACGGGAGAACCCTGAAGGTCGTCGGGTCCGGCACCAGCACCACGTCCGGAAAACCCGTGAGCTCGGGAATGCCAAGCCCGCCGCCCTCGGCGAACAGCGGGGGGAACACATGGTTGGCCGAATCCATGCTGAGAAGGGCGCCGGAGAAGTCCATGCCGTTGCGCTGGGTCAGCAGGTAGTCGCGCGCTGAAACGAACTTCCCCCGCAGGGCCCCGTGCTGGTCCGCCCACATCACCCGCACGGTGCGCAACCCTTGGTCGGCGATGATGGCCCGCGCCCGCTCGGCGGCCTCCAGTTGCGCTTCCGAATGAAGCCCGTGCTCCATCACAAATCCCGTCTTGCCCATGGCCAGGTCCCGAGACGAAACTGTCCCCATCCTACCTCCTCATCTGCGGCGAACTGGCCGCTTCCTTAACTGCTAGCAGGGCCAAGGTTGCTCACCGCGGGCCGGGGGATTGGTCCCTCGGCCTGGTCCCCGTCAGCCCTGACGACCTCCGCCACCTCGGCCGGCATCAACCTGCGCCTACCCAGGGCGTCCGGGAAGCAGAGATCGAATAATGCCTCGTCACTGGAGTGAAGGCCGGTGGTGGCAACCTCCGCCCCGTCGAGGCGGAACCGCCAAACCTGGTTGGCGGGGGCCCCATGGTAGATGAGGGGCGTACCCGTGGCCGGCAGGAGCGCCAGATTGGCACTACCCTCGAGCTCCCGGTGCGTCGCCACCAGAGCGGCCCGCGGGGATAGGCCCTGAGCCCGCAGGGACGCGAAGAGCTGAAAGCCGACCTCGCTGTCGGCCCTGCCGAAGAGCCGCCCGGCGAAGCGCCCCCGCATCTCCTCCGCCCTGTCGAACCGACCGTTGTGCGCGAAGGCTAAGCCCGCCTCGGCATCGACGAACGGCTGCGTGTCCGCGAGTTGGATCGTGCTGAGCTGTGAGGGACGGCGCAGATGGACCAGATACCGGGTCGACCGAACCGAGGAGAGCTGGCTCGTGCCCCGGGCATCCTCATCCAACCTGCCAGGGAAGCGATGCGCCAGGATACGCCCCCCTTCCAACCAGGCGATCCCCCAGCCGAAACCGCCGAGGCCAAACCGCTCAAGCCTGCCGGCCCAGTCGAGGACGGTGGGGGCGGGTTCTGGGTCCGACCACACCGCCAACAGAATCTCACACACCGCAGTGCGCTCTCATTGCCCTGGACTCCCCTGCACTTCAGCCGACCCGCGAGGTTGGCGCCTCTGCGGTCAACGACTCGGCCAACTCCAGGTCGAACGCCTTGGATGCCCCCTCGCCGAGACAGATCAGGGTCTCCGTGCGGTGCACCCCGGGGACCTTCCACAGCCCGTCGAACAGGCAGCGCCGCAGGTGGTCCTGGTCGCGCACGCGCAGCCGCACCAGAAGGTCGTAGGAGCCGGTGACCACCTCCACCTGCTCCACCTCGGGAAGTTTCAACAGCGCCCCGACCGTCTCGTGCTGCTCCCACCCCTGGACCCCGGTCACGGACACATAGGCTGTGAGGCCGTATCCGAGTCGGCTCCAGTCAACCACGGCTCGGTAGCCGCCGATGACGCCACTGCGCTCCATCCTACTCATGCGCTCCGCCACCGCCGGCGCGGACATGCCTACCGCCGCCGCGATGCCTCGCACCGAGCTGCGGGCATCCCGCAGGAGATGTATCAGGATCGCCAGGTCGATGGCGTCCAGGACGCTGCGCCCTGGACGGTCGTTGTTATCCTCAAGGACCGAAGCCTTCCCGTTGTTAAGGTGTCCTGCCGTCCGCGCTGTCACTTCGCGTACTCGTCTAGCATGTTTATCCTCACATCATAACCCCCGCTGATATAATCGCGTGTTGTGTGGTCCCGAGTCAGGAAGCCTGGCCCCAGTGGCCCAGAGAACATGGCGGTCCGCGTCGCGGCCCCACAACCAGGGGGAAAATACCATGAGTCTGGCCGATCAATACTTCACCCAGGCCGGTTCCGGGCGGGCGCCGACCTCTCCCGGGCGCTTTGTCGACCTGAAGGGGTCGGACGACAAGGTCCAATTCGTGGAGGGGCTGGAGTTCCGCTACCTGCTTGGCGAGAGGACCATGCTGATGGCGGTTCACTTCGACCCCCACACCGAGGCCCCGTCGCACGTCCACGATGAGGAGCAGATAACCCTGGTCGTGGAGGGGGAGTTGGAGTTCGAGTTCGAAACCGAGACCCGCATCCTGAAATCCGGGGAGGTGGCCGTCATCCCCGCCAACGTGAGGCATGCCGCCCGAACCAGGGACGTTGCCTGCTTGGAATACGACGTCTTCAACCCGCCCCGAAAGGCTCTCTTGGATCTGGCTGACCAGGCCAGAAGAGCTAGGGAGTAGGCGGCTTTGGACCTGGATCTGAAGGGCCGACGCGCGATCGTCACCGGAGGGTCGAAGGGGATCGGGTTCGCGATCGCGAAGACGCTGCTGGCGGAGGGGGTCGCCGTCTCGATCTGCGCCCGCGACCCAGATGAGGTCACTTCGGCCACGAGTCTGCTCGCCAAGAACGGAGCGACCGTGTTGGGGCAGGCTGCTGACGTGACCGATCCAGCTCAGGTTGAGGCCTTCATCTCAAGTTCCGCCAAGGCCCTGGGCGGCCTGGAGATCCTGGTCAACAATGCCGGTCGCGCCCACCCTGGCGACTTCTCCACCCTGACCGACCGGGACTTCCAAGAAGATCTGGACGTGAAGCTCTTCTCCCAGATCCGCTGCACCAGGGCGGCCCTGCCCCATCTGCGCGGTGGGCGGGGGGCCGTGGTGATCAACATCAACGCGATCTACGGCCGCCAGGTGGACCCCGCCTTCTTCGCGACCACCGTGGACCGGGCCGCATGTCTCGCCCTGAGCAAGGCCCTTGCCATGGAGCTTGGCCCGGAGAACATACGGGTCAACAGCGTGAACATAGGGTTCGTCAGGACGCCGCAGTGGGACGCGATCCACCAGCGTAGGGCGCCGGAGCTGACCCGGGACGAGTTCTTCTCGAACACGGTCAGGGGTGAGGTTCCCCTGGGACGGTTCGGGGAGCCGCAGGAGGTGGCGGGCCTGGTCGCCTTTCTGGCAAGTCGGCACGCCAGTTACATCACCGGCGCATCAATAGATGTGGGCGGGGGCATGGGGAGGTACGTGTGAGCAACCAGGGTGACATCGTCTATTTCCAAGGGGCCTTCACCGGCCGGGAGCAGGCCAGGGTGCCCATCTCCACCCACGCCTTCAACTATGGAACCGGCTGTTTCGAGGGGGTTCGCGCCTACTGGAACAGCTCCAAGGAGGAGCTCTATGTGATCCGGCTCCGGGAGCACATGGAGCGGCTGCTGCGGTCCGCACGCATACTGCACTTGGAGCCCGACCCGGCGCTCGATCGGGAGACCCTGGGTTCGATCGTGCTGGAGCTGCTGCGGAGAAACCGCTATCGTCAGGATGTCTACATCCGTCCCATCCTCTACAAGTCCGGCACCACCATCAAGGTGACCCTGGGGGGGATCGCCACCGACTTCTGCTGTTTCACGGAACCGTTCGGCGATTACGTGGACATCCACCGTGGCCTGCGGGTCATGATCTCGGCCTGGCGGCGCATCGACGACAATGCGATACCGTCCCGGGCGAAGCCGACCGGCGCCTACCTTAACGCCGCCCTGGCGTCGGATGAGGCCAGGGCACGGGGATTCGACGAGGCGATCCTGCTCACCGGTGATGGCCACCTCTCGGAAGCGTCCTCCTCCAACATCTTCCTGGTCCGCGACGGGGTCCTGATCACGCCTCAAGCCACCGACGACGTCCTGGTCGGCATCACCCGCGACTGCGTCCTGGGCCTGGCCAAGGACCTGGATGTGCCAGTTGAGGTGAGGCGGGTCGACCGCAGCGAGCTCCTCGGCGCCGATGAGGCCTTCCTCTCAGGTACGGGGGTTCAGTTGGCCCCTATTTCCAATGTGGACGGACGCGACCTCGGCGGTGGATCCGTGGGTGAGGTGACGATGAAGTTGCAGCAGCGATACCTCCAGATAGTCAGGGGCGAGGTCGACGACCATTCCGAGTGGCGCACCGCTGTGCCCAAGGCGGCAGCGGAACAGCTCTCGGAGCAGGCCAGCTGACATGGCGCTGGTGAAACTTGTCGACGAGTCCGAGGCGACAGGCCTGGTCAAGGAGGTGTACGACGACATCCTCAGGTCGCGCAATTTGGCCCGGGTGCCCAACTACTGGAAGGCCCTGGCGCACCGCCCAGAGTACCTCAGAGATACTTGGACCAAGCTGAAGGACGTCATGAGTGAGGGGTCTCTTGACCGCCGCACCAAGGAGATCATCGCGGTGGCGGTGTCCGCCACCAACAACTGTTCCTACTGCCTCTCAAGCCACACCGACGCCCTGCGGGCGATGGGCTTCACAGACTCCGACCTGGTCGAGCTGATGGCGGTGGTCGACTTCTTCAACGGCTCCAATGCGGTCGCCTCCGGCCTGAAGGTGGAGTACGAGCCACCGGTGCCCGCGGCCGGGAAGCCTTCGGACGATCAGGAGTGATGGTGGCCATCCCGGATTCTCACCACCCGACGACCATCCGGCCGATCACCGAGGGAGGACAGGCGTGATCGACAGCCACTGCCACCCAATCACCGAAGCGGGTGGGATTCTTGACCTCTCGTCGATCCATATCCAGCTGCCAGCCAACGATTGGGAGCTGTCAGAGCGCAAGAGGACGGGCCCATCGCGGCTCAGCCAGGAGATGATGACAGTCCGATTGGCCCAGCACCTCGCCTGCGCCCCAGAAGAGGTTGAGGTGGCGCGTCAGGAGGCGAGCCGGGACTGGCCGGCATATGTGCGCAACCTCTTTTCGGCAGCCGGTCTCAAGGGCCTGGTCCTGGACCCCGGCTGGGACCTTGGCGCCACCACGGCGGAGGCGGGCAAGTTCTCTGAGATGGTCAACCTGCCGGTGCGGCCGATCCTGCGGCTGGAGCCGATCATCGACCGGCTCATCGCTGCTGGGGCGGGCCCCAAGGAGATCCAGGACGAGATCGACGAGACCATGCGGGCGGCACCGGCCAGCGGCTACTTCGGCTTCAAGACCATCATCGCGTACCGCACCGGGCTGGCGGTTGATCCGTCTGTGACACTCGGCCAGGCCGGGGAGTCTCTGCGCCTGAGCGAGGGCCTGCCGGTGCGCCGCCGCGGCAAGGCCCTGCGGGACATGCTCCTGCGCCGTGCCCTGGGCATCGCCGCGGAGCTGGGGTTGCCCTTCCAGATCCACACCGGATACGGTGACTCAGACATCCGTCTGGTCGAGGCCAATCCGATTTTGCTGGAGGAGCTGCTGCGCAGCAAGGAGGGCTGTGCCGCCACCATCCTGTTGATCCACGGCTCCTATCCCTGGCATGACGAGCTCGCCTACCTCACGGTCGCGAAGACCAACGTGTACGCGGAGCTCTCCCAGTTCAACATCTTCTCCCCCGCCACCATCGCCGACCGCATGGAGAGGATTCTCGAATTCGCGCCCACCGCGAAGGTCCTGTGTGGCACGGATGGCCACGGGGCTCCCGAGACCTACTGGTTCGCAGCCCTCATGATCCAGGAGGCCTGGAGCCGGGTCAGGTCCAAGTGGGCGTCCGCGGGCGCCAGACGAAGCTGGCTGGAAGAGGTGGAGGGGGCAATCTTCGACGGCAATACCTCGCGGATGTATCGCTTCTAGGCAGCTCATGTTCTTCTGGAGGAGCGCCGGCCCTCAGCCAACCCTGGCTGGCTGAGCGATGTGCAGGGAGGCCCCGGCCCAGCGCCCACCAAGCGTCTTGGCATTGCCGAGCGGCGAGACCGGGTGCCGCGTCGACGTGGTCCGGGATGGCTCACCAGTGAGCCTCCCCCGTACAACTTCTGCCGGGAGACCTGGCCGAAGTCAGGGGCCAGAGGCGGTGTTATGAGCACGCGGGTACCGGCGCCGGGTGGTCAGGTCACGCCGCCGGGAGAGCCTGCTCCTCGGCTGATCCAACCATCACGACGGTGTCTTGAAGCCCGCGCCAGGGAACCTTGGCCCGGCGCTCGGATGGGCCAACCAACACCAGCGTCGCGCCAAGCTGGCCCACGACAGCGTCGGCTGCCCGGCAGGGACCTTCACCGTCGACGGTGGCCGACCCTACCTCTTTGGCCCACCCGGCCGCGGCCGCCTGCTAAGTCCCT
>JAJYWM010000088.1 GCA_021791455.1 bacterium | reverse complement strand
GCCCTTGAGCGCCTGCCCGGAGGTGGAGAGCCGCTCTGGGATGCCCTCCACCTCCCGGACGTTGGCGGAGATCTCCTCTCCTGTCTCCCCGTCGCCCCGGGTCGCCCCCTGCACCAGAGCCCCGTCGCTGTAGGTGAGACTCACGGCGAGGCCATCCATCTTGAGCTCCGCCGCGAGATCCGGGTCCGTGCCCAGGGCGCGGCGCAGGCGCCCCCGGAACTGCTCCACCTCCATCAGGTCGAACGCATTGCTCAAAGAGCGCATCGGCACCAGGTGCCGGACCTTGCGAAACTGGCTCGAGATGCCCGCCCCAACCCGCTGGGTGGGCGAATCCTTGGTTCTCAGCCGCGGATATCTCTCCTCCAGCTCTGCGAGCTCTCGAAACAGCGCGTCGTACTCCGCGTCGGGGATCTCCGGAGCGTCCAGCGCGTAGTAGAGGTAGTTGTGGTGGGTGAGCTGGCGCCGCAGCTCCGCCGCCCTGCCGCGAGCCTCTCTTGGGGGAGCGGGGTCGGGCACCTTCTCAACCCAGCTTGCGGAGCACGGCGTCGGTGACTGCGAAGCGCCGCCTCCCCGAGGTGTCGAAATTGATCACGACCTCCTCACCGCCACTGGTCATCTCACTGGCCGCAATGGTTCCCTTTCCGAAACGGGCGTGCTCCACGCGGTCCCCGGCCGCGAAGCGCTGCTCTGTCCCAATCGCCTGGCCGGGGCCGGTTGTCCGCATGACGGAGTACTCCCGGGCGCGCATCAGCGGGGCCGGCTGGCCCCGGCTCGCCACCGGGGAGACGTACGGCCGCCGTGCCTGGGGCTGGTTCATCCCCCACCGGGCGACCGCCCCACCCTCACCCCCCAGAGGCGCGAGGAAACGGGATGGGATGGCCGCCTTGGGACTTCCGTACAGATGGCGCTGGAAGCAATGGCTGAGGTAGAGGAGACGCTTGGCCCTGGTCATGCCGACATACAGCAGCCGGCGCTCCTCCTCCAGCTCTGCCACGGTGTCCAGAGAGCGGCTGTGAGGCAAGAGGCCCTCCTCGACTCCGGTCACGAAGACGACCGGGAACTCCAGCCCCTTCACCTGGTGCAGGGTGATCAGGGTGACCGCCCTGGCTCCATCCTCCAGCTGGTCTCCCTCGCCGGCCAGCGCCACCTGCTCCAGGAACGCTGGAAGCGCCTCCGCCGCCGCCAGGTCGCCCAGCTCCGCGGCAAGACCGCGCAGCTCCATGACGTTGGCCCAGCGGTCCTCGCCGTCGGGAGACCCATCGCGCACATGGGTGCGGTACCCGGTCACGTCCACGAGGCGGTCGAAGACCTCCACCAGCGGCTTGGAGAAGCCCCACTCGAACAGGTCCTCCAGGGTTCTCGCGAAGTGAATCAGGCCCAGTGCCGCCGCCCCCTTGACCCCGACCTGGCCCGGATCCGCCAGCAGGTCCCAGAAGGGCATGCCCTGCTCCTGAGCCGACCTGACCAACAGCTGCAACGACTGCGCGCCCACCTTGCGCTTGGGGACGTTGACGACCCGCTCGAAGGCGACGCGGTCCTGGTGATACACCAGCAGGCGCAGGTAGGCCAGCACGTCCTTGACCTCCTTGCGCTGATAGAAGCGCACCCCACCGACCAGGCGGTAGGGGATGCCGGCCCGCAACAGGACCTCCTCGAAGGAGCGGGATTGGGCGTTGGTGCGATACAGCACGGCCACGTCGCCGAAGTCAGCCTCCCCCCTGTCCACCAGGCCCGCGAGCTCGCGCGCCACCGCCCCTGCCTCCTCGCGCTCATCGTAGAACTGCGCCACCGTCACCGGCTGGCCCTCGGGGCCGTCTGTCCAGAGGCTCTTCTCCACTCGCAGAGAGTTCTCCTGGATCACGGCTCCAGCGGCCCGCAGGATGGCGGCGGTGCTGCGGTAGTTCTGCTCGAGGGGGATCACCAGGGCGTCGGGGTAGTCGCGCTGAAACTCCAGGATGTTGCGGATGTCGGCGCCCCGCCAGCTGTAGACCGACTGGTCGGGGTCGCCCACCACCGTCACCCGGTGGTGCTCCTCCACCAGAAGCCGCAGCAGCATGTACTGGGCACGGTTGGTGTCCTGGTACTCGTCGACCAGCACGTGCCGAAACCTCGCCCGGAACCTGGCCCTGGCCTCGTCCGACTGCTCCAGCATCCGGACGCTGCGCAGCAGGAGGTCGTCGAAGTCGAGGGCCCCATTGGTCGCCAGGAGAGCCTCGTAGCGCGGAAAGACCCTGGCGACCTGGGACTCAACGTAGCCCTGAGCCTGGCCCAGGTAGGCCACCGCGTCCTGCAGGTCGTTCTTGGCCCTGGAGATCTCGGCGGCGACGGTCGCCGCGCTGGTGCGCTTCTCCTCCACTCCCGCCAGCCTCATGGCCTCCTTGAGGACGGCGAGGCGGTCGGCCTCGTCGTAGATCACGAAGTCGGCAGGCACCCCCGCCAGCTCCCCCCGCTGCCGCAGCATGCGGGCGGCACACGCGTGAAAGGTCCCGAGCCACATGCCCTTGGGGTCGCCCCCAAGAAGCGCTCCCAGGCGGGAGCGCATCTCCCTGGCAGCCTTGTTCGTGAAGGTGACGGAGAGCACGGATGAGGGCTCGGCCCGTCCCGTCGCTATGAGGTACCCGATCCGGTGCGTGAGGACCCGGGTCTTACCCGACCCCGCGCCCGCCAGCACGAGCACGGGGCAGTCGGGGGCGGTCACCGCCTCGACCTGGGCCTGGTTCAGGCCGATCAGGAGGCGGTCAGCCTCCAGCTGTTCTACTACCTCTCCGACGACCGTCACAGCGCCGCTGGGTCCGATCCCGCGACGATCTCCGAGTACAGCTCCGGCCGACGGTCCCGGATGGTGTCGTTGCGCGGCGTCCTGCTTCTGGCGCGGCGTGCCCTGGAAAGGTCCACCTCGGCGACCAGCAGCGCCTCCTCGTCAACCGGGGCGGGACCGGCCATCATGATGCCGTCCGGCCCGACCAGACAGCTGCACCCGACAAAGCGCACACCTCTCTCCTCACCAATGCGGTCGGCCGCCGCCACGAAGACCTGGTTCTGGGTGGCGAGCCCGACGCAGGCATAGTCTCCCATCGTCCAACCCCGCTGGTCCGCCGGCTCGCGCCTGAAGTTGGCCACCCAGTTGGTCGGCACGCACAGCAGGTCGGCCCCTCGCAGGGTGAGCACCCGTGCCGCCTCCGGGAACCACAGGTCGTAGCAGATGAGCATCCCGACTCTTCCGAAGGGCAGGTCGAACACAGGGAAGCCATTGTCCCCGGGCGAGAAGTAGCTCTTCTCGTCATTGAACAGGTGGGCCTTGCGATAGACCCCGATGACCCCCCGGGGGCCGATCAGGGCTGCCGAGTTGAAGCGCTTCCCCTGGGCTCGCTCCGAGAAGCCGCAGACCACATAGAGGTCGCGCTCGCGGCAGAGGTCCGACCATTCCAGGAGGGCCGGACCCATTGCCTCCTCGGAACAGGCGGCCGCCTCGTCCTCACTCTGGAATGTGTAACCCGAGGCGGCCAGCTCGGGCAAGATGACGAGGTCCGCCCCTTGGTCGCCAGCCCTTCTTATCCACTTGGAACCCAGTTCCCGATTCAGGTCCATCTCCCCCACACGGGGGGAGTACTGGCACAGTCCCAGCCGCAGAACGCTTCCATTTGCCATGGACTCATTGTCCGTCCCCAGGACGGTCAGAAGTCCATATCGTCCATGCCGCCCATTCCACCCATGCCGCCCATCGGGTCCATGCCGCCCATTCCACCCATGCCGCCCATCGGGTCGCCACCGCCTCCGGGCATCGGGGCCGGCTCCGGCTCGGGCAGATCGGCCACCGCCGCCTGGGTTGTAAGCAGCATCCCCGCCACGGACGAGGCACTCTCCAGGCTGGCCTTGACGACCTTGGTGGGGTCGACGATACCCATCTTGAGGAGATCCCCGTAGACGAGATTGTCAACGTCGAACCCCTCGTGGGCACCCATCTCCGCCACCCTCTGGCAGACCACCGATCCCTCCAAACCAGCATTCGCGGCCAGCTGCCGGATCGGGATCTCAAGCGCGCGGCGGACGATGTCAACCCCGGTGCGCTCGTCCTCATCCGCTCCCAGCCCCTCAAGGACTGCCATAGCCGCCAGCAGGCTCCTGCCACCGCCGGGCAGAATCCCCTGCTCGACCGCCGCTTTGGTGGCTTCCAGGGCGTCCTCCACCCGTTCCTTGCGCTCCTTGAGAGCGGTCTCGGTCGGAGCCCCAACCTTCATGACCGCGACTCCACCCACGAGCCTTGCCTTGCGCTCTTGGAGCTTCTCCCGATCCCAGTCGGAGTCGGTCTCCTCGATCTGGCGCTGGATCTCCTCGACCCTGGCCCTGACCGCGTTCGCGGCGCCCCGGCCCTCGACAACCGTGGTGTCGTCCTTGGTCACCACCACCCGCCGGGCCGACCCGAGCTGCCGCTCCTGCACCCCATCCAGGGTCAGTCCCAACTCCTCAGAGATCACCTCGGCTCCGGTGATGATGGCAAGGTCCTGAAGCATCGCGGTCCGGCGGTCCCCGAACCCTGGGGCCTTGACCGCGCAACATGTGAGCGTGCCCTTGAGGCGGTTGACCACCAGGGTGGCGAGCGCCTCGCCGTCAACGTCCTCAGCCACTATGAGGAGGGGGCGGCTGGCCTTGACGGCAAGCTCCATGACCGGAACCACATCCTTGACCGCAGAGATCTTCCGCGGCGTGATGAGAATCCAGGGATCGTCCAGCACCGCCTCCATCGCCTTCTGGTCGGTCACCAGGTAGGGGGACACAAAGCCCCGGTCGAACTGCATGCCCTCGACCACCTTGACCTCGGTCTCCAGCCCCGACGACTCCTCGACGGTGATGACCCCATCCGCCGTAACCTTGTCCATGGCGCTGGCGATCATCTCGCCGATCTCCGAGCTGCCGCTGGAGATGGTGGCCACATGGGCGATGTCGGCCCTCCCCTCAACAGGGCGGCTCTGCCTGTCCAGTTCCGCCAGAACCCGCGAGGTGGCCAGGTCGATCCCGCGCTTGAGCCCCATGGCGGAAGACCCGCCGCTCATGTTGCGGACCCCGTCGACGACCAGCGCCTCCGCCAGCAGCGCCGCAGTGGTGGTGCCGTCACCGGCCCTGTCGTTGGCCTTGCGCGCCGCCTCAGCCAGCAGCTGGGCACCCATGTTCTCAAAGTGGTCAGCGAGCTCTATGTCCCGAACGATGGTGGCGCCGTCCGTCGAGATCTGCGGGCTGCCGTACTTGCGATCTATCACCACGGACCGACCTCTCGGTCCCAGCGTCGGGCGCACCGCGGCCGCCACCTGGGCGGTACCCCGAAGAAGGGCGCTGCGCGCCTCCTCGTCGAACTTGAGCTGCTTGGCTGACATCTTCTTTGCGTTCCTCCATGGAGCCGAGGGCCGGGGCTCGCCGGCCGCCGCCGGCGGCGGCCGCGAGCCCGCCGCTCAGATCCTCAGGCCTTCCCGTTGGGGTTGACGACCGCCAGGATGTCCCGCTCCGAAAGGATGAGGTAGTCCTGCTCCTCGATCTTGATCTCCGAGCCTGCGTACTTCGCGTAGATCACCCGATCGCCAACCTTGACGTCGAGCTCGACACGCTGTCCGGTCTGCTCGTTGTACTTGCCATTGCCCACCGCCTCGATGAGTCCCTCCTGGGGCTTCTCCTTGGCGGTGTCCGGGAGCACGATTCCACTCTTGGTGGTCTCCTCGCGCTCGAGGGGCTTGACGACGACGCGATCTGCCAGGGGCCGTAGCTTGAGGCTCATTGCAACCTCCTCCTCTGATTAGCACTCAACCGTACCGAGTGCTAAGAGTGTAGCCCCAAATGGATCGCCAGCGCAACTCGGAGAACGTGGCGCGCGCCCGACTCTGATACGCGGCCGGACGGGCCCTGGCTGACAAACTGGGAAGCAGGTCCACGCGGCGGCGAACCTCGCCGCCCCATCAGATGCCCGCCTACCCCCCGAGCCGCCAACAAAATAACCGCTCCGATCAGAGACCAGTGCGGTGCAAGGGGCTACCTGTCCTCGGGGGTTCCTCCTTCGCTGGAGGGTGCGGGCGGGGCAGAAGACGCCCCGCCCGCACAGAGGGGTCAGACCGCAGCAGCCTGAGGTTCCGCGTCCGAGACAGTCGCGTAGCTCTCCAGGCCGGCATCCTCGAGCGATCTGCCCTTCGGCTCCGGCAGAGCCCACAGGGTCAGCGCCACACCCACCACCGAAACACCCGCCAGGATCCCGAGGCTCCCCGACAGCCCGAGGGCCTTCACGGCCGTTGGCATCAAAAGCGCGGCCACAAAGGCGCCGAACTTACCGCCCCCCGCCGATATGCCATCAGCAAAGCCCCTGAAGGCGGTGGGGAAGATCTCCGCCGGATAGACGAAGGTCGTCTCGTTGGGCCCGAATTCCACGAAGAAGTAAGTTATCCCATAGATCACAAGGAACAGCACGGGGATCTTGACGATTCCAGGCACCACCCAGATCAGGCCGTACCCGATCGCCATCATCAGGAATCCCTGCCACTGGATCCGCTTTCTGCCGATCTTGTCCATCAGCCACACGGCGACCCAGTAGCCGGGCACGGCGAAGACCGCGAAGATGATCGCCGCGACGATCGTGTTGTGCAGGAGTGTGGCCTTGCCGAAGAGCGCCTTGAGGATGACCTGGGATGACACCCCATTGCCGTAGAAGGCCATGTCCATCAACATCCAGCAGCCCGCGGTACCGATCAGCCGCTTGATGAACACGGGGTTGGTGATGACTGGACGGCTCCTGGGCAGCGCCGACCCGTTCACCTCAGGCTGGACCCCGACCGACCGACCCGTGGTCCACTTGACGGCGTCCTCGGTTGCTGCCAGGTCACCCTTCACCGCCAGGCTGAAACGAGGAGTCTCCTTGATCCTGCGGCGGAGGTAGATGACTGAGATGGCTGGTACGGCCCCAAAGGCAAGCATGATCCGCCACGACAGGTTGGCCGGCACCCCGGTGGCAAGCAGCACCGATGCGAAGAGCGGGCCCGCCAGGAGCCCGAATCCCTGCATCGCGAAGACGGTGCCGATCAGGCGGCCCCGGTTAGGGCGGTTGGCATACTCCGCGGTGATGACCGCCGAGGTGGCGTAGTCCCCACCGACGCCGATCCCAACCACGATCCGGCACAGAAACAGGGCGAGGAAGTCTCCCGTGAAGGCGGAGGCGAGGGCTCCGATCACCAGCAGAGCCATCTCGGTTCCATAAATTGCCTTGCGCCCGAAGACGTCCATCAGGCGTCCGAACAGCAGGGCTCCGACCACCGAAGCCAGCAGGGAAATCGAGTTGAGTAGCGAGAGTTCGTCCAGCGTCAGGTGGAAGATCGGGGTCAGAATCGCCGTGACCGTGCCGATGATGAAGAGGTCATAGGCGTCGGTGAAGAAGCCCATGCCCGCTGTCAGCACGGTGTACCAGTGGCGCCGGTTGAGGGTCGCGTTGTCGAGAGCTCCGTAGAGCACGTTGGTGCCGTTCGAATTGCCGCGGCCGTCTGCCATCAAGACTCCTTAACTGTCGCTGACAACAATTGGTTGCTGTAGCTGCGGCGGCTGCCACCACCGCAGGTCATGACCCACGTCATTTGCAGGTCGGCCATCCTTCCTAGCCCTGCGACTGCCCGATATCGGTCCTCCCCAGGTGGCTGTCATCTGCATCTCCATTTTTCTGGGGCGGCGGTTAGGAACGGGTTAAGGCCCCATCGGGCCCGACGGCAGGACCCGATCAGTCGGCGGTGGCGGTCAGGCGCCGCCTCAGTTCGGACCGCCGGATCTTCCCACTGACAGTCTTGGGCAGATCGGTCACGAAGTGGATCTCGCGGGGGTATTTGTATGGAGCCGTCACCTGCCTCACGTGGGCCTGCAGCTCCTGCGCCAGCTGATCGCTGCCGACATAGCCAGGAGCCAGGATCACGAAGGCCGTGACGATCTGGGTCCTCTGCTGGTCAGGCTTGCCCACAACCGCCGCCTCCGCAACCGCCGGATGCTCGATCAGGGCGCTCTCGACTTCAAAGGGACCGATGCGGTAGGCCGACGAGGTGATCACATCGTCGGCTCTGCTGGAGAACCACAGGTAGCCGTCGTGGTCCCTGCTGCCCCGGTCGCCGGTCAGGTAGTAGTCGCCGCGGAAGGCGGCCTGGGTGGCCTCCTCGTCGCGGTAGTAGCCGGCGAAGAGACCCGTGGGGCGTTCCGGCCGGGCCCTCACCGCGATGTTGCCCTCCACCCCGTCCGAAGCTGGAATTCCCTCATCGTCGACGATGTCCACCTCGAAGCCGGGGACCGGCTTTCCCATCGATCCGGGGCGCACCGGAAGACAGCGGTAGTTGGCCACGACGTTGATGGTCTCGGTCTGGCCATAGCCGTCATAGACCGGGAGCCCGACCCCTTCCTCCCAGGCCCTGATGACCTCGGGGTTCAGGGGCTCGCCGGCCGCCATGCAGTGCCGCAGCCGGGAGAGGTCCGGTCGCCTGAGGTCGGCCAGCACCAGGGATCGATAGATGGTCGGTGGAGCACAGAACGTGGTCACCCCGTGGCGGGCGATGACGTCGAGGAGGAGATCGGGGTCCGGCTTGCCCATGTTCATCTGCACCACCGCCGCCCCCTCAGACCATTGTCCGAAGAGCTTCCCCCAGGCGGCCTTGGCCCAGCCCGTATCGGAAATGGTCCAGTGCAGGTCCCCGGGCCTCAGGTCCTGCCAGTAGCGGGCCGTGATTCTGTGGCCGATGCCGTAGCTGGCCTGGGTGTGCAGCACCATCTTGGGGTGGGCCACGGTGCCGCTGGTGAAGTAGATGAGCATCGGATCGTCGGACCTGGTGACGGACCGGGACTCAGCCGAGCTGGAGGCCCGGGACATCAGTGCACTGAGCGGCAACCAGTCCCTGCCTGCCCTCTCGCCCAAGACCAGAGAGTGACGCAACGAGTCCAGCTCCCCCCGCACCTCGTCTAGCTTTTGGGCCCCCGTCTCGTCCATCACGACCACCTGGGCCTCCGCTTGGCGGACTCGAAATGAGATGTCACGAGCGGTCAGCTGGATGGTGGCCGGCATCGGCACGGCGCCGATCCGAATCGCGCCCAGCACCACGAAATACCACTCCGGTATGCGCGGCAGCATCACGAAGACTCGATCGCCCCTCTCAACCCCCAGCCCGGTGAGGAGGTTGGCCACCCTGCGGCTGGCCTCCGCCATCTCCCCGAAGCTATGCCGTCCCACCACCTCGCCACCCGCTCCCAGCGAGAGCAGGGCGAGGTCCGCTCCTCGGGCGGCGGCCAGCGGCTCCAGCACGTCGGTCACGAAATTGAAGCGCTCGGGCACCTCGAGCTGAAACTGAGCTCTGGCCGACTGATAGTCGCGCATGTTGGGAGCACTCTCTCGGGTAGGCCGAGCGGGCATGGAAGTCCTCCTGAGCGGCGAACGCCGGGCGCTGTTTGGCCCTTTCTGGGAGCCTAGAGCGTCGCGGACCAGCGGTCAACCGCAGCGCCCCCGGCGCGCGGCTGAGCCGGGTCGCTCTCGGTCCGCCCTACGCGTACGCTCTCAGGCCCGGGTCGATGTCCACGGGCGCGCGATCGAAACCATGCACGCGCTGGCGGACGATCCCTCCCGCGCCGATCATGGCGGCATTGTCCGTGCAGAGCTGCGGCGCCGGAATGGTTACCTGGGCCAGCCCCTCGAGCCGCTGCCGCACCGTGTCGCGCAGCAGGCGGTTGCTCGCCACGCCCCCGGCGAGCACGACCTGGTGGGCCCCCGTGTGCTCGACCGCGGCCTCAAGCTGCATGCACAGGGTCTCCACCGCCGCCAATCGGAATGAGGCCGCCACATCTGCCCGCGTCTGGTCGTCCAGTTCCCCCAAGTCCCGCAACAGGTAGAGCACCGCGGTCTTGAGGCCGCTGAAGGAGAAGCCGAAATCGGGGAGAATCGGTCGGGGCAGGCGGAACCGGGCGGCGTCCCCGCTGCCCGCCACCCGGTCGATCTCGGGCCCCCCGGGATACGGAAGGCCCAGCATCCTTGCCACCTTGTCGAACGCCTCGCCAACGGCGTCGTCCCTGGTCGCCCCCAGCAGCTCCACGTCTCGGTGGGAGCGGTAGTGGATCAGGTCCGTGTGCCCGCCGCTCACCACCAGGGCGACGAAGGGTGGGGATAGGGAGGGGTCTTCCAGGGCTGCGGCCAGAACGTGGCCCGTCATGTGGTTAACTCCGATCGCCGGGATGCCCAAGCCGAGGGCCAACGACTGCGCATACCCCGCGCCCACCGCCAGGCAGCCGACCAAGCCTGGGCCCCTGGTGAAGGCTATCCCGTCCAGCTTCCCCCAGTTCTGCTCCAGAGGAAGCATGGCCGCCGTGACCACCCCGGCGATGCGCTCCAGGTGCATGCGGGCCGCCAGCTCGGGAACGACCCCCCCGTAGGCGGCGTGAGCCTGGGCCTGGGACGCCACAACCGAGCTCTCGACGAGGAAGGAGTCGGTGACCACTGCGGCGGCCGTCTCGTCGCACGAGGTTTCAATCGCCAGCAGCCTCAAGCCTTCGGCCACTCCGGAGCAGGCAGGGGCCCCAACCCTTCCACCTCCAGCTGCCCGGCCAGCCTGAGGAATCTCTCCTTGAAGCGGGGCGCGTGAATCAGGTCCGACCACATGACCATGGCGTCCTCCCCGTTGTCCGTGTAATAGCCCCGGCGTCTGCCCATGACCTTGAAGCCGAAGGTCTCGTAGAGGCGGATCGCGGTCTCGTTGGTGGGGCGCACCTCGAGGCTCACAAAGTTAGCCCCCAGGGAATAGGACTGGTTCACCAGCGCGGCGAACATCATCTTTCCCAATCCCCGACCCTGGTCGCTGCGACGCACGCCGATCGTGGTCACATGGGCCTCCTCCCCGACGCTCCACAGGCCCCCGTAGGCGACGATGTCAGACTCGTTCCAGAGGCAGGAGTAATGCGCCGAGCGGTTGGCGGTCAGCTCGCGGTGATAGGCGTTGCTCGGCCAGGGGGTGGGAAACACGTCCAGCTCGATCGCCCGCACCGCGGGGATATCCTCCACCACCATCGGTCTGATCGCCAGCCGCTGCCCGATTAGGATCAAGTGTTCTCTCCGACCTTGACGCCATAGTCCGCGCTGACCAGATCGTAGCCGCTCAGGTCGAACCGGCCCCAGGAGGCGAGAAGCGCCAGAGCCCCGGCGCCGGATCTCACGGCACCAGGTGGCAGCCCCCTGAGATCCTCATGGCCCCCGCTCTGATCGAAGACCAAAGCGCATGGCGGTAGGAGCTCAGCTGAACCAGCAGCGTCCCTGGTCAGCATCGCCGGGGAATCCGGAACCCAGGCCCCGGGCCCCTCCTTGGCGAGAGGCAGGAAGCGCTGGATGTACAACCCCCCACGGCCGGCGGGAACCACAACCAGCAGCGAGTCCGCCTCCAAGGGCACCCGATTCGCCTGCACCTCGAGGCTGCCCACCAGACCGAGGCGCAGGCCCCTTGCCTGAGCGACACCGACGGCTGCCGCCAGAGCCGAACGCACACCCATGTAAGATCCCGGGCCCCGCGCGACCACCACCTGGGCCAGGGGCAGGCCCGGAACGGTCAGCAACGAGCTCATCGCGCCCACCAGCCCCGCAACCCCGGTGATGCGCTCTTGGAGGGCGAGGACCTTCCCCGCTTGGTCGGCGACCAGCGCCATCCCCTCACCCCTGGCGGAGAGGTCGATCGCCAGGATTGCCCGTTCCGTGTCAGCCACCAATGCCCTGCCGCAGATGCGCTGGCAGCCACAGCGCTATGGACCTGGTGGCGGTTCCCGTGACCTCCATCCGGACCCTTCCCGTGAACCAGGGCTCGTCGGCCCGTTCCGACCACTCGACGACGGCGGCACCGGTCTCCAGGAACTCCTCGAGCCCCAGTGACGTCAGGTCGACGCCCTCTGGCAGGCGGTAGAGGTCCAGATGATGGACGGTGATGCGCCCGGGGTGCACCGCGTGGAGCAGAAAGGTCGGGCTGCGCACATCGGAGTCCCCCCCCGCGCCCAGCACTATCCCCTGGATCAGGGTCGTCTTGCCCGCTCCCAGATCCCCACTGAATCCCAGGCAGTCGCCCGCGCGAAGCTGGGCGCCTATCTGCTCTCCCAAGGCCGCTGTCTCCTTCGGGGAGCCGGTGCTCAGCATGAGAGGGTCACATCGCCTGGAAGTGTTGATACCCACCTTCTCTGTCAAGCGGAATCTCCCGACCTCCCCGGCTGGTCAGCACTCTGGTGCCCTCACCGGCCACCAGCGCTCCGACCAAGCTTAGTGGGGCCAGCTCGACCGGCCACGAGCCGAGAAGTGCCTCCAGCTTCTCAGGGGCGACCGATGCGAGCAGCTCATAGTCCTCGCCTCCCGAGAGGGCCAGCCCCAGAGCGGCGTCGCCCAGCAGCTCCCTGAATCCCACCGGTCGGGGGAGCTGGTCCGCCCAGATCTCTACCTGCACCCCGCTGGCTCTGGCCAGGCGCCCGGCGTCGAGGACCAAACCGTCGCTGACATCGGTCATCGCCGAAACGCCGTTGCGTCTCAGCCGGTCTCCCTCAGCCAGCCGGGATGGTGGCGCGATGAGGCGGCCCATCAAGCTCTCGGGTACCTCAACCCCACCCGCCCGCAGCAGCTGGAGCGCCCCCGACGCCCCGCCCAGTTCCCCTGTGACCACCAGAAGGTCTCCGGCCCTCCCTCCCCCAATCCTCACCGGATCCTCAGCCCCGGTACCGCCGACCACGGTGACGGACAGGCTCAGCGCCGGTCCAGCACTGAGATCCCCTCCCAAGAGAACGGCGCCGTCCTCTGACGCTCGATCCACCAGGCCGAGCTGAATGGCCTCTACCACGGCCACTCGGGTGTCCGCCGGCAGCACCGCCGCGATCACCCCGACCTCGGGCATGGCCCCCATCGCGGCCAGGTCGGAAACCGCCTGCGCCCAGGCCTTGACACCGACCTGGTAAGGGGTCTGAAATTCACGCCGGAAGTGGACCCCTTCCACCATGCTGTCGGTCGAAATGAGCGATTGCCGTCCCCTGGGCACCCAGCCGCCGGCGTCGTCCCCAGGTGGCACCACGATGTCGCCAGCCCGGTCGGCCAAGTTGATCAGCCGCTCGAGCATCCTCTCCTCCCCGAGCTCCGCCAGCTGACCCCCGCCGGACGGGTCCCAGCTGATCTCGCGCAACCAGCGGTTGGCGCGACTGGCCAAGCAGGTGCGCCTATGCCTGCGCCTGAGGCAATCCCTCAAGCGGTGAGCTGGGGGCGGCACCCATGGTCTCCGCCAGTCCGGCCAGGTAACCCTGGCGGCCGGCGGCCACCGCCAGGGAGAAGGCCTTGGCCATCGCGACCGAGTCCCTCGCCCTGGCGATCCCCGTGTTCACCAGTACCCCGGCCGCCCCCCACTCCATGACCCGAGCAGCGTCCGATGGCGCCCCGAGCCCGGCGTCGACGATGACGGGGACGGGGCACTTGGCAATGATGAGGCGGATGTTGTGTGGATTCAGCACCCCGAGGGTGGACCCTATGGGCGCGGCGCCGGGCATGACGGCCGTGGCTCCCGCCTCTGCCAGCCGCAGCGCCAGGGCCACGTCATCGCTGGCATAGGGCAGGACCGTGAACCCTTCCGCCACCAGCCTCTCGGTCGCTTCCAGAGTGCCAATCGGATCTGGCAGCAGGGTGTCAGCCTCTCCCACGACCTCCACCTTGATCAGGTCCGACAACCCGGCCGCCCGCGCCAGGCGAGCCAGGCGGACCGCCTCGTCCGCACTCTTGGCGCCCGCCGTGTTGGGAAGCAGCCGGTACTTCGCGAGGTCCACCCCCTCCAGCTCTGAGCGGCGGTCACCGTCCAGGTGCAGGCGCCTGACCGCCAGGGTGATCATCTCCGCCCCGGAGTTGGCGATGGACGCGGCCAGGACCTCCGACGAGACGAACTTTCCCGTCCCATGAATCAGTCTCGAGTTGAGCGTCAGGGTCCCCAGGCTCAGTTGCTCGTCAGCGGTCACGGCTTCCCCCTCCCACAAAGTGAACCATCTCCAGACGGTCTCCGGAACGGAGCTCGATCTCGTCCCACCGCTCCCGAGCGGGGATCTCACCGTTCACCTCCACCACCACCCCCTGCTCCGCAACACCCAGGGCTGCGGCCAGCTCACCGAGGTGCTCCTGGGGACGGCACTTGCGAGCCGTGCCATTGATCACGATCCATGACCAGGGCTGGGCTGACGCCATGGCGCCGCGAATCTCTGCGGCCGCCGCCCTCGGGTCGGCGGCCGAGCAGATGGCTCGGACCACGCCCACCATGTCCGCTCCGCTCTCTATCGCAAGTGCGGCCTCATCCCGGCCCATGCCGCCGATGGCAACGACGGGCACGCTCGCCTGGCGCGCGGCGATCGAGACGTGCTCGAACCCCACCGCGGGCCTACCGGCCTTGGTGGGAGTCTCATGGACCGGGCCCGCCGACACGTAGTCGGCGCCCTCCCTCACCGCGGCCAGCACCTGGTCCCGGTTGTGAGTTGACTTGCCCAGCAGGACCTCCGGACCCAGCAACTGCCGGGCCCGCTCGAGGGGTGTGTCCTCCTGACCCAGGTGCACGCCATCCGCCCCAGCCTCCTGGGCCAACTCCACGTGATCGTCGACGATGAACAGGACATTGGCAGCGCGACAGATGTCGGAGCACGCCCTGGCCAGCTCGCCCAGCCGTGGGGCGGGCACCCCCTTGCGGCGCAGCTGGAACAGGTCGATCCCCCCCTCTATGGCCGCGGCCAGGACTCGCGGCAGCTCGTGGTCCGGGGTCTGATCATCGCTGACCAGGTACAGGCGCGCCGCCCTGAGCCGCCGCCGGCGGTCGCTACCTGTGGAAAGACCACCGAACTCGGCCGGCTGCTGGGACATGGCTCAATTGTATTCAGAGCTCGGCAGCATCCCCCGCGACAGCTTCGCGCGGCACCCGGGCCAAAATCTGGGTCACCACCTCATAGTTGATCGTCCCAAGACGCGCCGCCACGTCTTCAACCGATATCCTGGCACTCCCCTGGGCGCCGATCAGAACCACCTGGTCGCCCCTGCTCACGAGCGGCGGCGAGGATACGTCCACCATGCACATGTCCATCGAAACGTCGCCGATCAGCCGCCGGGGCTGGCCCCCGATGATCACCTCGCCAAAGTTGTTGGGGCCTCTGCGGAACCCGTCGCCATATCCCACGGGCAGGGTTGCAACCGTCATGTCCTGGGGTGCCGTGAAGGAGTCTCCGTAGCCGACGTGGGTTCCAGCTGAGATGTGTCGCACCTGGGCCACGGTTGTCTTGAAGGCCAGCACCGGCCGGCGGTGCCGGCCATCGCCGGTGCGCAGTCCCAGCAGTTCCCCGCCACACCTCACCATGTCGAAGCGAGCCTCCGGCCTGGAAGCCCAGGAGCTGCTGCTGGCGGCGTGCCGCAGCCGGAACCTGTGACCGACCGTCCGAGCCTCCCCCAGGGCTCTTCTGAACTCGATCAGCTGCTGGGTTACCGCCTCCTCATCCTCTCCCTTGCGGAAGTGGGTGTAGATGCCCTCCACCTCAACCGACGGGAACTGTCTTAAGAGCTGCAGGAACGGTCCGACTTCAGACGGGGCGATCCCCAACCTGGACATCCCGGTGTCGACCTTGAGATGAGCTCTGGCCCGCAGGGCCAGCGCCTCGGCCGCGGCGTCCAGTCCGGCCAAGACCTCCCTGTCGAAGACCGTGAGGACCAGATTCAGCGCCAGTGCCTGGCGCAGCCGGTCGGGCGGGGTGTATCCCAGGACCAGGATCGGAGCGGCGATGCCAGCCTCACGCAGCTCGGAAGCCTCGGCCAGGGTGGCGGTCGCCAGCCAGCGAGCCCCGCTGGTGAGCGCCGTCCGGCCGACCTGGACCGCCCCGTGACCGTAAGCGTCGGCCTTGACCACAGCCATCAGTTGCACGCTTCCGAGCTCGCTCGCGACCTCCGCCACATTGGCGGCCAGGGCGTCGAGGTCGATCTCAACCCAGGTGGGCCTCAACAGGGATCGAAAGCTCATGAGGCGACGCCCGCGATCTTGACGTACAAGCTCCCCTGTCCCGTCCAGCAACCTGCGGGTGAGGCGCTCCATCCGCTCTGATGACCGGCCCTTGACCAGAACGCTGCCGCCTTCCTCCAGCACCCGCCGGGCCCTGACGGCCATGGTGCTCAGGGGCACTCGCTCCAGTTTCTGGCTGGTGCCGCCCCCCCGATTCGGCGGTCCGCCGTCCAGGATCAGGGGGGCAGGTCCCGAGCTGTCGAGCCAGCGTTCACCACGACGGGTTAGGAGCACGTCGGCAGACGCGCCGAGGCAGGCAAGCCTGGGCGCCGGCAGCTCGGAGAGCGCGCGCAGGGCCAGCTCGGTCGATGATGAGGTTGCGTCAATCGTGTCGTCCAGCACCAGCCCACCTCCTCCTCCCGGCCACACCCGAAGCCTTCCCGGAAGGCCGCCCAAGGTGGTGCTCGGGCGGCCGAAAGGGCGGGGGTCAAGGCCAAGCGCCACAAGGCAGGCATTAGCCGCCGCCAGGCCAGGAGCCCCCAACTCTGGATGCATCGCCAACGGTTGGCCCCACTCCCGGTCCCTGAAGCGAACCAGACACGTCCAGTCCGCCGGCCAACCGCCCTCTTGACCTCTCGGCTCCGGACCGGCCTCGACGGTGGCTCCCGACCCGAGGGGTCCGAAGGTCACCAGCTGGGCGCCCGAGAACTCCGAGATGAGGTCCGGGTCGGAGATCGGTGCCACCAAGTGGTGCGCCTGCTTGACCAGACCTCTGACGCTGTCGGCCAAGCCGCTTCGGGACTCCCAGTGGAGTTCCCGGGCATCAGTGGCGGAGGTGACACAGACGACCTCGGGTGTGAGCATCTGCTCCAATTGGAGCGTCTCTCTGGAGTTGGCGGCCACGACCTCCAGGACCACCTGGTCCACGGCCTCGGGGAAACCTCCCACCGCGATGGGAATCCCGAACGGGTCATTGCGGTCGCCCACGCCCACGACCGCCCGGCCAGAGGCCTCCTGCCAGCTCCTTACCAGCAGGTGCTGAGTCGTGCTCTTGCCCAGGCTGCCCGCAATCACAACGCAGCGGCATCCACGGAGCCTCCTGGTGGCCCACAGCCGGAGCGCCCCAACCGTATCGCTGACGCGGAGCACGCTGAGGGCGCCTGGCGATCCGGCACCCGCCCGGAGTTGGTCTGACTCCGAGAGGTCGTACTCGACCAGGATCCCGGCCGCTCCTCGGGCGACGGCATCCCCAAGATGGGCGTGGCCATCACCGTGGGACGTACGCACCGCCAGGAAGAGCTCGCCACCTTCGATATTCCGGGAGTCGTGCGCCACCGCGGAGAAGACCTCCCGGTCGGCCCGAATCAGCTCCGGACCGAGCGGGGAAGCTGCCTCGACCAGGTCGGAGAGCCGCAGCATCAGTCCCCAGCCGTGCCGCTCTGGCGCCGGCGCACGGCCTCCTGCACCTCCACCAGCGCGTCGGCAACCTCGCTCGCCAAAATCCCCGCTCGACCCCGTGCCCGGCCCAACCATGAGCCGGCCTCGGCATGCAGAAAGACCCCGGCCCTGGCCGCGTCCGCCGGCGATGAGCCCTGGGCCAAAAGAGCGCCCATGAGGCCAGCCAGCACGTCACCCGTGCCGCCCGTGGACAGGACGGATGTGGCGTGGTCGTCTCTCCACAGGGTTCCGCCTGGCTCCGCCACGACAGTTCCCGGACCCTTGAGGACGACACATGAGCGGAACTCCGCAGCGAGACGAAGCGCGAAACCGGGACGATCCGACTGCACCTCACCCACCTCGGCGCGGGACAGCCGCGCTGCCTCCAACGGATGCGGGGTCATGACGCATCCGGCGGGCACAATCCCCCGCAGATCCTCCCACCGCGCAAGGGCGTTGAGGGCATCGGCGTCCAGGACCAGCCGTCCACCCTTGCCTGCCATGGCTCGCAGAATCTCCGCCATGAGACCGTGAGTGGCGAGGCTGTCACCGAGGCCGGGGCCGCAGACGACGGCTTTGGCGGTGACCAACTCTCCCGCCAGTGCTCGTGCAGCTGCCTCGCCATAGGCGCCGGCCTCGGCCGGCACCGGGAATCTGATCACCTCGGGAGACAACCCCTGCCCATGTGAGCCCTCGGCCACGATGACCTTGACCTTGCCCGCGCCACCCCGGAGCGCCCCCCTCGCCGAGAGAGCCGCGGCCCCGGGGAAGGTGGGGCTGCCCGCGATCACCAGAACGGTGCCGAAGGTTCCCTTGTTTCCACTCTGGCTTCTCTCCGGCAGCACCAGCTCTGATGGGAGGTAGCCGAGATCGCCGGCCCCAGGGGAGGGGAGCAGCACCGCCATGGCGATGGCCAGACCGGCATCGTGGCTCAGGCTCAGCTCGAGTCCGGGCACCTCAGCCCCACCGATGAGTGCCACAGGGGCTCCGCCTGGCCGGTGGGTGACAGAGATGGCTGGGTAGGGAGGTATGGGCAGGCCGAGACCGCCGTAGACCTTCCGCACCGCCTCCTTCGCGGCCCAGCGCGCGGCGAGCCTCTCCGGCCGTCCTTCGGAGTAGCTCACCTCCTCCGGAGTGAACAATTTGCTGGCGAAGGCGGGCCGCCGCTGCGTCAGCTTAGAGATGCGCTCCACCGATGTCACATCAACCCCGACTGCGCCCCCTCTGGTCATCGGCGTTGCTGGCTCGGAAGGACGGTCACTCGACGGTGACGGACTTGGCCAGATTTCGGGGGCGGTCGACGTCAAAGCCCCGGCTCATCGCCGCATGGTACGCGAGCAACTGTCCCACCAGAGCCGTTACCAGGGGCGACACCAGCTCTGGGACCCTGGGAACCTCGACCGTGAACCGCGCCTGATCAGTCAGGGAGCTGTCGCCCGCGCTGACCACCGCCAACACCGGGCTCTGTCGTGCGTGAACCTCCTGGATGTTGCTCCTGACCTTCTCCCTGGTCTTGGCGTCGGTGGCGAATGCCACGACCGGCATGGACTCGTCCAGCAGGGCGATCGGGCCATGCTTGAGCTCTCCGGCGGGATATCCCTCGGCGTGAACGTAGGCGACCTCCTTCAACTTCAGGGCCGCCTCCATCGCCGCCGGGTAGTTGTAGCCACGCCCCATGTAAAGTGCGCTCGAGTGCTCGGCCAGCCACGCTCCGAGCATCTGAAACTCGTGATCACGGGCCAGCAGCTGTCTCTGGGCCGCCGCCACCGAGCGGAGCTCCGAAGCGAGTTCCCGGAGGTCGCCCTGATCCTTGGTTCCACGAGCCTGAGCCATCCTCATCGCCAGCAGCACGGCGCACGCGACCTGGTTGGTGAAGGTCTTGGTGGCGACCACGCAGATCTCCGGCCCAGCGTGCAGGTTGATCACCCCGTCGGCCTCCAGGGCCAGGGTGCTACCGACCACATTGGTCAGGGCGAGCAGAAAGCTGCCTCTTTCCCGGGCCATTCGGGCGGCAGCCAGAGTGTCGGCTGTCTCCCCCGATTGGGAGATCGCCACCGTGAGGGTGGAGCGGTCCAGTGGCTGGGGCCGGTAGCGCCACTCCGAGGCGACCTCCACCGTAGTCGGAACCTGGGCCAGGTCCTCCAGAGCGTACTTGGCCATCACCCCGGCGTAGTAGGCGCTGCCGGCCGCGACTATCTGGACTCGTTGGATCTCTCTCAGCCGGGCGTCATCGATGTCCCAGTCCGCGAACTCCACCCTCCCGTCACTGAGAAGCCGGCCCCGGAAGGCGTTCTCGAGAGCGGCCGGCTGCTCGTGAATCTCCTTGGACATGAAGTTCGGATACCCTCCGCGCTCGGCCTGGATAACGTCCCATTCGACGCGAACGACTCGGGGCACAACCTCGGAACCGTCGGTGATCGAGGTGACCACAGGGCCGACGGGCGTCAGCACCGCCATCTGGCCCTCGCCGAGCACGATGGCCTGGCGGGTGTAGGGAATGATCGCCGTGAGGTCGGAGCTCAAAAACCACTCTTCGGCTCCGACACCGACCACCAGAGGAGCGTTCAGCCGCGCACCGATCAGGGTATCTGGGTCCGTGGAACTCAGGATCACCACCGCGTACGCGCCTCTGAGGCGGGCAAGCGCACACCTCGCGGCCACCACCAGATCCCCTTTGTAGTACTCCTCGATCAGGTGCGGGAGGACCTCGGTATCGGTCTCAGAGCTGAACTGGTGGCCTGTCCCCACCAGCTCCTGGCGGAGCTCGGCGAAATTTTCGATTATCCCGTTGTGGATGACGTAGAAGCGCCCACTGCAGTCGCAGTGCGGATGGGCGTTCTCATGGCTCGGCCGTCCGTGTGTCGCCCAACGCGTGTGCCCCATCCCGACCTGGCCGACGATCTCCTCCCCGTCCAGGCGAGCCAACAGCGACTCGACCTTGCCGGCGGACTTGACGCTGGTGGCGGATCCCTGGGCGTCCACCACCACCACCCCAGCCGAGTCGTACCCGCGGTACTCCAGGCGCTGCAGGCTGTCCATGAGGATGGGCGCCGCCGAACGCCGGCCCATGTATCCGATGATCCCGCACATGACGCGCTAACACCTCCCCGGTCCCTGGCCGCCTTCTCGAGGACAAACGTCGAGCCCTGGCCCCAGGTTACAGAGGCCGGTTGCCGCCGTCCGGTTGTGAGTTCTGCGAAACCGTATCAGGGAGTCGGCGAGGGTGTGGGCGTTGGGGTTGCCGTCGGCAGGGGCGCCACGCTCACAACCACGGTCACGGTCGCCACCGAAGTCGTGACCCCGCTCGGGACGTTAAGGCTCACCTGGTAGGTCGTGTCACGGCTGATCCCGGAGATGTCGATGGCCTGGGTGTCCAGGGCGGCCAGCCCATCCACCGTCCCCGGAGGACCCGTCGCGGTCACCGTGAGCGGGGTCACCTGGGCACCAGTCACCTCGTAGCCCGAGGCGACCTGCCCGCTCAGGATGTAGTCGACGGGCAGGGTCACCTGGTTGCTGACCGAGGTGATGGAGGCGTGAACCGTCACCACCTGGGGGCTGAATGTGACGTCCCCGGAAGGAACTCCCTTGGGCAGGGGAACCACCACAGGAGTCGTGAGGTCGACGCTTGCCTTCCAACTGGAGAGGTTCACAGTGGCCTCCGGCTGGAGCTGAGAGATGATGCTCGCCGGCGCTCGGACCGTCACGTCGGCCGGGGTCGCGGTGGTCTTCTTGGAGTCGAACTGGTAACCGGATTGGGGCAGATCCTTGCTGGGAACCACAACCCTGACCGGCAGGGACGCCTCCTGCCACTTGTCAATCGTGACCGCCACCGTGGACGGCGCCGACCAGGGGAAGACATTGGGGTCCGAAACCTGCGTACTCAGATGGACCTGATAAACGCCCGGGCTCTTGATCCCGCTCAGGTTCACGGAAGCGGAGAGGTGCTGGCGGACGGTCGAGCTGTGGACGTTAGACTCGACCCCACCGACCTTGATTGGAACGCTGTGAATCGGGTACAGCAGGAGGAGGGATGAGCTGAGCCCACTCACCTGGGGCGTCACATAGTAGGTCGCGATCGCGGGAGGGTTGCTGGCGTACACCACGCCCACCCACATCGCGCACGCCACCACCAGGGCCAGCAGCTTGATCCGCCAGTGCCTCCTGACAAACGCGAACTTCACTTGGCTCAAACCCTCCGGACCGGGGTCGCGTCGGCAGTTCGCGGTCCCCTTGCCCGGAATCTCAGGCTGCGGCGGTGGCGCTCATAAAGGGGAAGGTGCAGGAAGCTGCCCAGGCGGTTGGTCAGCTGGTCAGCGTCCAGCTCCCCCTCCAGTTCCCCACCAAGGGCCCAGCTGATCCTCCCGGTCTCCTCCGACACCACCACCACACCAGCATCGGTCATCTGGGTCAATCCCACGGCCGCCAGGTGCCTGGTCCCGCTGCGGTGGTTGCCCTCGCCCCGCTCAGCCAGGGGCAGCACGCATCCCGCAGCCACCACTCGTCCCGCGTGCACCACCGCCGCCCCGTCATGGAGCGGGGACTTGTAGGTGAAGATGGTCCCCAGGACCTCGGCGCTCACCAGCGCATCCAGGCGCACCCCGGTGGCGTCGATCTCCTCCAGCCCGACGTCGCCTTGGAGGACGATGAGGGCGCCGGTCGCGGTCTCACTGAGACGCATGGCAGCCCGGGTCACCTCATCCACCATCCGTCTCAGCTCGGCCGTGTCTGGGGCGAGCAGGCGGGGCCTTAGGTTGCCGAGCCGGCCCATCTGGTCTAGAGCCCGCCGCAGCTCGGGTTGGAAGAGGATTATCGCCGCGATCACGATGACCTGGCCGCCATTGCTGTAGATGTAGGTGAGAACCGGCAGCCCCAGGATCTTGGCCACCACCCCGAGCGCCCCGATGACCAAAAGCCCAACCAGAATCTGCACGGCCTGGGTGCCCCGCACCAGCAGGAAGAGGCGGTAGATGAGGAAGGTGATGATCGCGATGTCGACGGCGTCCCGCCAGCTCACCGTCTGGAAGAGCAGGCGGACCGCCTCCCCGAGGTTCAATCCGCCCAGCACCAGCATCAGCGCGTGTCCTCGGCCTTCGCGATCAGGCGGCCGCCGGACCGAATATCGATGCCATCAGGGCCAGCTGCGCCCAGTACCGGTTCTCGGCTTGATCAAAGACGACTGATTGGGGCCCGTCGAGCACCGCGTCGGTTATCTCCTCGCCACGGTGGGCGGGCAGGCAGTGCATCACCTTAACTCCGCTCGGGGCTCGCTGCAACACGGCCTCGTTTATCTGGTAGGGGCCAAAATCCTGGCGTCGATCCTCGTGTTGTTCTTCCTGGCCCATGCTCGTCCAGACGTCAGTGTAGATCACGTCCGTGCCCGCCAGACCCTGCTCCAGATCATTGGTCACCAGCAACCCTGGAAGGTCCCCAGAAGACGGCCCTGATGACCCGCTCCCCAGCCGGGGCTCGTACCCCGGCGGAGTGACGACTCTAAGCTCGAGGCCGACCACCCTGGCCGCCTCGATCCACGAGTTGCAGACGTTGTTGCCGTCGCCGACAAAGGTTACCTTAGCGCCGGCCAGCGTCCCCCGCATCTCCCGCAGCGTGAGGCAGTCGGCGAGGATCTGGCAGGGGTGCCCACGATCCGTCATGGCGTTGATCACGGGGCCTTCCATGCTTGCGGCCAGTCCGCGCAGATCCCGATCCGAGGGGATGCGCGCCACCAGGCCGGCGACGAAGCGGTCCAGGATCCTTCCGACGTCAGAGACCGACTCCCTGCGTCCCAACTCGATCTCACGATCGAAGAGGGCTATCGGGTGGCCCCCAAGACGGTTGATCCCGGCCTCGAAGGAGACCCTGGTGCGGTTGCTGGGCCGCAGGAATACCATCGCCACCGAGCGCCGCTCCAGGGGGATCCCAGGATCCCGACCTCGCTTGAGGTCGGCCGCAAAATCCAACAGCCCCAGGAGCTCCGAGGGCGTCAGGTCAGAGATGGCCAGAAAGTCTCTGCCCCGCAGTCCCGTCACCAATTGAGGTCACCCAACACCGGCCGCTGAAGTTCTTCATGGCCAGTATATGAACCGCACCATGCCACCTCGCCCGGAATCAGCGTTTGGTGTACTGAGGCGCTTTGCGGGCTCGCTTCAGGCCCGGCTTCTTGCGCTCCTTCATGCGCGGATCCCGGGTCAGCAGGCCTGCCGACTTGAGCTGCGCCCGGAGGTCGGCATCCAGCACGCACAGCGCTCTGGCGATGCCATGGGCGACGGCTCCCGCCTGCCCAGAAACGCCGCCGCCTTCGACCTTGACCGTCACATGGCAGCGGTCCGCGAGCCCGGTCAGGCGCAACGGGCGCAGGGCGGCCTCCTCCAACTCCCTGCGGCCGAAGTGGCGCAGGGGCTCCCTGTCGTTGATCACCGCAGTCCCCTGGCCGGGATAGATCCTGACTCGCGCCACGGCCGTCTTGCGCCGGCCGGTCCCGTACGCGTACCTGGCCTGCTCCTCCTCGCTCACAGCGACACCACCTCCCCGCAATCGCCAAACCTGATCGCCTTGGGCTGCTGCGCCACATGGGGGTGATCCGAGCCGGCATAAATCTTCAACCGCTTAAGCTGCCTGCCCCCCAGGGTGTTGTGCTGCAGCATGCCTCGCACCGCCTCATGGAGGGGCGTGGTGGGGTCCCTCTTGACCACCTCATCGTAGGTTCGCTCCCTGCGGCCTCCGGGATATCCCGTGTAGTGGTCGTAGATCTTGGTCGTCCGCTTGCTCCCGGTCACCACAATCTCCCCCGCGTTGATCACCACCACGTGGTCGCCCATCAGGGCGTGGGGGGTGTAGGTCGCCAGGTGCTTGCCCCTCAGGAGGCGGGCTATGTTCACCGCCAGCCGGCCCAGGGTCTGGTTGCGGGCGTCCACCAGCCACCACTGCTCATCGGCGGTCGCCTCGCTGGCGACGAAACTGCGTTGTACTGTTGCGCTGCTCACGCTCGAACTCCCAACATGCTCGGCCGATGGTACTCCACCCGCCATTGATGCAATCCTCTGGCGGGGGCTGGCGCCCATCTCCGGCGTGCGCCCGCGCCCAGCGCGACTGCCTCGCGCAGCTCCCCTTGCCCAAGGCGTCTCAGCCCCAGGCCCACCAGGGCTCCGACCATGCTGCGCAGCATTCCCCGCAGGAACGCGTCGGCCCGCACCTCGATCTCGATCAGCCCACTGCGCCGGCGGACCTCGAGCAGATCGACCAGACGCCTGGTTGTTCCACCGGGTTCGGGGCTGGTGCCGAAGGCGCCGAAGTCGTGGGCTCCTAGCAGAGTTGCCGCGCCCTCCCGCATGGGGGACAGCTCCAACCTTGGATCCACCCCCCAGGCGTAGCGGCCGAGACCCGGTGGCAGCCAACTGCCGGCGACCAGCAGGTACCGGTAGCTCCGGCGCCAGGCGTCACGTCGCGGGTCAAACCCATCTGGAGCGGGAGCCGCGTGCAGGATCCTGATGTCCGGAGGCAGGTTGCGCTGACAACCCCGCCACAGCTCCGTGGGCTCGACAGGGCAAGGAACTGTGGCGACGGCCACCTGCCCATGAGCGTGGACGCCGGCGTCGGTCCGCCCCGCGGCGGCCAGGTGTGGCCGCGCTCCACAGGTGGACTCGATGGCCCCGGCCAGGCTTCCGGCGACGGTTTGCACTCCCGGCTGGACCTGCCAGCCGTGGTAGTCCGTTCCGTCGTAGGCGAGGGTCATCTGGAACCTGCGCTCCTCGACGTCAAGCGTCACTCGACAAACTCCATGATCACCACCGGCGCCCCATCCCCGGGCCGCGGCCCCTTGCCGATGATCCTGGTGTATCCCCCAGGACGATCCCGGAAACGCTCGGCGTATTGGGTGAACAGCTTCGCCGCCACATCCTCTCGGGTCAAGACTCGCGCAACCTGGCGGCGCGCGTGGACGTCGTCGACCTTGGCGGTGGTGACGAGCTTCTCGACCCAGCGCCGGACCTCCTTCGCCTTCGCCTCGGTGGTCTCTATCCGGCCATGCTCCACCAGTGCCGTGGCCAGGTTCTTGGTGAGGGCAATCCTATGGGCGGAGGTGCGCCCCAGTTTCCTACCGGCCTTTTGATGACGCATGTCTCCTAGCGCTCCGCCGGCTGGAAGAGCTGGTCCACCTCGTCCTCGGCCACGAACCCCTTTGCCACCAGCTTCTGCTTGATCTCGTCGAGGGACTTGGCCCCGAAGTTGCGCAGCGCCAGCAGTTCCTCCAGGCGCATCGCCAGCAACTCACCGACCTTTCCGATGTCGTTAGCCTTGAGACAGTTCAGCGCCCGCACACTGAGTTCGAGATCCTCCACCGGCACCGCGTTCAGGCGAGCCTGGGGGTCGTTGCCGCCAGCGGCCGCCTCCGTGGAAGCGGTGAGGCTCTTGTCGAAGCTAGAGAAGAGGTCCAGATGCCGGGTGTAGTACTGCGCAGCCCGACTCACCGCCTCCACCGGAGTGATGGTGCCGTTGGTGGACACCTCGAGCACCAGCTTCTCCCAGTCGGTGTCCTGGCCGACCCTGGTCTTCTCAACCATGAAGTTCGCCTTGACGACAGGGGTGAATATCGAGTCAACCGGTATCACCCCGATCGGCTGCCCCTCCTTCTTGTTGCGCTCCGCGGGGGTGTAACCGCGCCCCAGCTCCACTGTGAGGTCCATCCGCAGGCGGGCCTGCTCTCCGTCGAGCGTGCAGATGTACAGGTCCGGATTGGCGATCTCCACGTCGGAGTTGGGAGCGATGTCAGCAGCGGTCACCCGCCTGGCCCCGTGCGCCTCCAGGGTGAGATGCGCCCCTTCGGAATTGTGGCAGGTGAGGCTGAGCTGCTTGATGTTGAGCAGGATCTCACCGACATCTTCCTTGACATGCTTGATGCTGGAGAACTCGTGGGCCACCCCGTCGATGGAGACCGCCGTGACTGCGGCCCCGGTGAGCGACGACAGGAGGACCCGCCGCAGCGAGTTCCCCAGAGTGGTTCCGTAGCCGGTCTCCAACGGCTCGATCTCAAAGCGCCCGTGATCGGCCCCGCTGGCCACCTCATGGACTGTCGGCTGTATCGCGGTCTCTGGCATCTGCAGTAATTTCCTCGTGACTGGGGGGCCCGGGGGCCCCGGTGGCTAGCGGGAGTAGTACTCGACGATCAGCTGTTCGTCGATGCTGGTCTCCATCTCTCCGCGCTCCGGCTGGCGGGTGACCTCGACCCGCAACTCGGGGGCGTACAGGGAGAGCCAACTCGGCACGGCCTGGCCCCCGCGGAACTCCACCGACCGTCGGATGGGCTCGATCTCCCGGCTGCGCTCCCGTACCTGCACCACCTGCCCCGCGCGCAGCTGATAGGAGGGGATGTTCACGGTCTTACCGTCCACCTGAAAGTGGCGGTGAGACACGAGCTGGCGCGCCTCGCGGCGCGACGAGGCGAAGCCGGCTCGGTAGACGACATTGTCGAGCCGCTGCTCCAGCATCTGCAGGAGCACGGTGCCCGTGACACCCTTTCTAGCGGAGGCGCTGTCAAAGTAGTTCTCGAACTGGGTGTCGAGGACTCCGTAGATGCGCCGACCACGCTGCTTGGCCCGCAGCTGGATGCCGTACTCGCTGATCCTTCTCCGGCGGGCCATCCCATGTTGCCCGGGAGGAGTCGCGTTGCGCTTGGTGAACGTGCAGCGGTCGCCGACACACTTGGCGCCCTTCAAGAAGAGCTTGACGCCTTCGCGACGGCACTGCCGACAAGCGGGATTGTGTGGATTGGCCATCTCAGTGCTCCTCAGACCCGCCGGCGCTTGGGCGGACGGCAACCGTTGTGGGGCACCGGAGTCACATCGATGATCGCGCTGATCTCCAGCCCAGCCGCCTGAAGCTGTCGAATGGCGGCCTCGCGCCCTGACCCGGGGCCTTTCACCAGCACCTCGATGGTCTTCAGGCCGTGCTCCATCGCCCGCTTGGCGGCATTCTCCGCAGTGGTCTGGGCGGCGTAGGGGGTGCTCTTCCGCGACCCCTTGAAGCCGGACGATCCCGCGCTGCCGGAGGCTATGGTATTGCCCTGAGGATCAGTGAGGGTCACGATCGTGTTGTTGAAGGTGCTCAACACGTGCGCCTGGCCGACCGCGATGTTCTTGCGCTCGCGGCGCCTCGTCCGGACCACCTTCTTCTTCTTCGCCAAACCGTCTCCTCGCTTATTACCCGCCCGCAGTCACGGGCCGGTTACCTACTTGCCCTTCTTCCGACGCACGCCGACGGTCTTGCGGGGACCCCGGCGAGACCGGGCGTTGGTCCTGGTCCGCTGGCCGCGCACCGGCAGCCCGCGCCTGTGCCGCAGCCCCCGGTAGGTGCCGATCTCCATGAGACGCTTGATGTTCAGCGCCACCTGGCGGCGGAGATCGCCCTCGACCCGCCCAGGCAGCTCCTTGCCGACGACATCGCGCAGCCGACTCACCTGCGATTCGCTGAGATCGTTGACCCTGATACCGGGGTCGATCTGGGCGATCCTCAGGATCTTCTTGCTGGTGGTCGGACCGATTCCGAAGATGTAGGTCAAGCCTATCTCTATGCGCTTGTCCCTTGGCAGGTCGATGCCGGCAATGCGAGCCATCGTTCTCCTATCCCTGACGCTGCTTGTGCTTGGGGTTCTCGCAGATGACGCGCACGGTGCCGGAACGCCGGATGATCTTGCACTTGTCGCAGATCCTCTTCACCGAGGCCCGGACCTTCATCTTCCACTCCTAGCCGATTCCATCGCCACTACACCACCCGAGTCAAGATCCTACCCCGGCCCGGGTCGGTGGCCGATCTCTCGACCAACACTCTGTCCCCGGGAAGTAGGCGGATGCTTGCCAGCCGAGCCCGCCCGGCAGCGTGAGCCACCAACTTGTCACCGCCCTCCAGCTCGACTCGAAAGAGCGAGTTCGGCAACGGTTCAAGGATCCGACCCGGGATGGCCCCGGTGTCACTCAAGTTGGCAGGCACACAAAACCCGACAGAGGCTCGGCCCGCCAAGAGTATAGCGGATCCACCGCCTCAGGTCCCCATCAACCGACCCAGACGTGCTGGGGATCGGTAGTCGTCAGCACCTCCGGGCCCGCCTTGGTGATGGCGATGGAGTGCTCGTAGTAGCAGGAGCGCTCCCCATCCGCCGTGACCACCGTCCAACGGTCGGGGCGCACGACCGTGGCCGGCGCACCGCGGTTCACGATCGGCTCTATCGCCAAGCAGAGTCCCGGGCGAATCTCCACCCCGCGCCCTGGGGCGCCGTGATTCGGGACGTCCGGGTCCTCGTGCATGTCCCGGCCGATCCCATGGCCTGTGTACCCGCGCACGATGGAGAAGCCGTTGGCCTCGACGTGAGTCTGAACCGCGTGCCCTATGTCGCCGAGCCGGTTGCCGGGTTGAGCGGCGTTGATCCCCAGACGCAGCGCCTCTCTGGTCACCTCCACCAGCTTCTTTGAGTCTGGGTCCAGCTCGCCGCAGCCAACGCTCAGCCCCGCGTCCGCCCACCAGCCCTGATGGATCAGGCCGCAGTCCAGGCTCACCAGATCCCCCTCCAACAGGCGCCGCCCATCCGGAATGCCATGCACGACCTGGTCGTTGACCGAGACGCACAGGTGCTTGGGGAAGCCGTCATAGCCCAGAAACCCGGGAAAGCACCCGCGCCGCCTGATCTCGCGGTTGGCAGCCCGGTCGAGCTCCGTGGTGGTCACTCCAGGAGCCACCATCGCCGCCAGGATCTCCAGGACCTCGGCCAGGTAGTGCCCGGCTTGGCGCATGAGCTCGATCTCCTCGGGTCGCTTCAGACTGATCAAGCGAGCACCTGCAACAGGCTCTCGTTGACGGACTCGACACTGGCCGTCCCGTCAACCCTGACCACGGGAACCTCGTCACCGAGGTACTGCAGCACGGGCTCGGTCTGCTCCTGGTAGACCAAGAGGCGCTGGGTCACCACCTCCGGGCGGTCGTCCTCACGGTGCTCCAAGCCTGCGCGCCGGCTGAGGCGCTGGACGAGCTCCTCGCGGGGCACGTCGAGGACCACCACCAGATCCAGGGGCCGCTCCATCTGACCCAGCATCTCCTGCAACGAGCGCGCCTGAGCCACGGTGCGCGGGAAGCCGTCGAGGACAAACCCGCTCGCCCCGGAGGCATCCTCCAGACGGTGTCGGATCATGCTCACGATCACCTCGTCCGGCACCAGCTTCCCGGCCGCCATGTAGGATGAGGCCATCCGGCCCAGCTCCGAACCGCCGGCCCGGTGCTCCCTGAGCATGTCCCCGGGGGCGATGTGGTCCAGCCCATGCCTCTCCCGCAACAGCTCGGCCTGGGTTCCCTTCCCGGAGCCGGGCGGACCGAACAGAATCAGGTTCCTCCGCAGTCCCTTCCCCTCCATGGTTCCCCCCTCAGCGAATGAAGCCCCGATACTGGCGCATGAGCAGCTGGGTCTCCAACTGCTTCATGGTGTCCAGGGACACGCCCACCACGATCAGGACTGCCGTGCCCCCCAGATAGAGGCCGGTGTTGGGTTGCTGGCCGGTGAGAAACGCGGTCAAGAGTGGCAACACCACGGTGACCACCCCTAGGAAGATGGCCCCCGCCAGGGTGATCCTGCTCATAACCCGAGCCAGGTACTGCGCCGTCGCCGCTCCGGGGCGGATGCCCGGGATGTAGGTGGCGCTCTTCTTCAGGTTGTCCGCAGCGTCATCCGGGTCGAAGGTGACGGCCGTGTAGAAGAAGGTGAAGCCCATGATCAAGGCGAAGTAAATGACCTCATAGCCGATATCAACTGCCAGACTCGGCCCCACCGGGTTCCAGTAGGTATGGAACCAGGTGGCGAGTTCCCCCACCACCCCCCCCGTCTGGCCCACTGCGGGCAGGAAGAAGTTGGCGAACAGGGTGGGAAAGAACATGATGGAGATGGCAAAGATAATCGGGATCACCCCGGCCTGATTCACCCGCAGAGGCAAGAAGCTGCTGCGCCCCTGATAGACCTGCCTGCCGACGACCCGCTGCGACGACTGGATTGGGATCTTCCGGGTTGCCTGCTGGACGAAGATGATCCCGGCCGCCACCACGACTCCGATCACGGCGAACATGAAGATGGTGAACGTCTGGCTGTGGCCGCCGTTGGTGAACGAGATCAGTCCGTTGGGGATCTGGGCCACGATGCCGGTCATGATGATGATCGAAACCCCGTTGCCCAGCCCGTACTCGGTGATCAGCTCCCCGAACCACATCATCACCACGGTGCCACCGGTCAGGATGATGATGATCCCCACCGTGGCCGGGAAAGAGGTGCTGGGAGACAGGATGTTCTGCCCCTGATAGCTGTACGTCTCGAAGAGCCGGGTGTACCCGAACGACTGCAGCAGGGCCAAGCCGACCGTCAGATAGCGGGAGTACTGGGTCAGGCGGCGACGCCCGAGGTCACCCTCCTTGGACATCTCCTTGACCCTGGTGGAGATCACGGTCATCAGCTGCATGATGATGGTGGCGTTGATGTACGGGTTCAGCCCCAGCGCCACTATCGAGATTCCCGCGTTGGACCCGGTGCTGATACCGCTTCCTGAGAAGAGGTTGACCAGCCCCAGGATGCTGTTGCTGTCGTACAGCTGCTTCAGGACCCCCCCGTTCACGCCGGGGATGGTGATCGTGGCCAGCATCCTGAACACGATGATCAGCCCGATCGTGATCAGCAGCTTGCGTCGAAGCTCAGAGACCTGCATGGCGGCGCGAAGGGCACCGAACAGGTTCATGGCGCCTGGTCCTGCCCTCCGGCCGAGAATTCAGGAGCATCGCCTTGCGCGGCGGGCGCCAGGATCGTCACGGACCCCCCTGCCCTCTCGATCGCGGCCACCGCCGCGCCACTGGCGCGATGAACGCTCACCGAAACCCCCGAGGGATCACCGCCGCCTGCCAGCAATTTGACCGGCCGAGATGCGCTGCGAATCAGCCCGGCCTCGCGCAGTGACTCGATGTCCACCTTGGCACCGTCCTCGAACCTCTTGAGCTTCCCGCAGTTGACCACCTGGTATTCGATACGGAAGCGATTGTAGAAGCCGCGCAGCTTCGGCACCCTCTGGGTCAGGGGCATCTGCCCACCCTCGAACCCGCGTGGCAGGCTCCATGAGCTTCTCGCTCCCTGCCCCTTCTGGCCCCTTCCGGCAGTCTTGCCGCCCCCGGCAGAGATTCCGCGGCCCACCCGTTTGCGCGGCCGCCTGCTCCCCTTGGCGGGGGTGACTTCGTCCAGCCTCACCTGGAGCTCTCCCCCGAGTCGGGGCCTTCCTCGACCGTGACCAAGTGGGGCACCGTCGAGATCATGCCTCGAATTGAAGCCGTGTCACGGTGCTCGACCGTCTGGTTGAGCCGCCTCAGCCCCAGCGCCGCTATGGTGCGCTTCTGGTTGCCCGCGTATCCTATCGCGCTCTTTGTCCATCTCACGCGCAGGGTCTTGGTAGCCTCACTCACCGCCGGCCACCCCCGCGGCGGCCACTTCCGAGGCCCGCACCCCGAGCTCCGCCAGGGTCTTGCCCCGAAGCCGCGCCACCGTCTCGGCCGTCCGCAGCTCTTGAAGCGCCGCGATCGTGGCCCTGACCGTGTTGATGGGGTTGTCGCTGCCGAGCGACTTGGTCAGGATGTCCTTGATACCGGCCAGCTCCACCACGGCCCGCATGGCGCCGCCTGAAATAACCCCCGTGCCGGGTGAGGCCGGGCGCAGCAGCACCCTGGCGGCCCCCTCCTTGCGCAGGACTGAGTGGGGGATGGTCCGCCCGACCATGGGCACGGTGATCATGTGCTTCTTGGCGTCATCCACCCCTTTGCGGATCGCCTCCGGTACCTCTCCTGCCTTGCCCAGCCCCGCGCCCACGCGCCCAGCCCCGTCCCCGACCACGACCAGGGCGGAGAAAGAGAATCTCCTTCCCCCTTGGACCACCTTGGCCACGCGGTTGAGGCTCACGACCCGCTCCGCAAACTCACCACGCGCATCCCGATCGGAGCGCGCCATATTCATACTCATAAAAGCGCCTTCAGAATTCCAACCCGGCCCCGCGGGCCGCGTCGGCTAGGGCTTGGACTCGACCATGGTACAGGTATCCGCCCCGGTCGAAGACGACCCGGTTGACTCCAGCCGCCACGGCGCGCTCGGCAATGGCGGTCCCCACGGCGGTGGCACTGGCCCGATTGGAACCCTTGGCCCCGAGCTGGTCCTCCACCGTGCTGGCAGCGACCAGGGTTCTCCCAGTCGTGTCGTCCACCACCTGGGCGTACAGATGCCTGAGGCTGCGGTAGACGCACAGGCGAGGCCTTTCGGAGGTGCCCTGCAGGCGCCGCCGCACCCTGCGGTGGCGGTGCCGCCTGGCGGTGGCGCGATCTTGATTGGTCATCTCAGCCCTTGGCTCCCTTACCGCTCTTTCCAGCCTTGCGTCTAACGATCTCGCCGCGATACCGGACCCCCTTGCCCTTGTAGGGCTCGGGGGGCCTGGTGGAACGAATCTTCGCGGCCAGCTGCCCGACTGACTCCTTGTCCATCCCGCTGACGGCGACCCGGGTGGGCTCGGGAACCTCGACCTTTAGCCCGGCCGGCGGTGTAATGCGGATGGGATGGGAATATCCCAGCTGCAGCTGCAGATCGGCGCCCTGCAGCGCCGCCCGATAGCCCACCCCCTGCAGTTCCAGCTCGCGCCTGAACCCGGTGGTAACCCCGGTGACCATGTTGGCGACAAGAGTGCGACTCAGCCCATGGAGCGAACGGTGATTGGAAGAATCCGTGGGCCGCTCGACCAAGACCGCGGAACCATCCTGGCGCGCGCTGATGGGATACGGAAGCTCCCGGCTCATCTCGCCCAGCGGCCCCACTACCACCACCTTCTGTCCCTGCACCGTCACCGTGACCCCGGCGGGCAGCGGTATCGGCGACCTCCCAATTCTTGACATCAGCCGGCCTACCAGATCTCGGCCAGAACTTCGCCACCGATACCCAGGCCCCGAGCCTGTCGCCCGGACATAATCCCCTGCGGCGTTGACACGATTGCGGTGCCGAGCCCCCCCAGCACCCGCGGGATGTCCTGGCGTCCCCGGTAGACCCGCAACCCCGGACGGCTGACCCGCTTGAGCCCGGTCAGAGCGCGACCCTGCTTGGTGGGTCGTTTCAGCTGCATCCAGAGCACCCGGCGCACGGGATCGTCCTCCGAGGTGCCGAAGCCCTCGATGTATCCCTCCTCGTGCAGCACACGGGCGATCTCCACCTTCACCTTGCTGGCCGGCATCTCCACGCGCTCATGGCCGGCCAGGCTGGCATTGCGCACCCTGGTCAACATGTCGGCGATGGGGTCACTTAGCATCTGCTTCCTACCAACTAGACTTTCGCACCCCCGGGATCTGTCCCTGGGAGGCATGGATTCTAAAGCAAATGCGGCAGAGGCCGAACTTGCGCATGTAGCCGCGTGGGCGGCCGCAGAGATTGCAGCGATGACGGGCCTGCACCGGAAAGCGCGGAGTGCGGCGGCTGGCCATCACCTTCGACTTCTTGGCCATCCCGAGCCCTCCCTACCGCCGGAACGGCATGCCGAGGGCGGCCAGCAGGCTGCGCCCCTCCGCATCCGTCCTGGCCGTCGTCACGATGGTGATCTCTAGTCCCCTGAGCTTGTCGATCTTGTCGTAGTCGATCTCCGGGAACACCAGCTGCTCCCGCAGCCCGAGGGTCATGTTGCCGTTGCCGTCGAATTTGGCATTGATACCCCGAAAGTCTCGGATCCTGGGCAGGGCCACGCTGATCAAGCGGTCCAAGAACTCCATCATCCGGGCTCCCCTCAGGGTGACCTTGAGCCCAATCGGCATCCCCTCTCGAAGCTTGAATGCCGCCACCGACTTGCGCGCCTTGCGGACAGCCGGCTGCTGTCCGGTGATTATCCGCAGATCGTTGGAAGCGGCGTCAAGTGCCTTGCCGTTCTGGGAGGCCTCCCCGACGCCCACGTTGACCACGATCTTCTCCAGCTTGGGAACCTGCATCACGTTGAGATACCCGAACTCGGTGATAAGGGCGGGGACCACAGTCTCCCGATAGGTCTCAACAAAGCGCGGGGTCGCAGTCGCAGTCATGCGCGGGGTCCTCTCAGGTAGGCCTCACCACATTGCTTGCAGTAGGGCACGTATTGCTCTCCCTCCAAACGCCTGCCCAGCCGGGTCGGCTTGTCACAGCGATTGCAGACGAGCTGCACGTTGCTGTAATCCAAAGGGGCGGGGAAGTCAACAATACCACCTTGCATCGCGGTCGTCCCACCGCGTTGCTGGCCGGCCCGCTGGTGCCGCTTGCGCACGTTGATTCCCGCGACCACGACGCGGTGCTCCGCCGAATAGGTGCGCTGAACCACGCCTCGGCGCCCGCGGTCACTGCCCGAGATGACCACCACGGTGTCTCCCGAGCGAATGTCGAGCGAGCGGGCGTGCGCCCTCCGGTCAGACTTCTGCGCGCGCATGCTCAGAGAACCTCCGGCGCCAAAGACACGATCTTCATGAAGTTGCGCTCCCGCAGTTCCCGGGCCACAGGTCCGAAGATCCGGGTCCCCCGGGGATTGTTCTGAGGGTTGATGAGAACCGCCGCGTTGTCGTCAAAGCGGATTCTGGTGCCGTCGGCTCTGCGACACTCCTTGGACGTCCTGACCACGACCGCCTTGACAACGTCTCCCTTCTTGACAGCGGCATTGGGCTGGGCCACCTTGACGGCGGCCACGATGATGTCTCCAAGAGAGGCGTAGCGCCGGTAGGAGCCTCCGAGCACCCTGATGCACAGGATCTCCCGGGCCCCGCTGTTGTCCGCCACCTTGAGCACGGTCTCTTGCTGGATCACTGCTCAGCGCGCCTTCTCTACGATCTCGACGACCCGCCAGCGCTTGGTGCGGCTCAACGGCCTGGTCTCCATGATGCGCACCCGATCCCCAACGCGGCACTCGTTGACCTCATCGTGGGCCTGGAATCGGCGGCGCCTTCTCAAGACCTTGCGGTACAGGTTGTGCGCCCTGCGGTCCTCGACCTGCACCACCACCGTCTTCTCCATCTTGTCGCTCACCACCAGCCCCACGCGCACCTTGCGCCTGTTTCTGACCTCGGTCGCCGCCGCATCCGTCATTGCCCATCCTCCAAAAGGTCCGCCAGTTGCCGACCCCTAAGCAGGGTGTGGATGCGCGCGATGCCTCGGCGCACCTCCCGGATCCGACGATGCTGTTCCAACTGACCGGTGGCGCGCTGCAGGCGCAGCTGCAGAAGCTCCTGACGGCGCTCCGCCAGCACCTGGGTGAGGCCGAAGTCGTCCATGTCGCGAAGCTGCTGCAGCTCGTCGCGATGCTTGCTCAAGCCTCTTCCTCCGGCTTGGCCGCGATCTCTTCCAGCGCCACGAAGCGGGTCTTTATCGGCAGCTTGTACGCGGCGAGGCGCATGGCTTCCTTGGCGGTCTCCATCCCGACCCCATCCATCTCGAACAGGATCCGGCCTGGCTTCACCACCGACACCCACCCCTCAGGGTTGCCCTTACCAGACCCCATCCGGGTCTCGGCCGGCTTCTTCGTGATCGGCTTGTCGGGAAAGATCCGAATCCAGATCTTCCCACCCCGGCGAACGTGACGGGTCATGGCCCGCCGCGCGGCCTCGATCTGACGATTGGTCATCCAGCAGGGCTCCAACGCCTGGAGCCCGAACGGCCCGAAGGCGAGCGTGGAACCGCGGTGAGCGGCACCCGTCATGCGCCCGCGGTGCACCTTGCGGTGCGCCGGACGGCGGGGGATCAGCACCTCAGCCCTCCTCCTTCTTGACAGCCGGACGGCGTGCCGGCCGCGGCGCCGTATCACCTTCGCCGGTCGTCTTGCTGACCCGCTTGCGCGGCGCCTTGGCAGCGGCCGTAGGCTCCACCGGGGCCGAAGCTGGCGCCGTATCCGGGGCAACCTCGACCCGCGCTACTCCGGCGGTGGTGTCGGTTGCCATCGCCGTCGTCGGCACGACCCCAGCCTGGGCCACGACGGCGACGACAGCCTCTGGCGAACCACCGGGAGCCGGCTGAACCGCCTGCTCGATCACAGGAGCCGACACCGGCTCCCGTGGGGCAAAGTCACCCTTGTAGATCCAGACCGTCACGCCGATCTGCCCGAATGTGGTCTTGGCTTCCGTCTGGCCGTAGTCGATGTCGGCCCGCAGCGTGTGAAGCGGCACACGTCCATCACGGTCCCACTCACGCCTGCTCATGTCGCCGCCCCCGAGGCGGCCCGACACCTGGATCCGCACTCCCTTGGCGCCGGCGCGCATCGACCGCATAACGGACTGCTTGACCGCGCGCCGGAAGGCGATCCGCTTCTCCAGCTGAGAGGCCACGTTCTCCGCCAGCAGCCGCGCGTCCAACTCCGGGACCTTGATCTCCTGGATGGTGACCCTGACCTTCTTGCCAGAGATCCGCTCCAGGTTGTCCCGCAACGCGTCAACCGACGCGCCACTGCGCCCGATGACGATGCCGGGCTTGGCGGTGTGGATGATGACCGTCAACTGGTTGGCCGACCTCTCGGTCTCGATCCTGGCGACACTGGCGTTCCGCAGGCGACCCATGATCAGGGCGCGCATCGCCAGGTCCTCCTGAAGCAACTTGGTGTACTCCGGGCCGCTGGCGAACCAACGCGCGTCCCAATTGCGGTAGACGCCGAGGCGAAAGCCGTTGGGGTGGACCTTGTGTCCCATGTCCCTTACCTACTCCTCTTCATCACCGCTGTTGGCAGTCTCACTGGGGGTCACCGTTTGGGGAGCCCGCCGACGCACGCGTGTCGGGCGGTCAAGATTGTCTTCCACGACCGCCACCAGATGGCAGGTGCGCTTGAAGATCGAGAACGAGGATCCCCGAGCCCGGGGACGATACCGCTTAATGATAGGGCCTCCCGCCACCTCCAGGCGAACGAGTTGCAGCCGATCCCGATCGAGACTGAAGTTGTTCTCAGCGTTGGCGGCAGCAGACCGCACCACCTTGCTCACATCCTCCGCCGCAGCCTGAGGCAGGAATGCCAGAGTCGTCAGAGCCTCGCTCACGGGCATCCCCTGCACCAGGTCCGCCACCAGGCGGGCCTTGCGCGGCGGGACCCTGACCCATTTCGCCGTCGCCTGCACCTGCATTACTTGGATCTCCCCGTCCTACTTGAGAGCATTGCTGCGCTCCGTGTGGTGCCCGTGGCCGCGGAACTTCCTGGTCGGCACGAACTCCCCCAGCTTGTGGCCGACCATGGCCTCGGTGACAAACACGGGGACGTGCTTGCGCCCGTCATGCACCGCGATGGTGTGGCCCAGCATCTCCGGGAAGATGTCCGAGCGCCTCGACCAGGTGCGAATGACGCGCTTCTCCTTGGCGTGGTTCATCTCCAGAACCTTCTTCAGCAGTGGCGCGTCACAGAACGGCCCCTTCTTAACAGACCTACTCATGGGCTACTTCCGTCTCCTGCGCACGATCATGGGATCGGTTGCCTTGTTGTTACGGGTACGGTGACCCAGAGCCGGCTTGCCCCAGGGGGTCTGCGGATGCCCACCGGGCCCGGACCTTCCCTCTCCACCACCGTGGGGATGATCGAAGGGGTTCATGGTCGAGCCTCGCACCGTTGGTCTAAAGCCACGCCAGCGGTTCTTGCCGGCCTTGCCGATCGTCTCATTGGAATGGTCCGAGTTACCCACCTGTCCGACGGTCGCGCGGCAGCGCACATCGATGAGGCGCACCTCCCCCGAGGGCATCCGCATCTGTGCGAAGCGCCCTTCCCGAGCGACCAGCTGAGCGCCGACCCCGGCGCTCCTCACCAACTGCCCGCCGCGGCCGAGCTGAACCTCCAGGTTGTGCACCGTGGTCCCCAAGGGGATCTTCGTGAGCGGGAGGGCATTGCCGGGACGGATCTCCGCCTTCTCCCCCGCCATCACGACGTCCCCGACGCCCAGGCCGTCGGGCGCCAGGATGTAACGCTTGTCCCCATCGCGGTAGTGGACCAGGGCAATCCTGGCACTGCGGTTGGGATCGTACTCGATGGCCGCAACCTTGCCTGGCACATCGATCTTGTCTCGCTTGAAATCGATCACCCGATAGATCCGCTTGTGCCCACCACCACGATGGCGCACGGTGATCTTGCCGGTGGCGTTACGGCCGGAGTGCTTCTTGAGAGCGACCGTCAGCTTGCGCTCCGGTCGGCTCTTGGTCACCTCGTCGAAGGAGCTGACGCTCATGAAACGTCGCCCCGACGACGTCGGGCGGTACCGATTCACGGGCATGTCAGACTCCCTCAAAGAGATTGGCGATGGTCTCACCGGCTTGCAGCGTGACGATCGCCTTCTTCCAGTCCCGGCTGCGGCCGACCACTCTGCCTCCGCGCTTCATCCTGGTACGCACCTTGCCCTTGACAATCAGCACGTTCACCGAGGCGGCCTTCACCTTGAACGCCGACTCCACCGCCTGCTTGATCTCGATCTTGTTGGCGTCAGTCGCCACCCTGAAGACGTAGCGCTGCTGGGCCATCCCGGCATAGGACTTCTCGCTGATCACCGGGCGCAGCAGAATCTGCGACGGATCCTTCATCCCAGATGCTCCGTGATGGCGTCCAGCGCCTCTTTGGTGACGATTATGGTGTCGGCTATGAGCACGTCCCGAACGTTGATGTTGGACGCCAGAATCAACTTCACCTGGGGAATGTTGCGCGCCGACAGCTGCAGGTTCTCGCTGTGCGTCTCCAGCACCATCAGCACTCGGCGCCCCGCCCCCAACTTCTCCAGGAAGGTGGCAAAGTCCTTGGTCCTGGGCCGCTCGTACTCGAGCCCGTCGACAACTTGGATCGCGCCGTCGGAGGCCTTCGCCGCCAGCGCGCTGCGCAGGGCGATGCGGCGCTGCTTTCTGGGCATGGCCAGTGCGTGGCCGTGCGGGGTGGGCCCGAACACGGTGCCTCCACCCCGCCAGTGAGGAGCCCTGATCGAGCCCTGGCGCGCCCGCCCAGTACCCTTCTGACGGTACGGCTTGCGGCCTCCTCCACTCACCTCACCCCGGGTCTTGGTGTCGTGGGTGCCCTGCCGGGCGCCCGCCAGCTGACGAACGACGGCCTGGTGCAGCACGGCCTGGTTGACCTCGACCCCAAAGACCGAGTCCGCCAACTGCACTGCGCCGCTCTGCGTCCCGTCCTGGGTCCGCACCGGAGCCTCCATCAGTGCTGCCCCCTCACCTTGCGGATGCGGGCCTGCGACTCCGAGACCATCAGGATCCCTCCGGTGGCCCCCGGCACCGCGCCCTTCACCAGCAGCAGGTTGCGCTCCTCGTCCACCCGGAAGACCTCCAGCCGCTGCACCGTCGCCCGCTGGGCCCCGAGATGGCCTGCCATTGGTAGCCCCCGAAAGGTGCGAGCCGCATCGACTGCGCCGATCGATCCTGGCTGACGGATGTTGTGGCTCCCATGGCTGACGGGACCGCGTCCGAAGTGATGGCGCTTGTGCTGGCCGGCAAAGCCCTTGCCCTTGCTGACCCCGGTGACATCCACTCGTTGCCCGGCCTGGAACTCGCTCACCGTAAGCACGTCACCGACCGCCGACTGCTCCAGCCCGGACACCTCCCGCAGGTGCCGGTGGGGCGCTATCCCCGCCACCTCGTAGTGCCCCTTGAGCGGTTGGTTCAGTCGTTTGGGATTGGCGCCAAAGGCGATCTGAGCCGCGTCGTAGCCGTCCACCGCCCGGCTCTTCACCTGCACCACCGGGCAGGGCCCCGCCTCGAGCACGGTCACGCCGTAGCAGCGACCATCCTCCGCGAACACCTGGGCCATGCCCAGCTTGCGCGCCAGCAAGGACTTGCCCATCAGAGCTTGATCTCGATGTTCACGCCGCTTGGCAGGTTGAGGTGCATCAGGGCGTCCACGACCTTGGGATTGGGGTCCAGGATGTCGACGATCCTCTTGTGGGTGCGCATCTCGAACTGCTCCCGAGAATCCTTGTCGATGAACGGGCCCCTGATCACCGTGTACTTGTTGATCTCAGTGGGCAATGGCACGGGCCCCCGCACCTGAGCTTGGTTCCGGGCCGCGGTCTCCACAATCCGAGCCGCCGCCTGGTCCAAGACCCGGTGGTCGTAGGCCTTGAGCCGAATCCGAATTCTCTGTGCCATTGCTTCTGCTGGTTTCCTGATCTACTTGATGATCTTGCTGACGACGCCGGCGCCGACCGTCCTGCCACCTTCGCGGATGGCGAAGCGCATGCCGTCCTCCATCGCTACCGGGGTGATCAGGGAAACCTTGAGCTCGACGTTGTCTCCAGGCATGACCAGCTCGCGACCCTCAGGTAGCTCGATCTGGCCCGTCACATCGGTGGTGCGGATGTAGAACTGGGGGCGGTAGTTGGCGAAGAAAGCGGTGTGCCGCCCGCCTTCCTCCTTGCTCAGGACGTACACCTGGGCTTCGAAGTCAGTGTGCGGCTTGACCGAGCCAGGCTTGGCCAGCACCTGCCCTCGCTCCACCTCCTCGCGCTTGATCCCGCGCAGCAGGCATCCACAGTTCATGCCGGCCTCGCCCTGGTCCAGCAGCTTGTGGAACATCTCCACCCCGGTCACGACCGACTTGGTGGTGTCCTTGATACCCACGATCTCCACTGGGTCGTTGACCTTGACGACTCCCCGCTCGATCCTGCCCGTGACCACCGTCCCTCGTCCCTCGATCGAGAAGACGTCCTCGATGGGCATGAAGAACGGCTGGTCGATGGGGCGCTCGGGCACCGGGATGTAGCTGTCCACAGCGTCCATCAGCTGCCTGATCTGGTCCTCGGCCGCCGGGTCACCCTGCAGCGCCTTGAGCGCGGAGACCCGGACCACCGGGACATCGTCGCCCGGGAAGTCGTTCTTGGTCAGCAGCTCGCGGACCTCCAGCTCGACCAGCTCCAGCAGCTCCTCGTCGTCGACCGCGTCGACCTTGTTCAAGGCGACGACGATGTAGGGCACCCCCACCTGGCGCGCTAGCAGGATGTGCTCCCTGGTCTGGGGCATGGGACCGTCGGTGGCCGCGACCACCAGGATCGCGCCATCCATCTGAGCCGCCCCGGTGATCATGTTCTTGATGTAGTCGGCATGCCCCGGGCAGTCCACATGAGCGTAGTGGCGCGTGTCCGTCTCGTACTCGACGTGCGAGGCAGCGATCGTTATGCCCCGGGCCTTCTCCTCGGGCGCGTTGTCGATGGAGGAGAACTCGCGGTACTCCGACAAGCCCTTCTCCGACAGCACCTTGGTGATGGCGGCCGTGAGTGTCGTCTTGCCGTGGTCGATGTGACCGATGGTGCCCACGTTGAGGTGGGGCTTGGTGTTCTCGTACTTCTTCTTACCCATCTTTACCTGCCCTTCGTCTCTGGCGATCTGCTCTGACTACTGATCCTGGTCAACTCTTCCGCTTGGCCGTGATTTCCTCTGCCAGCGACTGCGGCAAGTCCTGGTAGTGGTCGAATTCCATCGTGTAACTGGCGCGCCCCTGGGTCATGCTGCGCAGCTGGGTGGCGTACCCGAACATGTTGGCCAGGGGTACCTCGGCATGAACGGTCTGCATCGACCGCCGACTCTCCATTCCCAGGGTGTGGCCGCGGCGCGAGGCGAGGTCTCCAATGATATCGCCTAGGTTGGCCTCGGGGACGGTCACGTCCACCTTCATGATCGGTTCAAGCAGAACCGGAGCCGCCTTGCGCATGCCGTCCTTCATGCCAATCGAGCCGGCGATCTGGAAGGCCTGCTCGGAGGAGTCGACATCGTGGTACGAGCCGTCGTAGAGGGTGACCTTCACATCGACGACGGGATATCCCGCCACGACCCCCGCCTGCATGGCGTCGATGCAGCCCTTCTCGATCGGGGCGATGTACTCGCGCGGAATCGTCCCGCCCACGATCTTGTTGACGAACTCGAAGCCCTTGCCCGCCTCGTTGGGCTCCACCTCCAGCTCACAGTGGCCGTACTGGCCGTGTCCACCGGTCTGGCGGACGAACCTACCAGTCCCCTTCGCCTTGCGCCGCACGGTCTCCCGGTAGGCGACCTGCGGCTTGCCGACGTTGGCATCGACCTTGAACTCTCGCAGCAGGCGGTCGACGATCACCTCCAGATGCAGCTCGCCCATGCCCGAGATCAGGTTCTGTCCGGTCTCCGGGTCGGTCCGCACCTGGAATGTCGGATCCTCCTCGGCCAGCTTCTGCAGCGCGATCGCCAGCTTGTCCTGGTCGGCCTTGGTCTTGGGCTCGATCGCGACCGAGATCACGGGCTCCGGGAAGGTGATCGACTCCAGGATGATCGGAGCCTGCTCGTCGGTCAGGGTGTCCCCCGTGGAGGTGTGGCGGAGCCCGATCGCGGCGGCGATGTCGCCGGCCAGGACTTGGTCGATCTCCTCCCGGCGGTTGGCATGCATCTTCAGGATCCGCCCCACTCGCTCCCGCTCGCCGTGGCTGGCGTTGTACACGTAGCTGCCCGACTTGAGCACCCCGCTGTAAACCCTGAAGAAGGTCAGCTTGCCGACATAGGGGTCGGTCATGATCTTGAATGCCAGGGCGGAGAAGGGAGCGTCGTCCGAGGCGACCCTGGTGAGTTCCTCGTCGCTGGAGGGGGACAGACCGGTGATGGCCGGACGGTCGAGCGGGCTCGGCAGGAACTCCACAACCCCGTCGAGCAGAGGCTGCACTCCGCGGTTGCGCAGAGCGGCCCCACAGAAGACGGGGAAGAGCTCAGCGGTTATGACACCCTTGCGGATCGCCGCGCTGAGCCTGGCCGGCTCGATCTCCTGCTCGTCGAGGTAGGCCTGCATGAGGTCGTCGTCGAACTCGGCGGCGGCCTCCACCAACTCCTGCCTTGCCGCCTTGACGGCCGCCAGCATCACATCCGGGATGGAAGTCGTGTCGTGCAGCGTGCCGAGGTCGTCCGAGTAGACGATCGCCTGTTCCCGAATGAGGTCGACAACGCCATCAAACGCGTCCTCGGCGCCGATCGGCAGCTGGACCGGCACCGCTCTGGCGCCTAGTCGCTCCTTGATCGAGGTCACGGCGGCATCAAAGTCAGCCCCCACCCGGTCCATCTTGTTGATGAAGCAGATGCGGGGGACGTCATAACGATCCGCTTGCCGCCACACCGTCTCCGACTGCGGCTCCACGCCACTCACGGCGTCGAATACCGTGATCGCCCCGTCCAGGACCCTGAGGCTGCGCTCGACTTCCACGGTGAAGTCGACATGCCCAGGGGTGTCGATGATGTTGATCTGGTGCCCCTGCCACTCTGCAGCCGTGGCCGCGGACGTGATGGTGATCCCTCGCTCCTGCTCCTGGACCATCCAGTCCATGGTGGCCGCCCCCTCATGGACCTCGCCCATCTTGTGGATGCGCCCGGTGTAGAACAGCACCCTCTCCGTGGTGGTGGTCTTCCCCGCATCGATGTGGGCCATGATGCCGATGTTGCGAACCCGCTCCAGGGGCACCTTGCGGCCGTGGGCGAGCGCTCCGCCGGGAGTGGCTGTGGTCTGGGTGGTCATGGTTGTGATCAGTACCTGAAGTGAGAGAAGGCCTTGTTGGACTCGGCCATCTTGTGGGTGTCTTCCTTGCGCTTCACGGCCTGGCCCATGCCGTTGCTGGCATCCATCAGCTCAGCCGCCAGCTTGTCGGCCATGCTCTTCCCATGGCGCTGGCGGGCGCTGCGGATTATCCAGCGCCGGGCCAGAGCCAGGCGCCTGTCGTGACGAATCTCGACCGGCACCTGGTAGGTCGCTCCGCCTACCCGCTTGGGCTTGACCTCAAGGATTGGGGTAGCGTTCCGGATCGCCACGTCAAACACCTCGAGAGGCTCACGCCTCTGGCTCTTGGCGATGCGGGTCAAAGAGGCGTAGACGATTTGCTCCGCCGTGCTCCGCTTGCCATTGAGCATCACGCAGTTGATGAACTTGGCCAGCCCCTCACTTCGATAGACGGGGTCGGGGACCACCACGCGCCGGGAGATTCTCTGACGACGTGGCATATCAGCTCTTCGCCGGCTTTTCGCGCTTGGCGCCGTACTTGCTGCGACCCTGCTTGCGGGCCTTGGTCCCGGCGGTGTCCAGAGCCCCACGCACCACGTGATAGCGCACCCCGGGGAGGTCCTTGACCCGGCCGCCGCGGACCAGCACCACGGAGTGCTCCTGGAGGTTGTGGCCGATTCCCGGGATATAGGCGGTGACCTCGATCTTGCTGGTCAGCCTGACCCTGGCGACCTTCCTGAGGGCGGAGTTCGGCTTCTTGGGAGTCGTGGTGAAGACGCGCACACAAACTCCCCGCCTCTGAGGCGACCCCTTGAGAGCGGGCGACTTGGTCTTCTTGACGACTGGAGAGCGGCCCTTGCGGACCAGCTGCTGGATGGTGGGCAAACTGAACTTATCCTTGGAGAACGCTGGCCGTTCCGGGGCGACGGCCATACACGGACTAAGGCGCCCCTCCGGAGGCGCGGGTGTTGATTCTACCTGCCGCCCCCCATGGTGTCAAACTCAAACTGTCCTCAGCGGGTCGCGGCCATCGAATGGGGCCCATCCGATCCCGGGCGGACACGGGTGGGCGCACCGCATCGGTCTCGTGTCAAGCCGGGCTCTCCCCTTCTGGAGCGGACCCGATCGCGGCCAGCCGCGCCCGCACCAGCACGAGGGCCCGATAGAGACCGGGGCAGGTGGCGCAGGTACTGACATGGGCCAGCACCGCTTCCGCGTCCGCCTCCATGAGGTCCCCATCCAGGAGCTCTGAGGCCAGGTCGCGGGCCTCGCCGCAGGTGAGCTCTCTCATCCCTCGGCTCCGGCAAGCAGCGTGACCAGCGCCTGGCGGCCGCGGCGCAGATGGGACTTGACGGTGGGAAGGCTGATGGCGAAGGATCCCGCAATCTCGGCCGCTGTCCAGCCCTCCACGTCGTGCAGCACCACAGCGCGGCTCTGGTCGGGGCTGAGACTAGCCAGAGCCCGCCGCAGGCGGCTGGCATCGGCCGCCGCCAGGGCCACCTCCTCGGGGTTGACGGTGTAGGCGGGCTCCTGCCAGAGGGCCTCCCGGCGAAGCGCCTGGTCCGTCCTATCCGCCGACTTGCGACGACGGAGCACGTCGTGGCACGAGTTCACGCATATCCGCTGGACCCAAGTGCACACCTGAGCCTCCGAACGGAATCCGTCCCTGGCCGAGAGCGCCTTCACGGCGGCATCCTGGACCGCGTCCTCGGCGGCAGCCGAGTCCCCCAGCATGTGGGTTGCTATCCGCACCAGCCGTGGCCGCGAGTTCTCCAGACAGGTGACGAGCTCCGCTTCGCCAAGCGCCCGATCCATAGGGTGAGTATGGACCGCCCGGGTGGGGCATGCCACCTCGGCCCGGGCCTGGGGCGCGTCAGGAGTAGCATTGGACATAGTCCAATTAGACAAGAGGTTTCGGTGTCGAACATCACGGCTCACCGCCGCCAGCCAACCAAGGGCCCTGAATCAACCGTTGCTCTCGGTCCGCGGCCTCCTGACGGTGCCAGCAACCAGCTCAAAGGACCGGGCGGCCGTGCGCCTCGCATGGGCGGCGGCGGTTCGGCCGCAGCGGGGAATACGGGCCACCTCATGTGCCAGGGCCGAATCCTCTGACCCAGCCCTTCCTAGACTCCAGCACCAGGGACCTCCTGCGGGCCCGGGGCCTGAGAGCGACGGCCCCCAGGTTGGCCGTCTATGGCGCTCTGCAGGAGATGGGAGGTCATCCGTCCGCAGACGAGGTTGGCGCTCACCTGCACGCTGCAGGGGTCCCGCTGGCCAGAGCCTCGATTTACAACAGCCTGGAGGCCCTGGCCGACTCGGGGGTGATCCTGCGGGCCGATGCGGGACCGGGCGCGGCTCGCTACGAGGTCGGCCCCGTCTGGCACCACCACTTCGTCTGCCGCTCCTGCAAGCGCGTGATAGACATCGACTGCCTGGTGGGTGCCAAACCGTGCCTTGAGCCGGAAAGCAACCTCGACCTGCTGGTGGACGAGGCTCAGATCATCTTCCGAGGCCTGTGCCCGGACTGCCGTCACTAGCGGTTCGAGCAGGGGAGACTCGTAGGGTGGCCGGGTCCTCTACCCGGCCACCCCCCGAGGACCGTCAGTCGCCCGAGGGCTCCAGGGCCCCGACCGCCTCCACCGCCTCCAGCATCGCCGGAACTCCATCCTCTGGGGGTCCCGACTCCTTCTCGCCCTCGACATCCTCGAGGTACTTGATGGCCTCTTCTCGCAGCTTGCGGTAGTAGTCCAGCCCCGTCCCGGCCGGGATCAGCTTGCCGATGATCACGTTCTCCTTGAGGCCGCGCAGGCGATCCACCTTTCCGGAGATGGCCGCCTCGGTGAGCACCCTGGTTGTCTCCTGGAACGACGCCGCCGACAGCCAGCTGGCCGTGTTCAGCGCCGCCTTGATCAATCCCAGGAGCACGGTCGACGCGATCGCGGGCTCGCCGCCCTCCGCCAGCACCTCGGCGTTGGCCTGGTCGTACTCCCACTGCGAGACGATCTCGCCCGGGAGCAACTCAGTATCGCCGCCGGACTCGACGTGCACCTTGCGCATCATCTGCCGGACGATCACCTCAATGTGCTTGTCGTTGATGTCCACACCCTGGGACCGGTAGACCTTCTGTACCTCGCGCACCAGGTAGTCCTGCACCGCCTCACGACCGCTGATGTAGAGGAGCTCCTGCGGGCTGACCGAGCCGGCGGTGAGCGCATCACCGGCCTTCACCTCGTCATCGTCGGAGACCCTGAGCTGAGCGCCGTGCGCAACCGGGTACTCCTTGACCTCCTCCTCCAGAGCGCGGATCTTGATCTCGCCACCGGCCTGGCCGGCCTTCACCAAAGTGACCTTGCCGCCGATGCGCGCCTGCAGGGTCACGGCCTTGCCGCCCTTGGCGCCACGGGCCATTACCTGCCCCTCGCCGACCAGGGCGCCATCTGCGATGGCGGAGTCCAACTCCATCCCCTTGTCCAAGGGATGGCTCACCTCATATTCGTCATGGCTCACCACCCTGACCTTGCGAGTGCCGTCGGCCCGGATGATCTCCACCCGTCCACCGGCCTCCGCCAGGGTGGCCTTGCCCTTGGGAATTCTGGCCTCGAAGAGCTCCTCGACGCGGGGAAGGCCCTGCGTTATGTCCAGCCCAGCCACACCACCCGTGTGGAAGGTTCGCATGGTCAGCTGGGTCCCCGGCTCACCGATCGATTGGGCCGCTATGACCCCGACCGCCTCACCGATCTCGACCAGCTTTCCGGTCGCCAGGTTGCGGCCGTAGCAGAGCCGGCAGACCCCGCTGCGGGCACCGCAGGTGAGCACGCTGCGCACCCGCGCCCGATCAATGCCCGCCGCCACCACCGCCCGAGCCAGGGAGTCGGTGATCTCGTCGCCTGCCGCCACCAGCACCTGGCCATCCTGGTCGACGATGTCGGCCGCCGCCGTGCGGCCGGCGATCCGCTCCAGGAACGTCTCCCCCTCCTGGCTCAGGTCGGTGAGCCAGATCCCGGAGTTGGTGCCGCAGTCCTCCTCGCGCACGATCACGTCCTGGGCGACGTCAACCAGACGGCGGGTGAGATACCCGGAGTCCGCGGTCCTGAGGGCGGTGTCGGCCAGGCCCTTGCGGGCGCCGTGGGTGGAGATGAAGTACTCCAGCACGGCCAGGCCCTCGGAGAAGTTGGCCTTGATCGGCATGTCGATGATTCGGCCTGTCGGATCCGCCATCAACCCCCGCATTCCGGCCAGCTGGCGGATCTGCTGGACAGATCCCCGAGCCCCGGACTGGGACATCAAAAGGACCGACGAGAAGGTGTCGAAGTGACGCATCGTCGCCTGGGTCACCGCGTCGGTGGCCTGGGTCCAGATCTCGACGGTCTTCCCGTAGCGCTCATCCTCGGTGATCAGACCGCGCCGGTGCTGCAGGGTCACCTCGTCGACCGCTCCATCCGCGGCCGCAATGATCCCGGCCTTCTCAGGTGGAGTCTTTATGTCCATGGCGGAGAGCGTCGTGCCCGACTTGGTGGCGAAGGCGAAACCAACTCGCTTGATGTCATTGACGACCTCGGCCGTCACCTGATTGCCATAGAGCCGGAAGCAGGTGCCCACCAACGAGCGCAGCTCCTTGCGGTCGAAGGGCCTGTTCTGGAACACCATCGGGTCGCCCTCAGCCCCCTCGCGCACGGGCTGTCCGAGCGGCAGGATCTGGTTGAACAGGACCCGCCCGGCGGTGGTCTTCACCATCACGCGCTCATCACGCGCCCCGTCGGCCGTCACCTCCACATGGTTGCGCGGAAGCCGCACCCGGATCGGCTCGTGGACCTCGAGCGCACCGGTGTCGTAGGCGAGCAGCACCTCCTCGGGGGAGCTGTACGCGTGCAGCCTGCTGTCGTCACTGGTCTCCAGAGGCTGGCGCTCCACCGTGAGCCAGTACGCACCCAGCACCATGTCCTGGGAAGGCGCGACCACGGGGTTGCCGTCGCTGGCGGACAGGATGTTGTTGGACGACATCATCA
>JAJYWM010000234.1 GCA_021791455.1 bacterium | reverse complement strand
CTCTCCCGTCGACCTTCCCGACCGGCTCGGCCCCACCGCGGTCGCGGTCAAGAGCCAGCACACAGCGGATGCTGCGGAGCTGCTGCGCGGGCGACTGCGGGAGGACGATTACGTCGTCAGCTTTCAGAATGGACTCAACAGTGACATCCTCTCCGCCGCAGTCGGGCGAGAGCGAGTCCTTCTCAGCTTCGTCAACTTCGGCGCGGACGTGATGGGCCCGGGCCGGATCATGCAGGGCAACATCGGAACGTTCATGGTGGGGGAGCTACCGGGGCGCGGAATCACCGAGCGGGTCCTGCAATTGGTGGAGGCCCTTCCTTACGCCAGGGCCACCGACAACATCATGGGATACCTGTGGGGCAAGGAGGCCTACGGCTCCATGCTCTTCGCGGGAGCGGTTTCGGACCTCTCCATAGCCGACTCCCTGGAGCAGGAGCGCTGGAGACCGCTGATGCTGGCCGTGGCGCGGGAGGTGCTGGCCCAGTCCCCGGTGCCACCGGAGGGTTTCGACGGCTTCGAGCCGGACGACCTCGAAGGGTCCCTGGCGCGGCTGGTGGACTTCAACCGCCGCAGCGCCAAGAGCCACAGCGGCATTTATCGGGACCTGGTGGTGCGGCGCCGCAAGACCGAGGTCGATGGCCAGCTCGGCGAGCTCAGAGGTCCACTCACCCATCACACGGCGGCAATCATCCACGCCATAGAGCGGGGAGAGCGCGTCTGCGAGGTTGCCAACCTGGAACTGCTGGCCGCCCTGGAGCGGGCGGAGAGATTGGGCCGCCCCCTCAACGCCGTGGTCCAGCTGATCCCAGCTCCTCCACGGGCGTCGGCCGGCCCATTGCTCGGCATGCCGGTTGCGGTCAAGGACATCTTCGCGGTGGCGGGCCTGCCCCAGGGCAACGGCAACCCCACGGCCATGGCCGGACCTCCGGCACCGGCGGACTCACAGGCGGTCGCCCGACTGCGGAGCGCTGCCGCCGACGTCTTCTGCACCACCGCGCTCTTGGAGTACGCGGCCGGGGCGCTGCACCCGGAGATTCCGGAGACGCTCAACCCGTTCGACACCAGCCGGACGGCGGGAGGCTCCAGCGGCGGATCGGCCGCCCTGGTGGGTGCCCGGGTGTGCCAGGCGGCGCTGGGGACCGATACCGGTGGCTCGGTGCGCATCCCAGCCGCCTACTGCGGAGTGGTTGGACTCAAGCCGTCCCATGGTGCCATCAGCCCGGACGGCGTGCATCCCCTCGCCCCATCCCTGGATGAGGTCGGCATCATCGCCGTCGACGTCGCCACCGTGGCGCGCGTCTTCGCGGTCCTGGCGACTTATGCGCCAGAGCGGTTGGAGGGGGCGCGCAGGGTCGGTTTTGTTCCGTCTCAACTGCAGGACCCCGCCGTGGACGACGAGGTTGGAGGGATCATCGACTCTGCCCTGGCGAAAATCCGGACCGCCGGCTGGGCGGTCGCCGCCATGGAGAGCCGGGCTCTGCCTCAGTTGGCAGCGCTCTTCGATCCCATCTTCAACTACGAGGTCTGGCAGGTTCATGGAGAGCGAGTCAAGAACGACCCTGGGCATTTCGGCCCGGAGACCCTTAGGCTGCTGCAGGCTGCCGAGTCAGCAACGAGGGAGAGTCACGACCGGGCGATGGAGCAACGGGAACGGCTCGTGCGCCAGTGGACCGAGGAGATGCTTGCCGTCGACCTGATGGTCACACCGGCCGTGCCATTCGCGGCACCCGCCACCACCCCTCCCATGGACACCCCCGCGGGAGAGCAGGAGGGCATGTTTACTGGGGTGTTCAACGTGATCGGCGCCCCGGCAATGGTGCTGCCCTGCGGCTGGACATCCGCCGGGCTCCCGGTCGGTTTGCAACTTATCGCGAGGGTGGGAGCGGATTCGGCCCTGCTGGCGGCCGGCGCCCTGGTCGAGGAGATCCTGGAGGTGCCATCGCGAGCACCCGCTGTATTCCCAACCAACGTCACAGGAGGGGTCTGATGAGAGCCGCCGTCTACCGGGGTGCGGGTCATGTGACGGTGGAGGAGGTTCCTGATCCCACCATAGTCGAGCCGACCGATGCCGTGGTGCGGGTGCTGCGGTCTTGCGTGTGCGGCTCAGACCTCTGGGCTTACCGCGGGGTCATCCAGAGGGCCGTCCCGGCCCGCCTCGGGCACGAGTTCATCGGGGTCGTGGAGGACGTTGGGCGCGAGGTCAGGTCAGTGGCCCGGGGCGACTTGGTGGTGGCCCCCTTCCAGTGGAGCGACAACACCTGTCCAGCCTGCCTGGACGGCCTGCAGACATCCTGCGTCCGGGGCGGTACCTTCGGCGCGCCCGGGACCGACGGCGGACAGGGTGAGGCGGTACGGGTCCCCCAGGCCGACGGCACGCTGGTGGCCGTCGATGGAGGGCTGGGATCCGTTGATCAGGCTATGTTGCCGGCTCTGCTCGCCTTGACCGATGTCGCCGCGACCGGCCTGCACGGTGCGGTCCTGGCGGAGGCCGGAGAGGGTTCCACCGTGGCCGTGATCGGGGACGGTGCGGTGGGCCTGTGTGCCGTGCTGGGCGCCCGGGAGGTGTTGGGAGCGGAGCGGGTGATCCTCTTCAGCAGGAACGAGGCCCGTCAGAGGGTGGGCCTTGCCTTCGGAGCCACCGACCTGATACCGCAGCGGGGCGACGAGGGGGTCGCTGCCTTGCGCGAGCTCACCGGCGGCCTCGGAGTCCGCCACGTGGTGGAGGCTGTCGGCACCCCCGAGTCATGGCAGATGGCGATGGGGATGGCGAGGGTCGGCGGCACGATCGGGGCGGTCGGCGTCCCCCATACCATGCCGAGCCTGCCCCTCTTCGATGTCTTCAGGGCCCACCTCAGGGTGCATTCTGGGATCGCCCCGGTCCGTCACTATCTGCCCGATCTCCTCTCCCGGGTCATGGAGGGCAAATACGACCCTGGGGCTGTTTTCGATCTGTCCCTGCCTCTGGGCGAGGTGGCCTCCGCCTACCAGGCGATGTCCGAGCGTCGAGCCATCAAGGTGATGCTGGTATGAGCCCGACCCCAGCTGCTGGAGGCGACACTTCGCGCAAGGCTTCGGCATACGCCGGGTACTCCTCTTATGACTATCTCGTGCCCGGTCGGGACTACCGTGTTTTCAGACTCGCGAGCGAGCTGGAGCGGGTGCCTTCGGTGGCGGTCGAGACAACGCCTGAGGAGGAGGAGCGCGTTCAGCGCCTCCTGCTCGAGGGGCCGATCATCTCCCTCCACGACCACCCCTCCGTCATGCCGGACGACATCGATGAGCTCTTCGAGTACCGTCGTCAGGGGCGCGACTTCACGGGATATCTGGGCCTCAGCCGGTCGGGACTGGATGCAGTGTTCGATAACCTGGCCGACGGGGAGGGGCAGATAACCTCCCTGTCCGGCTGGAAGTGGGACGACACCCTGGTGGATCTCGGGATGCGCCTATGCGACCTTGCCCACCAGGATTACGTGACCGTCATCTCCCGGGTTTCGGACTTTGCCCTGGCCCGCGAGCGGGGCCAGCTCGGGCTGGTCCTGGCGATAGAGTCCGCAGCGCCCATCGAGAATGAGCTGGACCGGCTGGATATCCTCTACGGGTTCGGGATCCGGTCGGTGGGGGTGACCTACAGCGAGGCAAACCTCTTGGGCAGCGGGCTGGCGGAGAAGGTGGACGCCGGTCTCACCAACTTCGGTCGCCAGGCCGTCAGGCGGATGAACCAGCTCGGGATCCTGATCGACTGCTCGCATGCCGGCGACCGGACGACCCTGGAGACCATCGAGGCGAGTGAGGCGCCGGTTTCCATCTCCCATGCTGGAGCCAGAGCTCTCTGGCCCACCTCGCGAATGAAGCCGGATGATGTCATCAGGGCCTGCGCGTCCTCGGGAGGGGTCATCGGCATCGAGGCCGCTCCCCACACGACCATGACCAGACAGAGCAGTCGCCACACGATAGACAGCTACATGGCGCACTTCGAGTACTGCTGTGAGCTGGTCGGGATCGAACATGTAGCGTTCGGGCCCGACACCCTCTTCGGGGACCACGTGGGCCTGCACCGGGTCATGGCAGAGCGCTTCGGCCAGCAGATGGCGCCGCCCCCCTTGCCCATGGAGCGTGTCCAGTGGGTCGATGGCTTGGAGAGCCCGGCCGAGGCCATGTCCAACATCGTGCGCTGGCTGGTCCATCACGGGTACTCCGACCACGACATCCGGCTGGCCACCGGCGACAACATTCTGCGCATGCTGGAGACGGCTTGGCAGCCCCGAAGGATGGCGTGAGCAGGGGAGCTACTCCAGCCGAGTCGAAGTCATCCGGGGACCGGCCAGGAGTTGGCCACCACATCCCGTCTCCGCCCGCCGCGCGCTCAGGCGGCAGGCTGAGCCCCTCCCTCATAGCGGGTCTGCGGGAGATCCCATCGATCTCCAGCGAGGTCGCCGACCTGCTCAACCAATGGGGCTGGGCCACGGTCGGGCGGGACTCCTCGATCGCCCATCGTGTGGGGCCCAAGCCGATGGTGGGCCAGGCTGTCACCTTGTCCTATCTCCCGGAGCGCGAGCTTGCGGCGGCGGGCCCCATCGGCCATCTGGCGCACCACACGGCGGCTGGTGTGGGCCACCCCGGCGACGTGCTCGTGATCTCCACCCACGGGGTTCTGGATGCGTCGGTCCTGGGGGGGCAGGGGGCAATGGCGCTGGCTGCCCGTGGCCTGGTGGGAGCCGTGGTCGACGGCGCCATGAGGGACTTGGACGAGGTCCGGGCTGCGGGAATCTCGGCCTGGGCGCGGTCGGTCAGCCCTCAGAGCGGAGTCGGCAGGCTCGAGGCTGTTGGCATCGATGGGCCCGTGCTCTGCGCCGGAGTGCAGGTGCATCCGGGGGATCTGGTGGTGGCGGACGAGTCGGGAGTGGTGTTCATACCGGAGGAGCTTGTGGACCGGGTGGCGGCCCAGCTTCTCGGCCCCCTTGCACCGAGATCAGGTTGACGGCGCGATAGCCGCAAACCAGGCGGGCGGATGAAGCCGGGTCATGGCATGCCCGGCGTGGACTAACAATGGAGGAGAAGGTGGCAGAGCGGGTCGCGGTCGTGACGGGGACCGCCCACGGGATCGGGGCGGCTATCGCCAGGGGGCTGAGGGAAGACGGACTCTTGGTCCACGAGCTGGACAAGGACACGGTCGACATCACGGATTCCAAGGCGGTCGGACAGTACTTCGCCTCGCTCCCCAGGGTGGACATCCTGGTGAACAATGCGGGCGGGGTGTGCGGGCAGACCTTTGCCCCCATCGAGGAGGTCAGCGACCGAGCCTGGCGGGAGGTGGTGGATGCCAACTTGACCGGCACCTTCCACTGCACCAGGGCCGCAGTGCCGGGAATGAAGGAGCGGTCCTTCGGGCGCATCGTCAACATCTCCTCCGGTGCCGGCCGCAGCGTGAGCCTCACAGGGATTCAGGCGTACGCGTCGGCCAAGGCGGCGCAGATTGGGTTCACCCGCCAGATGGCGCATGAGCTGGGTCGCTTCGGGATCACCGTCAACTGCATCGCGCCCGGATTCATCCTCTCCAATCCCACCACTCAGAGGCAGTGGGATGGCTACGGGCCCGAGGGACAGGAGAAGGTCCTGGCCGGGATCGCCGTGGGTCACCTGGGGCGGCCGGAGGACATCGCCCACGGGGTGCGCTTCTTCTGCTCCGAAGAATCGTCCTGGATCACCGGCCAAACCCTTTCCATAGATGGCGGCAGTGCTCTCTTTTAGCGTCTCGGACGAGGACTACCTGCGGGAGCTGGCGGAGTATGTCGCGCTGCCCAGCGTAAGCCGCGACGCGGATCCGGCGACGATGAGGACCACGGCCACGTGGATCGCAGACCAGATGGCTCTTCTCAGCGGCCGGGTCGAAGAGACCGCGGGCCACCCCGTCGCGATCGGAGAGTGGAACGGAGCCGAGGGCGCCCCCACGGTGCTGGTCTACGGGCACTATGACGTCCAGCCGACGGGAAGTCTATCGGAATGGCAGTCGCCGCCTTTCGTTCTCACCAGGGACGGCGAGGTCGTGCGCGGGCGCGGGGTCTCTGACGACAAGGGACCGGTCTTCATGGCGATGAAGGTGCTGCAGGCGTTCATCACCCAGCAGGGGCGCCTTCCCCTCAATGTCAAGTTGCTGATAGAAGGCGAGGAGGAGATCGGAAGCCCCAACCTGCCCGACTTCGTGAGCCGTCACGCGGATGAGCTGGGGGCCGACCTGGTCATCTCCGCGGACGGCGCCATCTGGCGCCCCACGGAGCCCTCGATCTCACTGGGGTCGAAGGGGCTGGTGAGCTTGACAGTCGAGGTATCGGGTGCCACCCAGGACTTGCATTCCGGTCGCTACGGGGGAACGGTCGCCAATCCGGCGGTCGCGCTGGCGGCCATCCTGGCGGGCCTGCATCGGCCTGATGGCACTGTGGCCGTCCCAGGTTTCTACGACGGTATACCCGCGCTATCCCCGGAGCGCCGCCAGGAGATCGCCGCGGTGCCCTTCGACGATCACGAGTACGCGCAGCAATTGGGACTTCCGGAGACGTACGGCGAGGTCGGCTACAGCACCTTGGAGCGCCTGTGGGAGAGACCGACGCTGGAGGTGAACGGGCTGGAGGGAGGAGGCAAGTACACCGTGATACCCCATGTGGCACGAGCGCACATCTCGTGTCGACTGGTGCCTGGGCAGGACCCCGGGCGGACTGCGGAGCGGGTCAGCGAGCGCATCGCGGCGCTGGCTCAGCCAGGGGTCAGGGTCAAGGTGCTTACCGATCCCGGATCGGTTCCCGCCTACACCCTGCCCGCCGACAACCCAGGAGTGCTGGCTGCCAAGGCAGCCCTGGAAGCGGTCTATCCCGACCAGCCCGTCCTCTTCGCGAAGATCGGTGGCAGCGTCCCCGCCACCGCCCTCTTCGAGAGGGTGCTGGGACTCAAGACGCTCTTCTTCTCCTTCTCCACCGCCGATGAGAACCTGCATGCGCCGAACGAGTTCCTGCGCATTCCCCGGCTGCGCGAGGGGATGCGTGCCTGGGAGGTGCTGCTATTGGAGCTCGGCTCGAGGTTGCGGCGCTCGTGAGCCGTCAGCCGCAACCGCAGATGGCGCCGCCGGGCCGGGCCGGGGTTCACGAGTGAACTCCGGGGAGGAGCTGGCTAGGCTGGATCAGGAGTTCTTCGACTGCATGCACTCCATCGATCCCCTTAGCGCCACCATGCTGGGCGTGAGCGGATACGACTCGCAGCTGCCGGACCCGAGCGCGGCAGCCGCAGCTAGGGGAGCGGCCAGGGTGGCCCGTGTAGAGCAGGCGTTGAGCCGGTTGCGAGACGACGAGCTGACCCCGGGCGAGCGCGTGGACAGGGAGGTCATGCGCCAGCTGGCCTGGTCCCTGCGCACCAACCTGGAGGATGGGTTGTGGGCGCTCGACGCATCCGCCGCCGGCTACGTCTCACCCCAGGCGATGGCGTTCCAGGCGATCCCAACTGCCCCCCTCGACAGCCGGCTGGCAGTGAGTTCTTATCTGGAGCGCCTCTCCAAGCTCGGTGACTACCTGGACCGGGTCGCAGAGCGCTACCGGGACTCTCTGGAGCAGAACCGGCCATCCACCAGAGCGGGTGTCCTCCAGGCTGTCGCCCAACTTGATGGTCATCTCGGGCGCCAGGTGGAGACGGACGTCTTCCTGAAGCCACTGCTGCGGGCGCGGGAGGCCAGATCCCACGATCGGGAGCGGGCGCGCCAACTCATCACCGACCAGGTGCGGCCCGCGATGAGGCGACTCATGGATTGTCTTAGCCAGGAGTTGTTGCCGGGAGCCAGGCCTGACTCTCAGGTGGGGCTGGCCCATGTGGAAGGAGGGCCGGTCGCCTACGAGCGCGCCGTGCGCCGCCACACCACGACCGAGCTCACACCAGAGCGGATCCACCAGATCGGCCTGGACGCTCTCAGCTCACTGCAGGACGAGTGGCGGGAGATAGGGGGGCGGGTGTTCGGCCCCATCTCCTTTCCCGAGCTTCGAGACCGGCTGCGAGCGGATCCCGCCCTCAGGTTCAACAAAGAGGCGGAGATAGTCCAGGTGGTGCAGGCGGCTCTGGACCGAGCCGAGGCGGCCCGAGACCGCTTCTTCCCCCATTTCGAGATAGCCCCCTGCGTGGTGGAGGAGATCGACCCTGTTGAGGCTGGCAATTCGGCGCTCGCGTACTACCGAGGTCCGTCCGAGGGTGGAAGCCGTCCCGGCGCCCACTGCGTCCTGACCGCCGACCCGAAGAGCCGCTACGTCTACGAGTACGAGGCCCTCGCCTTTCACGAGAGCACCCCGGGCCACCATCTCCAGATCGCCTCGGCGCAGACCCTCACCCACATCCCCGCCTACCGCCGCCACCTGGACGCCGAGGTCTGCAGCTACGTCGAGGGCTGGGGCCTATATTGCGAGCGTCTGGCCGACGAGATGGGGCTGTACAGCTCCGATCTGCAGCGACTGGGGATGCTGTCCTTCGATGCCCTGAGGGCCTGCCGCCTGGTTGTCGACACCGGCATGCACAGACTCGGCTGGTCGCGTCAGGAGGCGGTTGACTTCATGTGGGAGAACACCGCCACCACCATGGCGAATGTCAGAAATGAGATCGACCGCTACATCGCCTGGCCCGGCCAAGCGCTCGCCTACATGATCGGGCGTGAGGAGATCCGGCGCCTGCGGAAGGTGGCGGCGGACGAGCTTGGAGCAGCCTTCGACCTGTCCCAATTCCACGGTGCCGTGCTCAGCGAGGGACCGCTGCCCCTGCCGGTGCTGGGGGAGGTGGTGCGAACGTGGCAGCGGTCCAGGGGCGGAGCCAGACAGTAGACGCAGGCGGCCGGCCGAGGGTCGGCCGGATCACCAAGGAGGATCGGGATGTCCAGAGTATCTTTCGCCGATCTTAGCCCGGAGCCAGGCGAGGTCCGGCGCGGCTTCGTCAGAGTCCCCGGGGTGGAGCCCGCCTGGGAGATCCCCGCAGTCGTGATCCGCGGGGCCGAGCCCGGCCCGACCCTGGCTGTGACCAGTGGCATGCACGCCGCCGAGTACGTCCCCATCGAGGCGGTCACCAGGCTGACCCGCTGGCTCGACCCGAGCCGCCTCCGTGGCACCCTGGCCGCCGTCCTTCTGGTCAACTCGCCGGGGTTCTACGAGCGCTCGATCTACGTCAACCCCAGGGACGGGCGGAATCTGAACCGCTCGTTCCCGGGCGACCGGCAGGGTTCGCCGGCGGAGCGCGTCGCGGCGTTCCTGCTCGAGGACCTCATCTCGGGATCGGACGCGTACGTGGACGCCCATTGCGGCGACCTGATCGAGGCTCTGAGCCCATTCACGCTGTGGACAAGGGCGGGCGACCCTGAGGTGGCTAGGGTCTCGCAGCAGATGTCGGTCGCCTACGGGTTCGAACACAGCCTGGGAGTGGAGCCCGACTCGGTTCCGGGGGCGGCCTATGCCTCGGCCGCTCTCCGCGGCGTGCCCGGGATCATCGCCGAGATCGGGCAGCAGGGCATTTGCGACGAGCCGTCGGTGGCGCGACATCTGGGTGGCCTGCAGAACGTGCTCTCGACCTTGGGGATGATAGATCCCGTCCGACCTCCAGCCTCAGCTCCTGAGGCGATGGACCAGATGGTGTGGATGAGGACCGACATCTCGGCTACCTATCACCCATCGGTGAGCGTCGGCGAGCGGGTGGAGCAGGGACAGCCGGTCGGAGAACTCCGCGACATCTTCGGCGAGCGCCTGGTCAGCCTGGAGGCCGCGGCATCGGGAGTTGTCGTGTTCTTGGTGACAGCGCTGGCGGTCAAGGCCGGCGATCCCCTGCTGGGGATAGGCGTGCCGCTGGCCAGCTGACCATCCGCCCAGTCCCCGGCGCCAGGGCTGGTTCCTCGGGGAAACCAGCCCTGGCGCCGAGGACATCTCCGACCGCGGCCGCTCGGCCCAGGCGCCGTCATTGGGGGCTGCCCGACGCTACCGGTCGCTCAGCAGGTGCCGTTCCAGTTGGTCTGGTAGGCCGGTGGGCAGTTGACGTCCTGGTTGGCGTAGCTGACGGTGTTGGGCAGGTAGTAGTAGGGATAGGGCCCGCTGCCGACCTGGACCACGTCGGCCGGCTTGGAGTACCACATCACCGGCTGCCCGGCCAGCGCCTGCTCCATGTAGTCCTGCCAAAGTGGTGCCGCCCCACTGATCCCTGAGGTGACGCTGGACAGGGTCGCGCCGTCGGGATTGCCGACCCAGACGCCGGTCACCAGCTGGGGGGTCCATCCAAAAGTCCAGTTGTCCTCGATGTTGTTGCTGTAGACCCCCGTGGCGTTCTGCTTGTCCGAGGTCCCGGTCTTGGCGGAGACTGGACGGCCCGGCAGGGTCAGGTGCGCGTCCGGCCCGAAGTCGG
>JAJYWM010000354.1 GCA_021791455.1 bacterium | reverse complement strand
CATGCTGATCATCTGGCTGCAGGGGATCTGGCTGCCCCTGCACGGCTTCAACTTCGTGGAGACGCCGCTCTGGTCGGCCATCTACATGCTCCCGCTGACCGCCGGTTTCCTGGTGGCTGGCCCCTTCTCCGGCTACCTCTCGGACCGGTACGGTGCCCGTCCGTTCGCCACCGGCGGGATGCTGGGGGCGGCGGTGAGCTTCGGCCTTCTGTCCCTCCTTCCCGCCGACTTCTCCTATCCCGTCTTCGGGGCGCTCCTCTTCGTCAACGGCTTCGCCATGGGCATGTTCTCGGCGCCCAACACGGCGGGCATCATGAATTCGGTCCCGGCGGAGCAGCGGGGGGCGGCCTCCGGGATGCGCTCCACCTTCCAGAACTCCGGCATGACGCTTTCGATCGGGCTGTTCTTCACCCTCATGGTCCTGGGGCTGGCGTCGGCGCTGCCCTCTTCTCTCTACCACGGGCTGCTGCAGCAAGGGGTGCCGCAGGCGGATGCAGCCCGGATCTCCCACCTCCCTCCCGTGGGGAGCCTGTTCGCCGCCTTCCTGGGCTACAACCCCATGGCGAGCCTTCTGGGGCCGGTCCTAGGCCACCTGCCCGCGTCGCGCGCGGCGGTGCTCACCGGGCGCAGCTTCTTCCCCGATCTCATCTCCCGTCCCTTCATGACCGGCATGCGGGTCACCTTCTACTTCTCCGCGGCCATGATGCTGGTGGCTGCAGCCGCATCCTGGATGCGCGGAAAGCGCTACGTCCACGATGAGCAGCGCCTGGAGGTGGCGGCGGCGGTCGGACATCCGGTGCTTCGTGCGTCCACTCCCACAGGCCCGGTACGGACCATCACCATCTCGGCCAGCTACGGAGCCGGCGGCGACGAGGTCAGCCGCCGTGTGGCTGAGCTGCTCTCCCTGCCGTTCCTCGACCGGGCGATTCCGGTCGAGGTCGCCGAGGAGCTGGCCGCCCCGCTCGACCAGGTTCTCTCCGAGGAGGCCTCGGGCCACAACGGGGTAGGGGACGTGCTCGCGGGGCTGGCGCGCGGGGTCGGCCCGGTGGCACCGAGCCCGGCCACGGACGCGGAGGGGGAGGGGAACGCGGAGCGCTTCCGCCGCCAGACGGAGGCGGTGATCCGCCGGCTGGCTGCCCAGGGCGGGGTGATACTTGGCCGGGGGGCGGCGATCATCCTGGCCGATCGGGACGACGTCCTCCGGGTTCGGCTGGACGGACCGGCCGAGCGCCGGGTCCAGAGGGTGGCGGAGCTGACCGGCATCGACCTGGCGACGGCGAGGCGGGATCAGCGTCACACGGATCGGGCCCGGCAGGTCTACCTGCGCCACTTCTACGATGCCGATCCCGCGGATCCTGGCCTCTACGACGTGTGGATCGACACCACTGCGGTGGGGCCGGAGGCTGCCGCTCGGATGATTTTCGAGGCGGTCCGCGGGAGGGTGCCCAGTGCCGTCACCAGCTGAATCCCTGTCCGGCCAGGAGCTGAGGATCGGGGAGGTGGCCGCCATGACCGGAGTGACAACCCGCACCCTCCGCTATTACGAGGAGATCGGGCTCATCTCCCCCTGCTCCCGTCTCAGCGGCGGGCAGGAGCGCCGCTACACCGAGGTGACCGTGGCCCGGGTGCGCCGCATCCGGGAACTCCAGGAGGTGCTGGGGTCCGGGCTCTCCGAGATCCGCGAGGCGCTGGTCGCCGAGGACCGCATGGAGGCCCTGCGCCAGGCCTACCGGCGCAGCACCTCGAGAGGGGGACAGGCCAAGGTGCTCCGTCAGGCGGTCGAGGTGGCCGAGCGCCAGCTGGCCCAGATCCAGCGGCGACAGGACCAGCTGGGAAATCTCCGACGTGAGCTCGAGGAGCGGCGCACCCGGCACCTGCAGCGGCTGGCAGAACTGGAGGCAGCGGATTAGCCCAGGGGCTGCCCGGACCCTGTGGTCGGACGACCGGCAATCAGTGGGTGAGGGCCACCCTTCTGAGGCCCCCGGGCCGGACCAGACCATGGCCGGTCCTATCCCCAGGTGGTGGGTGAGCAGCTGGCCGGGAAGGCCGTTTGCGATGGGCACCCGCCGCGCCGACGGCCAAGCGACAAGAGGGGGGTTGGGGCCGCAGAGGGTCGATGGTGCGCCCAGAGGGATTTGAACCCCCGCAAACCCAGATCCGTAGTCTGGTGCTGTCAGCTACTTGCGCTCTTTGATCTCAGCAACAGCGCCTGATATGAGGATAGTGGCGCATAGCAACGCTTGACACAGTTAGCGTGATACGGCCCTCATAGGGCGCCAGATCCGTCTGCAACTGGTCGCGGTCACCGTTCAAATGGGCAAAGACACAGGAGCTGGGATCGAAGGCCGTGCCATCGCGGACGAAGCCGCCTGCACCTCCTAGGTGCGGCCAGCCCGCAGCGCTCCGTTTGGATTACCGGCAATCCAGCGGGGGTGGTTCTCAAGCCAGGCGGGCGCACACCCGGGGCGTCAACGTGATTGCCAGCGCCGGGTCGGTGCCAGGGTTGGCCGTTGCGGAGCCGTAGAACACCTGTCCTGTTTGAACTCCACGGAGAGGTACCCCGAGAAAGCGGCTCTAAGGCAGCGCTACCTGTGCCAGTCCGGAAGCAGCCGTCAGAGGGTTACCAACCACCCTGTTGGCGATCATGAAAAGTGCAGCGTTGTGGCCACCAATAGCGCAGCACCCCGTGGCGCCAGTCATCTAACCACAGCGGACCCTCCTTGGCGGGCGGGCGGGGGCTGGTGAGCCCGCATCCGGTAGCTGTGCCCGCGGAAGTTGAGGACGGTGGCGTCGCGGACCGGGCGGCCCTAGTCATCCAACCTGGTCTGGGTGAAGATGCTAGCGAGTTTGGCTCCCCTGGTGTGGGCTTGGCCATCCGGGCTCTTGCCCCGCCGGCCCTCGGTTTCGGCGGAGACGGTGGGCACCCCGGTGCCGTCCATGGCTATGTTGAGCACGGGGACGGGTCCGAGACTGGCCAGAGGGACCACCTTGCCCTCTATCACCACCTCGGCTTGGCTCTCGAGGGCGGCTCGGACCTTCTCGCCGTCGGCCTCGGAGCTGTGGTCCACCGGCTTGCCAGTGAGGTGCAACCCGTCGAGCTCGAGGAGGCCGCGGCTGGCCTGGGCGAACGGCTCCTGGCTGCCCACTTCAGCCACCATCCGCCGCAGCCCCGGGCTCAGCGAGCTGGCCCCAATCCCCAGCTCCGGGTCCCGGGGGAAGAGTCCGTGGCCGTATGCCCGGCGGTTGTAGTAGGCACGGCGCAGACGAACCGCCCCCAAGACGGTGTCCACGGTCTTCTCACGATAGCCGCGGAAGCTGGCCTGGTGGCCGCCTCTACGGCCCACCCCCGGGCCAAGCTGACCAGGGTCGAGATCCAGCACACGCTCCAGCAGCCTGCTGCCCAGCTTCAGCATGGCAGTGCGGATCGCCAGCTCCGCCACTTTGAGACCACGTCCTGACGGTTTCGCCAAGTGCGCGCCGCGAGCTGGCTGAGCTCGGCTACCTCGGCTTCGAACTCCGTCCGGATCTCTTCATAGAGCCCCCCCTTTGGCCGCCCCTGACGGCCTCCATGTCTTCTATAAGCGGGCGTGCTTCACAGATCTGCTCGTGGACCGCCACGATCTGCTCGACCACCGCCTTGAAGCGCTTGTAGTTGCCCACCTCACGTTGAGCCTTCTCCAATTGCGGCCCCGCCGGGATCGCCTTCGTCGCAGTCTTCCCCTGGACCGACCTGGTCAACAGGTGGAGCGGCCCGTGCCCGGGATGGCCGGACTCAGCACAAGTGCAGTACGGCTTGCCATACCGTCGGTACGTCACCGGTCAGGCTGCCGCGCCGGAAGTCTCCCACCGCAGCCAGCTGGGACTGAGGTCGGCCCCGCTCGACCTCCAGCCTCACTAGATCCTCATCTCCGGCCTCTTCCAAGGGGTCTTCCCCTTCTGTAAGTGGCACCGCTCACAGAGTGCCAACGCTCCCATCTGCAGGTCAATGCCCCTCCACACTCCCGGCCCACACCCGAGGCAATGCGCTCGCTTGACCTGCGGTGGCTCGCGAGCTACACTATACGGGACCCGCTTCCATCATCTTGTAAAGGTACCCTAGTATGAGACTTGTCACATTCGATCCGCCAAGCCGGAATGGAGGCCCGCACCTCGGGTGCCTTTCAGGAGATGTGGTCCTTGACCTCACCGCTGCAGGCGACTCCGTCGGAGGCGCAGCCGCAGCCGTGTGCCAGAGCATGGAAGCACTCGTGGCGTCGGGGCCCCAGGGTCTCACCACAGCCAAGCAGTTGGCGGACAACGAGGGATCCAGCGCGAAGTTCCAATGGGGCCTCCGCGAGGCGCACCTTCGCGCACCCCTTCAATATCCAACCCAAATATTTGCTGTAGGCCGCAATTATCGAGAGCATGCTGAAGAGGCCGGAGCAGCTCTCCCGACCATGCCCAGGCTGTTTCCAAAGTGGCCCTCGACGGTCATCGGACCCGGCGCTCCAGTCATAAAACCAGCCCGCACAAAGCAGCTGGACTGGGAAGTAGAGTTCGCCGTTGTGATCGGGCGCGATGCCAGCTTCGTACCAGCCGCGGAGGCGCTTGAGTACGTCTTCGGCTACACCATCCTGAATGACGTGAGTGCCCGTGACATTCAGTTCAGCAAACCAGAGCAGCTTACACTAGCAAAGAACTTCCGTACATTTGCCCCCCTCGGCGGGTGGATCCTCACCCGAGACGAAATACCGAATCCCGCCGAGGTCACAATTCGTTCGTGGATCAATGATGTACTCATGCAAGACTCCACGACCGAATACCTCATCTTTGATGTCCCCACCCTTGTCTCATTCATCTCAGAGGTTACTGACCTTCACCCCGGGGACATAATCTCCACGGGGACACCATCCGGCGTCGGATGCTTCCGCGAACCCCCCATCTATCTGAACGATGGCGATGAAATCAAAATGCAGCTCTCCCGGAACGAAGAGCTGCTCTGCGAACTGTCCAACCCAGTCTCTTCTGCATCCTAGCTGCAGGAATACTCAGCCCGACTCTTTGGAGGCGTAGTAAGCGATGACCAACCTAGTGGACATTAGCCTGACGCTCGATGCAGGGTACCGCATGCACACTCCCGAAGGCGTGAAAAACGTCCAACTCGAATTCGAAACAATCAAGGACTATCCCGGAGGTGCTGGACAGCTCGTAAGCGCGGTCCACATGCGCCTGCACAACGGAACCCACGTTGACGCACCCATGCACTTTGTCGAAGGGGGCCCAAGCATAGACCAAGTTCCCCTCAGCGCATTCTATGGCCCGGGACTGATGGCCGACCTCACGCACGTTGGCCTAAATGCACCAATTGCCGCGGAAGATCTTGAGAATGCGTTCAGGGGAAGGCGACTAGAGGACCAGCGGATATTTCTCCGAACCAACTGGAATGACCACTTTGGTGAGGAGGGATACGAGGAGAACTCACCCTACATCAGTGTAGGAGCGGTGGACTGGCTAGCGTCTCAGCACCCTGCGCTGGTGAGTTACGACTACTCCCATGGAAAGGACGACCCAGAGGCGCCAAGGCGCTACTACGCAGTTCGTACCTTTCTTGAGAGTGGCATCGTCACAATGGGCTACGTGACACGGCTAGCCCGGATCGACGCAGCTAGGCCCTTCACCGTTTGTGCCTTTCCACTGGCATTTAAGGGTGTGGAGTCAAGTCCGGTGCGAGCTGTTTTGGTGCAGGAGTAGGTCCGGAGCAGCACCGCTCTCGGGTCGCGAGAGTCATGGCCATGCTACAGATGTCCAGCAGACGGGGCAAGACACTCGCCCGACGGCGCGCGGGTCGCAGCCGGCTTCGACATAACTGCATCGGCGGATGGGACCTGCGCCGGAGCGTCCGAGGATGTTGATCGTAGTTGACGGTGTGAGCGTCGTATTTGACACTGCGCAGGGACCTGTAGCTGCGCTGAGCACGCTTAGTGTCCAGGTAGAAGCTGGGCAGTTCGTGTGCATCGTTGGGCCATCCGGCTGTGGCAAGAGCACCTTGCTGTCAGTAATGGCCGGGTTAGAGCCACCCACGACGGGTTCGGTGATAGTACGTGGCCGCACGCTAACGGGCCCAAACACCGATGCTGGGGTAATGTTTCAGAAGGACCTGCTGGTTGACTGGCGAAACGTACTACGCAACGTGACGCTTCAGTACGAGATGCGTGGCATTCAGGTTCTCGCCGAACATGAGCGGCGGGCGCGCCTGCTTCTGGATAGCGTTGGCATTGGACGGTTTGCCCAAAGCTACCCGTACCAACTATCGGGAGGTATGAGGCAGCGGGTGGCTATCTGCCGGGCTCTTGTACATGACCCGCCGCTTCTCCTTCTTGACGAACCAATGGGTGCGCTCGACACGATAACCAGGGAACAACTCAACTTCGACCTCGCCAGGATCACCGCAGACGCCTCGAAGACGACGGTCCTCGTCACCCACAGCATCGAGGAGGCTGTGTTCCTCGCTGACCGCGTTGTGGTGCTATCGGCTGCGCCGGCGACCATTGTTGCGGACATTGCGGTCGCATTGCCGCGCCCCAGGTCTGTATGGCCTATCGCGGAGCCGGCATTCGATCCTTATCTCAAAGCGGTACGCGACGCGTTGGAGGCGGGTGGGGCGTACGATGCGTCGGCCAACCGTTCATAGCACGATGCCCGCCGGCGCATGGGGCAGCGCTACGAACAGCGGCAAGCGGCCTGCGCGGCGGAGTGGAAGCCGAGCAAAGGCGGTGGTTACGCAGGTTGGGTGGGCATGCGCCGGTTTTGTACTTCTGATTGTGATATGGCAGTTGGTCGTGATAGTGGCGCACCTGCCGGCAGACATAGTACCCGCCCCTGCATCCGTGGCGGAGCAATTGGTTGGACATTGGGCCACGCTCGCAACTAACGCGTGGGTAACGCTGCAGGAAATACTTGTGGGGTTCGTCCTCGCTGTTGCTTGTGGGGTAATCGTCGCGATCGGTATCGCGTTCTCGCGTACTGTTGAACGGTTGCTGTACCCACTCATAGTGGTCTCACAGGCGATACCGAAGATCGTAGTGGCGCCGCTGTTTCTCCTGTGGTTCGGTTTCGGGCTCACCACGAACGTACTGGTGGCAATGCTCGTAGCCATCTTCCCAGTTATTGTCAATACTACATTGGGCCTGACAGCGATCGACCGCGACTTCATTCGGTTGGCCAGGGTGATGGGTGGTAACCGACGGAGGGTATTTGTCAAGATGCGGCTACCATACGCCATGCCAAGCATATTTGCAGGGCTCAAGCTGGCAATTACGTTCGCGACGCTCGGCGCGGTGGCAGGGGAGCTGGTGGCTGGGCAGGCTGGACTTGGGTACATTGTGACGTTTGCGTCGGGAAGCCTAGACGCTGCGCTGAGCTTTGCCGCAATTGTCGTGTTGTCGGTTCTCGGAGTGGTCCTATTTTACGCTGTGGTGGCGGTGGAGCGGGTCGTTTTGGGTTGGCGACCACCGGTCGAGTCAAGGTGAGCGGAGTTTCACTCGTTTGAATGGATGGAGGCAAAGGGATGGCAGAGGTACTCACATGTTGACAGGGCAAACGATGAAGGTGGCGCTGGCCTGCTTAATGTTCGGGGCATCCGCATTTGGGTTGGCAGCGTGCGGGGCGTCTGTGAGCAAGCAACCTACTGCTAAGGTGGCAAGTGTGTCGCTTTTGCTGAACACTCCACCTTCGGGGATTAATGCGGCCGTGTATGAGGCGCAGAAGCTCGGCTATTACACGAAGCAGCATCTGGACGTCACGATTTTGTCTGGCACGTCTTCGGCGACGACCGTAGAGGCTGTCGCAGCGAACAAGGCAACCGTGGGGTTTGCAATTCCTTCCAATGCACTGGAGGCTGCAGCTCAGGGAAGCAAGGTAGTGTCAATCGGGACGGCATTCGGCAAAAATGGACAGGGCGTCTTCGTGCCGGACAGTTCTGGCATTACCTCGCTCAAGCAGCTGACACACGTGACTATAGGAGTGCTTGGCTCCTCGTTCGAGGCCATTCTTAACGACTTGCTTACTTCATTGGGGGTAAATCCGGATACTAACAAGTATGTTGTCTTTCTTACCCCGGCCGCAATGATTCAAAGCTACAACTCTGGGAGTACTGGGGCGGTGGTCACCCAGATTCCGTTTGGAGCCCCGCTGATTGATCCTGTTCGGCCGTCCCGTGGGCTGCTTGAGTCGTCGTATGGGATCCAGGGCGGGAGCTACAGCTTTGTCACAAGCCCGCAGACGTTGAAGCAGGAGCCGTCCGTGCTGGAGCGGTTTCTCACTGCGACCTACGAAGGGTTCGCGTCCGCCAACCGTAGCCCTGCCAGCGCGGCAGCGGCGGAGGCGAGCTATGTGCCCGGCCTCGAGGTTTCGGCTGCACGTCAGCAGTACCAGCAGTACATGGCCTATGAGTGCAGCGCCGCCATGGCCGGGCATACATTGGCGTACCAGGCCCCGAGCGACTGGACAAGCATGGCAGTGTCCCTGGCTGCTGTGGGAGCGATCCCTGCAACTCTCAACGTTGGGTCGGTGTATACGAATCAGTTTGCGTCGTCCGGGGCGGCTGTCGAGTGCAAGTAGGCGCCTCCCGTCGAGATGGGGATGCCACCGAGACGTGTGGTGGCGCTGCGGCGGGCAGGACTGTGGTTTTTGGATGAAGCGAGCAAGGCTAGGAGGGGGGGTGGGCGGAGCGCCCACCCCCTCTGTTCGGGGAGACAGCGGCCACGCTTCGGGGGGGGCGAGTTCGCGGACCGCATGCAGGGTCGTCAGGTTGCTCGAGGTGCTCGCCGGAGCAAACACGCCGCTTCGGCTGAGTGAGCTGGCCAGGCAACTCGACGTCCCTGTGAGTTCCACACAGGTGCTTTTGAAGGAACTTGGGCGGTGCGGAGCTGTCTCGGTTACCGATAAGCGAGAGTATATCCGTGGCGCTCGTCTGGTCGCCCTCGGCGCTCGTCTGGTCGCCAGTCTCGACGTGGTCAAGCTCGCGGAGCGGCGCATGGCTGAGCTGGCATCGGAGATGCACGAGTACGTTTACTTTGCACTTCCGTTTGCGGATGGCGTTATGTACGTGTCACGCGTGGGGACGTCATCTCACAACTTGCGTGTTGAGATTCCTTTAGGAGTCGCGCGGCCTCTGCATGCGACAGCGGCTGGGCAAGTGTATCTTGCGTTCGGTGATGCAGGCGCACTGGAGCGCCTGTTGGGTAGTGCTCCGCTTTGGGCGGAGACGCCGCATACCATTACTGACGTGGGTGCCCTGCGCGCGCGGGTGCAGTTGGTCCGCACGAGGGGGTTCGCGGTTACAGAGGAAGAGAGTATAGAGGGCGTTGTTGGGCTATCAGCTCCCGTGAGGAGTGCAGGTGGTGCGTTGGCAGGGGCCCTTACTATTTCCTTTTTTCGCGGACGTTCTGAGTTTCGCCAAGAAGTGGTGATTGGTCGGCTGGTGGATGCGGCGAAGGATATCAGCCAGACCCTTGGCTGGGATGGTGCCTAGGTTGCTGTTACCGGCAAAGCGCGTTGGACTGGCTGACGTAGAGCGTGGGAGGGATGCTTTCGGGAGTGGACGCTTGCACCTGACGACGGGACAAGTCCCGTGATGGTTCGCATGGCCTGCTTTCGTCACTGCGGAGAAATTGGTCTGGGTCGGAGTTGGGTGCGCGACAAAAAAGTAGGAGCTGGGGGTCAGGCAACTGTGGTCTGGTAGGGGAGCCACTGCCAGATTTCCTGCCAACGAGTTGGGCCACTGGGTGTGGGACGGGAAAGTGGGAGCACCTGGAGAGGGAGAGTAGATTGGTGGTAATCTGGCTGTGTGGCCACAGCCAGATAGGAGACCTGCCAATGGAAGCCTCTCTCCCCGAGATCGAGCAGGAGCGCCGCCGGCTATATCAGGAACTCGCCGCCACCGAGGACTTCCGACGCGGGAGCCTCACGGCCAACTACCGCCGCTGTGGCAAGCCCAATTGCGCCTGCGCCGACCCGGCTCATCCTGGCCATGGCCCCCGCTACCTGCTGACCATGTCGCAGGCGGGCAAGACTCAGGCCCGGCAGGTGGCAGAGGGACCCGAGCTGGAGAAGGCGCGTAGGGAAGTCGCCAACTACAAGCGCTTCCGAGCAGTCGTGGAAGAGATCGTGGAGGTCAACCAGCAGATCTGTGATGCCCGGCCGGTGCCCGTCCTCGCCCAGGACCAGCCCCCGGACGCCGGGAGCAAAAAAAAGGGCTCCAAAGGGAGCTCAAGGAGGAATTCGAAGGTGAGGTAGCGCGCCTCAGCCAGCTGGCCGCAAGTCTGCTGGCTGACCCCACCAGCCGGGGCCTGGAGGTGGCCGAGTTGGCCATCCGCACCGCGATGACCAAGCTGGGGGGCAGCCTGCTGGAGCGGCTGCTGG
>JAJYWM010000264.1 GCA_021791455.1 bacterium | reverse complement strand
GCTATCACCTCCGGGGCGCGGCCTTCGTGCTGGGGGCCGACCCCAGGGCCGTCCAGCTGCCCCAGCCCGACGGCACCGCAAAGAGCGTGGCCGAGGTCATCCAATGGACGGGTACGCCCAAGCCGTTCATGGCGGCGCAGGCCATCGCCGGACTGGAGGAATTGCCGCAGGTGCAGACGGTGATTCGCTGGTTCGGGCCCATCGCTCCCTGGCTGATGCTCGGCGGCGTCGGGGTGGCCACCGGGATCGAGGTGGTGACTCTCTGGCGCATACGCCAGGCGCTCCGGGTCGCTCAAGCCACTCCGATCGAGGAGGCGGCCGGTCGGCCTGAGGCTCAAGCAGAGGCAGCCGCCGCGGCCTAGACTCTGAGCATGGCTCAGAAGATCGAACTGTCGCCCTGGGACCGCTACGCGATCCTGGGCAAGTCGGGCACCGGCAAGACCTCGTTCACAACCGTGCTGGCGGCCGTGCTCTCGACTGGGTTCAACGAGCGCCAGCGGGTCATGTGGGTTCAGACCAAAGACGACCCCAAGGATCTGGCTCGGCTGCGCGCCTGGGGGTATCGCAGGATCGAGCTACGCCAGGTGGGGTCGAAGTCGGACCCCAAGCAATTCCTTTTCCTGAAGGACGTTCCGGGCGAGATGGCCGTCAGCGAGAAGATCCAGCGAGTCTGCCGCTGGGCCTTGCGGCGGAAGCACGTGGTCCTGGTGCTCGACGAGTACGCGCACGCGATCATGAGTTCGGTGAATGCTGGGTTCGATCTCCGCAACCTCCATAAGACCGGCCGGGGCGCCTTCGCCGGCCTGGTGGGGCTGACCCAGGAGCCGGCCTACATCCCCCGGCAGCTCTTCTCGCAGTCCTGCCACCTGTTCATCTTTAGACTGACGCACATCCCGGACATAAAGACGGCCCGGACCATGCTGCCCGAGTACGACCCCGACCAGATGGGCCGGTTCGGATTCTGGTATCGCTGGATCGATGGGCCGCCGGGGCCGGCCTCCAGGTGGAGGTACTACCGGGACACCCAGGACTGGCTCGATCAGCTCGGCCTCGCGCGCCTACTGGAGCCCGAGCCCGAGAGTGCGGTTGACACAGCGGCGGCCGCCCGCTAGGATTCCGCTCAGACAAAGGCTGGAGGCGCCTCCCAACCAGCGGAACTCCAAGTTCCCCGCCGCTGGCAAGGTAGAGGTGACCTGCGTGGATCGACACATCCAGCTAAACATCGGCAACGTCGTGCTGATCACCCTGATCGCCGCAGGCGGCGTCCTGGTGGTGGTCATGGCGGCGAGGGCGCTCGGCAAGACCACGATCCCGGTCGCCAACAAGGTCGGCCAGGGGTACACGGCCGCTCTCGGCGTGGCTGCCTGACATGTCGGCAGCAGCGGCGAACACCGGCAACTCGGCGGCGGCGGCCCAGGCGGCGAACCTTGCGGGCTGGCTGGCCCACGCGGAGACCAACCCCTGGACCCAACTGGCGACCCTGGCCTCGGGCTCGGCGGGCGGGGCCTCGGCCGGGCTCTTCACATTGAACCCCTCCGACATCCCGGTCTCGCCCACCTGGTGCAAGGCGATCAAGTACCTGGTCACCCTGAACCTGGCGGTGACCCTCCCAGCCGGCGGCTCGGTGACTGTCTCCCCGTTCTTCCCGTTCAGTTCGCTCATCCAGGCGCTGACCCTCGCGGGCGCCCCGCCCTGGAACCAGCTCGAGATGACGGCCTGGTATCTGGACGCGGTGTCGAGGGCTCAGGACTATGACCCCAGTTTCGCCGGTCTTGGCGAGTACAGCCCAGTCTCAGCCAGCGCCTCGCCCTACCAGGACGACGGCGGCAACTGGGATCTCGGCGGACTGGTGCCGGGATCGACGCTGACCAACAGCGGTACGGCCCCGGTGACCACCGACTACACGGTGAAGTTCACCGTGCGCCAGCAGTTGCAGCGCCGCCGCCACCTCGGCTTCGGCTTGTTGCCGTTCGGCGACAACGAGAACCGGCCCCAGAACAAGCTCATCCTGGCTCCGACCACCGGAAGCAACCCGGAGCAGGTGCCCTTCATCAACGCCTCCGCGGGGGTCACGGTGCAGACCACGGCTGGCAGTCAGGCGTCCATCGTCTACGAGCTGATGGGGCTCGACGGCGCATCGCTGCCGCCCGGCACCAAGGGCACCCCGACTCCCACTGCGAGCTTCGGGCTCCAGGTTGACGCCGCGTCTCCCTCGATCCAGAACGCGGGGGCGATCCAATACTTCGCCCACAAGACCGCGATGCTGTACGAGGCGATCCACCACATCCTGGTGAACGACAACCTCCCGATCCGGGCGGACTATTTCGCCCTCTGGCTGACCAACGTGCAGCAGAACTCCAGGTGGGAGTTCGACGCCTCGACCAACACCTTCCAGGACTACTACGAGATGGTGCACGAGCGCTATCAGAGGTACTTTCCGAAGGGCCACTTCCTGGCCGACCTGGCGGGCGGCGAGATCCCACAGTTCCCCAACGCGACTCCGCTGGTCGCCCAGATGACTCCCGACGTGGCACTGGCCGCAACCCTCGGGATCTCCCCGACTCCTGCCATGTCCACCGCCCTTCGGGTGCCCGCGGGCACCACGATGACGGGGGCTTACGCCAGGGTCTACAGCTTCGGTCTCGTCCCGGTGCCCTACTGATGGGCTCGATCTCTGGCGACTTCATCAAGGGCGCGGCCATCGGGGCCGGGGTGATCGTGGGCCTGCTGATCATCGGCGCGATCATCGGCGTGGTCCGAACCACGGTCGGGTGAGGCAACCGCCATGTGGGACGGACCACAGACGGTGAACTGGCAGCAGGCGGGAGTCTCCGGGGCGCCGGGGACTCCCGCTTCCCCGACCGGCTCGGCGATGGGCGATGTGATCCTGGTGCTCGGAGTCATCGGCGCGCTCGCTGTCTGCGTGCTGCTCGTGCATGCCATGAATCGGGCGCTCGACTGATGCACATCAAGCCGGCGTTCGTGGCGGGCGGCCTCATGTGCGTGGCCGGAGCCTTCGTGGTCTTCGGCGCGGTGACGGGCAACCTGGCCGCGATGCTGGCCGCCATCTTCGACCCCGGCGTGCTGAAGCCGACGACGGGCAGTCAGCAGAACATCAACAACTTCGGGCCCCGGCCGAAGGGTGCGGCCTCGGCGGTTCAGCCTGGCACGGGATTCAAGGCTCCGCCGGGAGTGGCGCCGCAGCTAGGAGGCCACTCGTGAGCCCGACCGACATCGTTGTCGTGCTCTCAGTGATCCTGCTCGCGGTCCTGGGATGGACCTCGGGGACGTGGCAGCGCGAACTCAAGGCCATCTCGGGTCAGCTCACGGTGTACAAGTGAACAGCTCGTCCCCGGTCAAGCCTCTCTACCTGGCAATTGGGCTGGGGGCCGCGATAGTGCTGGCGGGAACCCCGCTGTTCCCGGCGGTGGTGGCACTGCTGCTGGCGGCCATCGTCTACGATCTGGTGGCCGGAACCCCAGACAAGAGCGCAATAGGATAAGGAGTAGAGCATGGGTGGCAACGGCGGAGTCATCGCGGCGGGAGTCGCCATCTTCACCCTGATCGCGGTGGTCGCCATCGTGTACCAGGTCTCGACCAAGCCGAACGCGCCTGGAGAGATCAGGAGCATCACGGGCGCCGGAACCACCGTCGTGCAGACGCTGTTCAAGTAGGGGATCGGATCATGCCAACTGCCGAGGGGTTGGCCCTCAACTGGCGTCAGCCGAGGACCAACCCTGGCTACGTGGTCGGGGTGCCGTCCAACTACGGCACCGATGGACGCGTCAGCTTCTGGCACTGGGTCAGGGCCGCGCTCATTCCGCAGGTGCCCAACCCGCGCAGCACGATGTACAACTCGCTCACCCCGGTGAACTACCACCTCGGGGTGACCGTGGTGCCGGTGCGCCTGCTGATGCCGGTGCAGACGACCCCGCAGCTCGCCTTCACTCCGGCGGGGACGGCATCGGCCAGTCCCGGCGCGGGCGCGGCGTTCAAGGACAGCCAGGTCTGGACGGGAGCTGTCTGATATGGCCGACAACCCGGTTGATTGGGTCAAGGCCCACCCCAAGGCGGCGGCTGCCGTGGTCGGCGTGGCGGGGCTCGGAGCCTTCGGGTACTGGCTGCTGACCCGCAACCAGTCCAGTTCAGCCACCTCTGGGCTCACCCCGCAGCAGTACGTGCTCTCGCCGACAACCTCGACCGGGGCCAGCCTGGTGACCGGGGGAGCCGGGGGAAGCGCCGGCATCGGCTCGACCAATCCGCTTGCGGGCATTTATCCGGGCGCCCCTTTTCAGGCATCGCTTGCACCCATGCAGTCGCCTGCGACAACCTCGATCAGCGGAGCGCAGTTGATCGCCGCCCAACAGGCGGTGCTCAGCACCGGGACCAAGATCAGCACATTCCCCTCCGGCAGTAGTGGCACCAGTCCGGTCACCGAGTACAGCTACAGCGGCACGACGCCCAGCCTCCAGGCGCAGAACTCGGTCAACAACCTGGAGTACTTGCAGGCCGCGGCGTCTGGGTACGGCACCCAGGCCGGCTCTCCCGCGCTGGGTACTTATGAGAACGGCCCGGGGTCTGCTATCTGGTCCCCTGCGGGCTGGCTCTTCCCAAGCAATCCAAACTACCAGTCAGTGGTCAACGAGTACGCATGAGCGTCAACAACCCCACCACCGAGCTGCAGCTGCTGGACCAGTTGGGGTCGCAGGGCAAGCTGAGCGGGGTCAACCCGCAGTACCTGGCGATCATCGCCCAGGAGGAGTCCGGCTACGAGCAGGCCGGGGCCGGGGTCAATCCCCAGGGCTACGGCGGATACTTCGGCCTCTCGACCCAGACCGCGCCCACCTCTGTGTTGTACTCGCAATCTCAGCAGTCCTTCATCACCCAGGCCGAGGACGCCGCCGCCATCTTCGCTTCGGGGCTTAAGGCCTCGGGTGGCAATGTGTATGGAGCGGAGAACTACTACCAGACCGGATCCACCCTGGGTGATGCGATCAAGCCGAACTCCGGGGCCTCGCTCTTCGAGCAGTACCTCACGGGCGGCGCCAAGCTCGGCGGAGCCGGAGTGCGCCCAATCTCGCAGCAGAGCTCCGCTTCAGCCACCTCGCCCGCCGCGAGCACGGGCGGCAAGAGCTGGGCGCTCCAGCTCCAGAACGTGCTGCAGGGGCCGCAGGGCATCACCGCGGCGCTGAACGTGCCGGGGGCCATCGCCACGTGGGCGGCGCGCCTGGGCCTGGTCGCGGTCGGCCTGATACTCTTCCTGGGCGGCCTGGCCGTGATCGGGGTGAGCACACTGCTACCCCGGATCGGGGGAGCGCCCGCCAGGGCCGCAGTCGGCGCAATCCAAGGAGCCGTCGCATGAGCCAGCAGAACCCCGCCGCGCCGGTCCGGGTCGTCGCCCAGGTCCGGCAGCTAACCCAGGTCGAGGTGAACCTGGCCTACAGCATCGCGCCGGGAGAGGAGATGCTGGTGGTGCCCGCGAACCCTCTGGCAGCGGACACCCTGGTCCTGCAGGGCACCAACTCAAACGTCAACATCGAGTTCTACCAGGCGCAGGGAACCCCCTGGGGCGAGGGGACCTCGCTGATCGGCGTCCTGTCGCGTTCGGGCCACATTGGAGCTATCTACTGCCGCGTGGACCCGGCCGCGACCACCAACGGGGACGTGCGAGTGTCTCAAACAAGAGCCATCGCGCAGACCGAAAGGTTCTGATCCGTGGGCGCTTCGATGTCCGCCCCGACCCCGATCAACCGCAATGCGGCCGTCATCGGGGAGGAATACCTGGGAGTTTCACCCCCCGCCGCCGGTAGTTCGAGGGACGCGGCGGCCGCCGACCATCTCCACCAGGTAAGGACGTCTTCATCGTCCATAACCGGATTCGGTCGCATGGCGCAATACGTCTTTGAGGGGATGCCAAGCGCGACGGCGCTCGCCCCTTCGTGGGGCTACCTATTCGCCCAAAAGGCGCTATCCGTACCGAAAGAGTGGACCGCCGAGGGATACCTAACGCAGAACCCGGCCCCGGCTAACCCCGTTCTGAACGTGCTGTTAGGGTGGGCCGAGCCTGACGGCGAAGTACCATACAACAACGCTGGAGCCGCCCAAAGCTCAAACGCCCAAAACTTCATGGGCCTGTCTTTCTCGAGTACCGATACGGTGGTTTGGGGCGGCTCCCAACTTGGCTTCCCAAATCAGGATTCGCCCGGCCTGGCCGCCACCCATGTATTCGTGCAGATGGACTCAAGCGGAAACATCTGGATGGGAGTTAACGGGACGCTGCAAGGGCCATTCGCGCCCCCGGCTGGCTCGGTCATCTACCAAACGGCCTTCCCCTTCCTGGCGATCGGCCCCAACCAATACGGAGACCCCGAAACGTGGGACGTCGACGAAATACGATTTAGTTCTGTCTTACGGTATCCGACCAGCGGGACAACTTACGCGGTGCCCGACGGCCCTTTTAATCCCGATTCCAGCACCATTCTGCTGTGGCATTTAGACGATGTGCCCTACGGGCAATTCGAGGCCACCACCGGCGACGGCGCCGGGGTGTACGTCTTCGGGCCGACAACCGCGGACGCCACACTAAACGCCGTGACCGGAATATTTGCGATTCAAGACACCACTGGGGCCAGCACCGGAGTACCGCCCCCGATGGTTTGGCAAGGGACTAACTCAAACGTACTTCCCGACTCGGGCTCGGGCAGATCAGCAACCGTTGAGTCCATACAAGGGCAGACGGGGAACTTCCTTTTGGTGGACGCAGGGGGAAACGTCTTGCCCGTAGATTCGCCGTCGGGGGCGCAGCAGATTCAAGTCGTCGGGCACCTATTTGGCAGCCCGGAATACTGGTACTAAGGGGGAAATATGCCCGGGACACCGACACCAATTCGCCTTTACCAAGGGCAGCCCGCGGCCGCCGTGGCGACCATCTACACCGCACCGAACAACACCGCGATCAACCCGGCGCCGGGCGCGACGACGTTGGTTAAGACGATGGTCATATGCAACCCGACGGCCGCGGCCGTGACGCTGACGCTGTACCTGGTGCCCAACGGCGGGGCGGCGGCGGCGGCAAACGCGCTCTATTCGGCGCTCTCGGTGGCGGCCAATTCGACCGTCGTCGTCGACCTAGACCAATACATGGAAGCGGGCGACTTCCTGGCCGCCCTGGCCGGAACGGCCGCGAGCCTCACCGTGACGATATCCGGCGTGACCATCCAGTGAGGGTGGCATGACCATAGGCCAGTTCCTCGCGGGCTTCTTCTTCGCGGTGGTGGGCCTGGCCCTGGGTGCTCTGTGCATCGGGGAGGCCGTCGCCATCTGGCTCGGCACCGATGCCACGATCTCGCAGATCATCGCGGGCCAGCTCACCGATCACCCCCGGATGGGGGTCGTCTGGGCCTTCATCGCGGGAGCGGTGATAATGCTCCTGCTGGTCCACTTCGCGGACATATTCAAGCTGTGGCGGCCCTGAGTGCTCATCCAATACGACTGCTGGGAGTCACCCACTGCAGCCGAGGTGGCGGCAGCGATATCCGACAACCCGCTTCTCTGCGCCTGGCAGGGCTATGTCCCTGGCTGGGGCAGGCCCTACGGCGGCGGCTGGAGCGCGCAGGCCGCTCAAGCGGTGATGGACGCGGGCCTCGGCTACCTGCCCCTCCTGGTGCCCAACTCCGGCGATGCCGCCCAGACCCCGCAGACCGCCCAGGGCTGGGATGAGGCGGTCGTCTTCGCGGCTCACCACGTGGCGTCGGGCGGCGGACAGATGACCATTCTGGGACTCAACGTAGAGGCTCCCTGGTCGGCGGCGGACATGGCGGGCTGGAGGGCAGCCGCATTAGCCTTCGCCGCCGCGTGCCAGAGAGCTGGGGTCGATTCCTTCCCCTACGGCTCACCGTCCTTCTTGGCCTCACTCGCGGGCAGCCGGGACTCTCCTACCGGGATCTACTGCGGTGAATGGCCGAACGACGCGGGCGCTCCATCTCCGCTGCCCGTCACCCCGGACGCGATCCCCGGAATCCCGAATTCCGAGTGGGCCGGGTCCAACCAGCGAATCTGGCAGTACCAGGGCGGCCATCAGGTGCCGGGCCTCTCGATGAACGTGGACAGCTCGGTTACCGGTGTCGGGGTCAACTACTGCCGGAAGATCGTGGCCCCGACGCCTCAGCCGGACCCGGCGCCCACATCGACAGCCCTGGGCCCAGGCACCTACACCGTTACGGCAGGCGCTACAATCGTGATCAACTAAGGAGACCACCAATGCTTGACTCAACCCAGCTACCCATCGGGACCGCTGGCCCCGAGCCGGTAGTCAGTTTCCCGGAGCCGGAGCCCACCGAGCCTGTCGCGGAGCCCACCGAGCCGACCGAGGAGCCGGCGCCCCCAGTGGAGGAGCCCGAGCCGACCCCTGAGCCAACCGAGCCGGCTCCGGCCCAGGACCCGATCACGGTCAGCTTCCCGGATGGGTCCACGCTCCCAAAAGGACCACCCCGGTGACCGCCAGTGGCTTCAAGGGAGCGGTTTCCTCGGCCAGCCGCCCTTTCGGCGGACTGCTCGCGGTGGGCATCGGGATCTCCGGCTTCGCGGCTCCCGCCATGCACGGGCTCGGCGTACCCTTCTCCACCGCATTGATCGTGGCCGGTCTGGGGATCTACCATGTGACCGTCAACGGCGTTGCCGCGACCAAGGCCACCTCGGGAGCATGAGGTTTGCCCGGACGAGGCGACGTGACCCTGGAGGGCGTGGCGGAGACGGTGGACTCGCTCCGACTCTCGGTCACCTCGCTCACCGGGCGGGTCACCAGGATTGAGAGGAAGGTGGACGAGGTGCCGTCCCTGATCTTCGACGAGCACCGGGTCAGGCAGCTGGCCGACATGCTGGCCGAGCGTTCCGCCGAAAAGCTGCGGGACCAGACCCTGCGCGAGTTCTTCCGGCCCATCAAGATGAGAGTCATTGGGGTGGCCGGAACCCTGGTGGGTTTGCTGGCGGCCACCGCCTCGGTGCTCAGCATCGGGCACATTCTCTTGCACTGGTGAGACACCGTACTCCGACCGGCGCGGCGCTCCTGCCCCGAGGGGGGGGATACCCTCTGCCTACGGAGCGTCGCGCCTTACTATGAACATTACCCAGAAGGATCTGGTCATCCTGGCCCTGGCCGCCACCGTGGGGGCTGTCATCGGCACCATCGCGGTCGGGCTGGTGGCGATCCAGCTCACCAAGTCCACCAACCCGCACGTCGCCACGGTCCGGAACTGGCTCATCGCGGGCATCAACGGCGTGGAGAACGAGACGGCGAGCCTGTGACATGGCCGACGAAAAAGACCGGATCATCGCCGAGCAGGCGCAGCGCATAAAGGAGCTGGAGCAACAGCTCCGCGAGCTGGCCCAGGAGATGGGCCGCAAGCTCGGCTCAGAAGCCAGGTTTCCCAAGAGGATCTGGTGATGTGATGCGCCGCGCCTACGTCGGGTGCATGAGCAAGGTGGCCTATCAAACGCGCCGACAGGCCGAGCAGGTGGTCCAGCAGATCGCCAGGCGTCACGCGGTCCGATCCAGGCCGGTCGAGGGCAAGATGAACGTCTACCGCTGCCGTCAGGGACCGCATTACCACATCGGCCACGAGCCCAATACGTCGCGCAAGGTCTGATCTGGTGGCCCAGATAGTCAACTGCCGCCCGGAATTCTTCGAGCACGCGGTCAGAGCCAAGCCGAAGCACCCGCTGATAATGCTGCCCTACACCCCAAGCGTCCGGCCCCAGGAGCAGGACCGCGCCATGAAGTCATTGGCCCACGTGCTGAACGAAGAGCGCGTCCCGGCCACCAGGGCCGTCCCGGCAATCTGCCGTCGCGGTGAGGAGTTCGCTTACTGGGGTTGGCTTCGCACCTGCTGGGACATGGCTCGATCCGAGGGGTCCGACCTCCTGGTTGTGGAGCATGACATCCAGCTCACCCAGAGGGCCTATCGCGGCCTGTTGGAGTGTCCTGAGCCGTGGTGTGCGGGGATCTACGTACAGAAGCCGCCACGAGCGCCGGAGCCGGTGTTCGTGGCCCGCGTCAACCAGGGCCCCTGGCACGAGGGGCCGATGATGAACGGGGTGCTGGAGGTGACCTTCCCAGACGACCCGCCCCGACTTGCGCCGCGCTGGCTGAAGTCGGGCGAGCGGTGGGCCGATTCAGTCGGCCTCGGCTGTACACGGATGCGTCCGGACCGACCCTGGCCATTGCCCAATCCTGTGCCCTGGGGCCATCTGGATTCTTCGCTCTGCCATGCGCTCAAGGTGCGCTGGCACATCCACTGGCCGGCCCTGGCTCATGGGCTCTGATGCCCCACACCCCGCCTCCCCGTCCCTCCCCTGACCACACCATCCCCTCAGCCGAGGTCCCCCGCTCCCTCCTGCCCCCTGAGC
>JAJYWM010000209.1 GCA_021791455.1 bacterium | reverse complement strand
TGGAGATCGACCTGGTCTCCCACAGCGGCGAGGTGGCCGCCGGCGAGTGGATCTGGACCCTGTGCGCCACCGATCTCTGCACCGGTTGGACCGAGAGGATGGCGGTCATGGGCAAGGGGCAGACCGGGATCGTGGCGGCCTTGGAACACATCCAGCGCCAGCTGCCCTTCCCGCTGTTGGGGCTGCACCCGGACAACGGCAGCGAGTTCATCAACTGGCATCTGCTGCGCTGGTGCCAGCAGACCGGGATCCTGCTCTTCCGCTCCCGCCCCGAGCACAAGAACGACAACTGCCACGTGGAGCAGAAGAACTGGACCCTGGTGTGCTGCCTCATCGGCTACCAGCGCTTGGCAACCCCAGCCCAGCTGGAGTGGCTGGGCTCCCTCTACTCCGACCTGCTGCAGTCCGGGGCCTGGAAGCAGACCACCCGAGCGGATGCGCTCCGAGAGCGCCTTCGCCCCACCTCTATGGGTTCCCTCCCAGCCTCCTCTGGCAAGACCACTGGCCAGCACCGCCTAATCCGCGGGGGCGATCGCCAAGCCCTTCCTGGCCCCCGCGCCCGCGGCTTCCGACCGGTCAACGGCTACCTACTCGGCCCCAAACCGCCTCCCCGGAATTCACACAAGGTTTGGATCCACCGCACCCCGCTCACCCCACCCTTGACGAAAAATTCCGGCTACACGCTCCTGGGCTCTAAGTTCCTACTCCCGGGACTCGCCTCGGCCTTCCAGATGACGGCCCCCGCTGCGACATCGGACAGGGATCGACCCTATCTCGCCCCCGCCACGATCCCACACAACGTCCGGCAAACCCCTCACCTGAGAAAGGGCCTCCCCGGCTCCGCGGCAAACCCAAATCGGACGCGACCGGTGACAGAGTTGTAAACACCGGCTCCGCTCCTTCCCGATCATGCAACCATCGAGCTCAATGCGTGGGACGGTCTCGCAGGTAACAAGCTGGCCACCACCAAGGATCCATAAGCACAGGAACCCCTTGAAGTCAGGCAATTCCGCTCCGTCACCTCTATCGCTCACACCTCGACCGGCAGGAGCTCCAGCGGTCCGGGACGCTCCGAGCGCCTCACGGCCCCTGAATACCGGGGCGAGCGGCGGCAGCCCGGGCCGAGCCACCAGGCCCCGTCGGCACCTCGGATCCCCATGGCCTGATGGCCGCTACCCTCATATGAAGTCGCCAAAAGTATATCTGCTGATATTGTCCGTGTGGGGGACTCTGATAGCAGTCTCAGCGTCTTCACTCTCTGCGCAGGTAGATGCCGGCTGGAAGCACCTACCGATCGCCGGTATCTTGGTGGGAGTGCTGGCAATCTTTATTGGCTACTTCTGGCTCAACGGAACCAAGGATGTGGTCTACACCCTGTTCTATCAGCTGTACCTCAAACGCAGGCTAACCGATGTGACCCCCGACCACATGTACAGGAGCCAGATGCCTAAAGTTGTCCTGGCCTACTGCACGTGCAACGACTTTAACGAAAGTCGTCTACTCGCCAGCATGCACCAAACCTACGACAACTACACAGTGGTCATACTCGACGACTCACGGCAGCTCGAGTTTGTTCAAGCCATCGACCACTTTGCGCAGCAACACGGAATCTCAGTGATCCGGCGACCTGATAGGCAGGGCTTCAAGGCGGGGAACCTCAACAACTACCTGCGAAACGCCTCTTTCGACTACTTTGTCATTCTCGATAGCGACGAAACCATCCCTCCAAATTTCATATCCCGTGCACTGGACTACTTTGCTCGGCCCGACATCGGAATAGTGCAGGCCAATCACCACGCAATCGGCGGCACAAATCGGTTCATGGAGCAATTTGGACCGGGTGTGGATGCCCACTGGCCAGCGTACCAGTCGGTGAAGGACCGCTACGGGTTCTTATCCCTCTTGGGGCACGGAGCCATGGTGAGCCGGCCGTGCTACGAGGCTAGCGGGGGCTTCCCAGATGTGGTGGCCGAGGACTTGGCATTCAGTATCCGTGCACGAGTCTCTGGCTTCTACACCGTTTTCGCGCCTGACATTCTTTGTGGCGAGGAGTTTCCGGTTAGCTATCTTGCCTTCAAGAGGCGGCACCTAAAGTGGACTAAAGGCAACATCGAGTTCATTCGCAACTTCACATACGCCATGCTTGTGTCACCAATGACGTGGTTTGAGAAGCTCGACATTGTCTTGTTTACATACTCGCTCCCACTGACTGCTCTCTTCTTCACCTACATTGTGATTGCAGTTGTTTGCCTTCCGCTGTTGGGGTTCCAAATTCACTACCCTCTCTGGATGCTGGGACCAACAGTAACATTTCTGATTGCCCCGATGGCAAATGACATCCTTACCTATGGAAGAAGTGGCCACTACGGCGCTATCGCAAGCTACTGCCTTCACTGCTTCGCGCTCTATGGCTCGATGCTATATACCAGTCTTGTGGCGTCTGTACTTTCAGTTTTCGGAAGAGCGGACTTCCTGGTGACACCGAAGCAGACGGGTCAGATTACATTGGGCCGTGCCCTTCAAGCAAACGCCCAAGAGCTCGCATTCGGTGCTTTGCTGCTCCTGGTGGCATGGACGGTCGGTGGAAGCATCGTGCCGTGCTTGTTCGTTGCTCTAGCCGCCCTGAGCTCTCCATATTTGACGCTGCTGTCGAATAAAGACCTAAGTGGCCGGTCGCTGCATCGACACAGGCAGGGACAGAAGTGCCAGCAGGAGGCGATGCTGCATTTGGTTCGACATAGTTGGTGGGTACCGGCTGGGTCGGAGAGTCCGGGGCACCCAGCGGTCACAGGCGATGGCAGGCAGGCCATTCAGCACACGTGAGCCTTGTGAAGCCCTACGACGGATACATAGGGACGTAATCCGGTTCCTACATCGCGACCGAGATCGTGCCCTACTGGCCAACTCGGACGGCGGGCTCGGTGACTCTGGGCTTCACAGGCGCAGGCCTTGGCGCCAGCTTCCGACCGAGGCCGCCGCGTTGTGGTTGAGCTTCTATGCGCCAAGGTGAGCAGGCGGGCCAATCGGCTCCGAGAACAGCTCGGAGCCGGACAGTCTGCCCTGGGTTTCGCAGGTCCATGGGCACCATCGGACAGAAAGGCTGCAAGAACACTGGCTTTTGACGCACGTAGCCAGGAAAATGTTTGTGACTACAGGCCCGTAGGTTGAACTGGGGGCCGGTCAGGTCGCTCTAGGGCGGAAGTTGTGGAAGCGGGGCGGGTCAGGCATCGCGAGTTGCCGGAGGATGGCTTGCTGACCAGGCGTGAGCTGCGAGCACTGGGCCACGGTTCCGTGGTCGGTCGCGAGAGTCACCGGATGGAGCCGTTGGAGCTCATGGCGAAGGTTGCGCCAGGTCTGCCCGGTCTGGTTCTCGACCACCCGGATCAGCAGCAGGGCCAGCCAGCACAGCACGTTGTGGGCCCTAATCCGCTCCTCCTTGCGGTGGTACACGGGGCGTAGATCCAAGGTGGTCTTCATGTCCCGCCAGCCCCGCCCCACCTGCAGCAGCTGCTTGTAACCCACCGCGATCTCATCGGCGGTCATCTCGGGGTCGGAGCTGCGGACCAGGTACTTGCCGTCCAGATGAGCCTCCCTCGCAACTGCAGGGTGGGTCCCTTACCTGTAGAGGACCCCGATGTCAAGGGGCTTGACCAAGTGTGTTGAGCAAGTGACAGGCCCGAGTGCAGGCATGCGGACAGGCTGGATTCGGGCACAGCTGGATGTCAGCCCGGTGCAGTCCCCGCATGCGTCAGACAGGCCCGTGTCAGTTACATGGTGAAGGGCCTCCTCTGCCCTTGGAATAGGCGTCCACCGGTACCGGGGCCGACGCGCGGAAGCCCAGCCTTACCTCGGTGCGCGGACCAACGGTCCGGCGACATGATGGGTGATCGGGTCTCCCCGCGCATAGAGTCGCGACCGCTCATTCTTTTGAGGCCGTCCACGCCTGCGGCGTGGCGGCAGGGACCGTCCGGGAGCTGGCCGCGAAGCGTCCATCGATCTGTGGGCCAAGTGCGTCGGCAGGGGGCCATCAGCTAACCGCAACCAGCGCCTCGTCACCGAGCGCGCGCAGGCGATGATGGGCACGGCGGACCAACTTACGGGCCACCGACAGTGCGGCCCGGTTGCCGCCCAGCCGTTCCTTCACCGTGGCGTAGTAGTCATGGTCAGGCGAGTTCCGCCGCGACCCGCACTGCGCGGCCTCGAACAACGCCCAGCGCAGCACTGGAGGCCCTTGCCTGGAGAGGTGGCCTCGGGTCCGCTTCCCGTCCGATGAGTGGACCGTAACATCGAGGCCGGTGTGGCGAACAGCGTCTCGGGAGGACGAGAACCGACGGCAGTCGCCGAGTTCGGCCCAGATGGCAACCGAGGTGACCACTCCGATGCCGTATTCCTCCATCAGAGCCCGGCACCCCGGCTGCCGGCGGGCAAAGTGGGCTAAGTCCAGCCGCAGCTGATCGAGCTCCGCGCCCAGTCGATCGATCTGACGCAATATCACGGTCACCACTGCCTGTGCCTCTGGAGTCAGGCCATCGCCGGCCGCGAGGTGGACTCGGTGAGCGGCGGAGAGGAAGTCGTTCCGAGTTGGGACCCCGTGGTGAAAGTACAGGGCATGCAGGCGCTGCTGCCAGGAGGTGCGCTCATCCAGCAGATCCTTGTACAACCGGATCGTGGCTCTGGTCTCCTGCACGTGCGTGGGAGGAATCCATGACTCCGGCAGCGTTCCCCCGGCCAGCAACTCCCGGAGGTGCCGGGCGTCGAGTCCATCGGTCTTAGCCCGCCGCTTGGGGCCCCGCAGAGCGGCGGTGTCCGCAGGCTCCGCCAGGTGGGCGGTCATGCCTGCCCTCTCCAGCTCCTCCACTACGAACCTCCAGCCGGTGCAGCCCTCCACCGCAAAAGTCCCCGGCCGACCCTCCAGTCGCGCCAGCCAGGACCGCAGACTGGGTCGAGTGCCAGGAATCTGGCCACGTCGGACCTGGCCAGTCTCGCTGTCCAAGTAGTCGAAAGTGATTTGCCTCCGGTGCACGTCCAATCCGCCTACGATTGCCATTGGGACCTCCTCACGCTCCTGTCTGTTCCGGCCCGATGGATCCCATCGTGCCTGAGCTGAGGGGGTCCTCTACATGCCATCTTTTAGTCTGGCGATTGCACGCCGGGGTCCGGCTCCGCACCGATGCCGCCAAGCGCATGAGGGTTCGCGAGAACGTGCTCTACTTGGTGTTCAAGTTGGCCGTTCGGCTCAGCCCCAATTGGCGTGGGATCAACGCCCCCAACCAGCTAGACCTGCTCTTGGCCGGCCACCGCTTTGTGGATGGACGGCTTCAACTCACCCAACCCTCACTGGAGGAAACCACCGCCTGATCCACCCGCCCCGCCTGGAGGCTCTTACACAACACTTGACAGGAGCTCATAAGCCCCCAACTTTCCCGACCAACACCCCGGCTCATTCTCTGGTCAGAGAACAGCAGTTTGCGCCGAAGTCGACCTGGTGCTACGATGCAGACGACCATTTGTTCCCTGGCCCCTCATGGGCCGCCCAGGAGGCTTGATGATGACCGAGACCCTGACCCCGAGGCAGCAGGAGATCCTCGACTACCTGCGGTCACGCGCACTACGCGGCGAATATCCGCCGTCGGTGAGGGAGATCGGCATGGCTGTGGGGTTGAGCTCCAGCTCCACTGTGCAGAATCACCTCAACGTGATGGAGCGCAAGGGGGTGATCCGTCGGGATGCCACCAAGTCCCGAACGGTGAGCCTCACTGATTCCTTGGGCGAGAGGCTTGACCCCTTCTCGCTGCCGCTCATCGGACAGGTCGCGGCCGGGGCTCCGATCCTGGCCGAGCAGAACATTGAAGATCACATATCCCTGGGCCCGCAGATTGCGGGAGACCAAGGCGCCTTTGTGCTTCGAGTAAAGGGCGACAGCATGCTCGGCGACGGCATCCTCGACGGCGACCTGGTTGTCGTTCGGCCCACCACCGACGCGCCCAACGGCACCCTCGCCGTGGTCAGGGTCGAGGATGCGACCACTGGGGAGGGTGAGGTCACCGTAAAGCGCCTCTACCGGGAGAGCGGACATGTGCGCCTGCAACCGTCCAACCCGGCCTACGAGCCCATCGTGGTGTCGGAAGCCACCGTGGAGGGCCGAGTGTCCGCCGTGATTCGCATGATCCGCCAGTAAGGCCCAGACTCTCGCGAGGGCCTCAGGAAGACGGGACGTCGCGTGCGACGGCGGGCGTAGCACCGGACCGAATACCGGTCAAAATCGCCTCAAGCGCCGGCGGCACGCGACCTCTTACCCGAACCCCGCTTTCGGTGAACTCCTCGACCTCGATGACGCCATAGCGCCGCCAACTGGTGAGCAACCTGATGTGCTCGTAAGGGATGATCGCTTCCAGGGCCTCCATGTCACCGCCGAGGGCCCGTCCGATCTTCTCCCTCAGCCCATCCAGTCCCTCTCCGGTTCGGGCGCTCACCAGCTGCCCCTCCAGGTACGGGGCCGGGGCGTACATCTGCAGGCGCTGGTGTGCCTCCTGAGAGCAGAGGTCGGCTTTGGTTATGGCCAGCACCATGGGACGGTCGGCGAGCCCCAGCTCATCGAGCGTCCTGTGAACCGTTTCCAGGCGATGCTCAGCCCCGGCGCGGCTGGCGTCCAGAACATGGATTAGAAGGTCCGCCTGCTGGACCTCCTCCAGGGTTGCGTGGAAAGCGGCCACCAGTTCGTGGGGAAGCTTCTGGATGAAGCCTACGGTGTCGACCAGAAGGCATGGTTGGCCGCCAGGAAGGCGCACCGCGCGGGTGGTGGGGTCGAGCGTGGCGAAGAGCTGGTTCTCAGCCCTCGCCCCACCTCTTGTGAGCACGTTGAGCAGAGAAGACTTCCCGGCGTTGGTGTACCCGACCAGGGCCACCGAACGGAACGGAAGCCGACGCCTGGCGGCCCTGTGGAGGGCGCGCTCCTCGGTCAGCTGCTTCAGAGACTTCTCCAGCGATGCCAGCCTCGTGCGGATGCGTCGCCGATCGGTCTCCAGCTTCTGCTCGCCTGGACCACGAGTACCGATACCGCCTCCCAGCCGGGAGAAGCGGTCCGATCCGCTGAGCCGAGGAAGCAGGTGGCGCAGCTGCGCCACCTCGACCTGGATGCGGCCCTCCCGAGAGCGCGCGTGCTGAGCGAAGATGTCGAGAATGAGGCCGGTCCGATCCACAATGGGCACGCCGACCGCGTCCTCAAGGTTGCGCTGCTGCCGCGGGGAGAGCTCATCGTTGGTCAGCAAAAGACCGAAATCCAAGCTCTCGCGAAGAGCCGCCACCTCCGCCACCCGGCCCCTGCCGAAGAACATCGCCGGGTCTATCTGAGATCGCCGTTGGATGTCAGCTCCGACCACCTGAGCGCCGGCGGTGAGGGCCAGCTCGTGCAGCTCCTCCATCTCGCGCTCCACCTCTGCCATGTCCCTGTCGGCGGCTGCCCACCCCAGCAGGAAGGCGCGCTCTCCCCGTGCCTGCATCGACTCGTCGAATACCTTCAAACAAACTCCTCTTTGGCCTGACGCCGGACCAGCGCGACTGATGCGGCCAAAATATGGTCTGGATCGGCAGTTCCGTCAATCCATATCAGATTGGGTTCCCGGCGCAACCAAGTCATCTGGGCCCTGGCGTATCTCCAGGTGCGTCGGATCAAACTCTCCAGCGCCCCCTCTCTGGTCAGGCGGCCGTCAAGTAATTCCAGGGCCTCGCGGTATCCGATGGCGCAACCGCTGATCGTCGCCGGTGAAAAACCCTGGGCCAACAGTCCCCTCACCTCGTCCAAGATTCCCGGGTCGAGAATTCTTCGGGCTCTGCGCTCTATGCGCTGGCGGAGAATGGGACCGGGCACGGAAAGGCCGATGCGCAGAGCTTCCCACGCCTGCTCACGCTGGGCCGGTTGCAGGCCCGCTCTCTCGAGTTCCAAGGCCCGCAGGACCCGCCTTGGGTTTTGGCGATCAATTGTTCGAGCGTGACTGGGAGACAGGCGCTCGAGCTCAGCCAGGGCCGCCTCCCGGTCGACCCTCTGTACCAGCCGGCCTTGGTTGGGCCGCCCATCCATGGGGGCACCGCCGAAGTCAAACCCCTCCAGAAGGGATCGGAGGTAGAGACCAGACCCGCCGACTAGTATCGGTGTCACTCCATCGGCCCACAGGGAAGCCATCGCAGCCCGAGCCCGCTCGACGAACTCGCGGGCCGTGAAGCCCTCCCCCAGCCGGCTCCAGTCGAGCCCCACACAGGAAACGCCACGCAGCTCGGTCGGGCTGGGCTTGCAGACGCCCGCTGAGAGCTCGGCTATCGCCTGTCGCGAGTCTGCGTTGATCAGGCTACCGGACATCACAGGAGCCAGCGAGACCGCAAGCGCAGTCTTCCCAGATGCGGTGGGCCCCATCACCGCCACCACGGTCCGCCCAGCGGCAGACTCCGTCATCGGCGATGGAAGGCGGCCAACAGGCTGCCCGCGGTCAGCAGCAGCACCGCCGGCCTGCCATGCGGGCAGGTTATCCCCCCCGGTGTTCCGGCCAGGTCGCTAAGGAGCGCTTGGGCCTGCTCATGCGTCAGCCGGTCGCCGAAACGGACGGCGCTGTGACACGCCAATGACGCCGCCAAACGGTGAGTCCTTGAGCCAGCCTCAGCCTCCTTCTCCACGGCGATCTGCAGGAGCTCTCTCAATGATGCCTGCACAGCTTCGGGTCGCAGCCCCGCGGGGGCGGCCGAGCAGCGGATGGTCTGCTCGCCGAACGCGGTCACCTCGAACCCAAGGGCCGGCAGGTCAAGGCCGGACTCGAGGGCGTCTGCCAAGAGCCCCGGGTCTGATTCGATCAGGATTGGCAGGAGCAGCCCCTGCGCAGGGAACCCACCCGCCGCGGGACCGACCAGGGCCGAGAGCCAGCTTTGGTAGAGAACCTTCTCGTGGGCGGCGTGCTGATCTACGACGGCAAGGCCCGACCTGGTCTCGGCGAGGAGGTAACGGTTGTGGGCCTGGCCGAGGTACCGCCACTCCGCGGCCTCGGCCAGGCTGAGCTCGGCGTCGGCTCGAAATGGCGGCTCGGCGGGCCCGGAGCTGAACTCCAGGAACTGGGGCGACACGGACTGAGAGAAGGACGTCCTGGTGCCGAGCGGGACGGCTGCGGGCAGAGAGATCGCCCGGGGACTGGCGCCCTGCAGGGCGGACCAGCAGGCACGCTGGACGAGTTGGAACACCCGCCCCTCATCCCGGAATCGCACCTCTCGCTTGGTCGGATGGACATTGACGTCGACCAGGGACGGATCAACCCTAAGATTGATGACCGACACCGGGAATCGCTCCGCCGGCAGCATGCCCCGGTACGCGCCGACGATGGCGGCGGTCATACCGCGGTGGTGGATCCTGCGGCCGTTGACCATTTCCACCATGGCCTGCCGATTGGCGCGCGCCGATTCCGGCGGGCCGATCAGCCCCGTTACCTCGATGCCTTCATCCTCTAGTTTGACCTCAAGCAGCCCGGCCAGCACGTCCCGGCCGAACACCGAGCCCATGGTCGCGGCAAGCGATCCCGCGGGGTTGCAGCTGAGCACCAGGCGTCCTTGCGACCGAACCACGTAGCCGACGTCTGGCCGGCTGAGCGCAGCTTCAGCGACCACTCGCACGCAGGCCGCCCCCTCGGTTCGCGCAGACCGCAGAAATGCCCTGCGCGCGGGGGCACTGTGGAAGAGATCCCTGACCGTGATCGAGGTTCCGACCGCGCCTGCCGTGACGGCTGGGCCGCGTATCTCTCCTCCGTCCAGAGTCAAGGAGTGGGCTCTATCTTTGTCGGTTGCCCGGCTCACGACCGTGACCCGGCCGACGGCGGCGATGCTGGGCAGCGCCTCCCCCCGAAAGCCGAACGTGCGCAGATGGAGGAGGTCTTCCAGGGTGGTCAGCTTGCTGGTGGCGTGGGGCAGAAAGGCTGCGGAGAGCTCCTCCGGAAGCATCCCCTGCCCGTCGTCTACCACCCTGATCAGGTCCACCCCGCCGGCCTCCAGCTCGACCACGATCCGACTGGCACCTGCATCCAGCGAGTTCTCGATCAGCTCCTTCACAGCCGCAGCCGGTCGGTCGATCACCTCCCCAGCGGCAATGGCCTCCGCGACTGATCGCTCCAGCACCCGGATCCGCCCCGAGTGCCTCGCCGACCCCTCCTGGGCCTTCAACGGCCTGCCTGGCGCTGCCACTCAGCGAGCTTCTGCAGCGCTTCCAGGGGCGTCATGGTATCCACCCTGATGGCCTGGAGCTCCTCCACCAAAGGGTGGGCGCCGGGCAGAGGAAGCGCAAGTTGCTGCCCCGTCGCCGAGGGTACCTCCAGCGGCCGATCGGCCTCCAGCCCGTCGAGAATCTCCTTGGCTCTGGCAACCACTGCGGCTGGCACGCCGGCCATCTGGGCCACATGGATTCCATAGGACCG
>JAJYWM010000014.1 GCA_021791455.1 bacterium | reverse complement strand
GGTGTTGGCCCTGGTCGGGCCCAACGGCTGCGGCAAGACGACCCTGCTGCGCTGCCTGGCAACCAGGAGCACCCCAGGCCAGGGTGAGGTGCTTTGGTTTGGTGACCGAGACCCCGCCCTTGCCCGGCCCCGCCTGGGGGTGGTGTTCGACGCGACCGCCCACGCGGACGAGCTCAGCGCCAGAGAGAACCTCGCCTTCTTCGCCTCCGCGCGGGGCGCTCCGGTGGGACCTTCAACGCCCCTCCTATCTCAGGCTGAGTTGAGCGACGTCGCCGATGAGCCCGTCGCGTCCTACTCCTACGGGATGCGACGGCGGCTGTTGCTGGCGGAGGCGCTGGCCGGCGACCCCGAGCTCCTCCTGCTCGACGAGCCAACGCTCGGCCTTGACGTGGCCGGCCAGCGGTGGCTGGCGGATGTCCTCCAGGAGCGGGCGGCGAGAGGAACGGCGGTGTGCATCTCCACCAACGACACCGAATTCGTGGAGTCGGCGGCGACTCGGGTCTGCTTTCTGGTGGATGGACTGGCCGTCCATGACTCTCACCTCGACGAACTGCTGGCCTCCCTCGGCGGCAGCCGAGAGATCCACCTCACATCTAGGAGCCAGCTGCCGGTGGAGAGGCTTCGCTGCGTGCCAGGGGTCGAGGGGGTCGCTCTAGTCGAAGGAGGGGCGATCGTCCTGGCCCACCAGCGAGAGGGGTTGCTGGCGGACCTGCTGGCGACCATGGGAGACCTCGACCGCACCCTGGTCGACCTCTCGGTGCGGGAGCCGGGTCTGGCCGACTGCTTCCTGCGGATCACGGGGCGGGCTCTCGGTGACTGAGAACGCCCCCGCCATGGGCCTCAAGACCTCCGCCCCTCCCAGGACTCCGGGGACGGGCCCCCGGTCACTGTGGCAGCTGGAGTTGCGGGCGACCCTGTCGCGCCGCCGGGCGCTGGCGATAAAGATGGGTTTTCCACTCTTGCTGGTGATTCCCCTGGTCGCCACCGACGCCCCCCAGTTCTTCGCCGGGATGCTTCTCACCATCCTCATCGCCATGGTGGGCACGGTCGGGACCGGCGTCAGTGTCACCCGCTCCCGGGGATCCGGGTGGCTCGACCGGCTGGCGGTCCTTCCCCTGCCGAGATGGCGGATATCGCTGGAGATCTTCTTCGCCGGGTGGCTGGTCGACTGCGTCCAGGCCACCATCGTCTTTTTGGTGCTGGAACTGGCTCAGCGCCCCGACCCGTTCGCGATCCTGACCACCTGGCTGCTGGCGCTGGCGACCTTGGGGTTCTCGGGCGCCATCGGGCTCGCGGTCGCGACTCTGACCGACAACGCCGGGGAGGCGATGCTCTTTCTGGCGGTCATCCTGGCACCGATGCTCTTTCTATCGGGACTGTTCACCGGGGTCCCGGCCACGGGGATCCGCTACTGGGTCGCTCAGGTGTTGCCGTTCAGCTACCTGAGCGACGGGTTCCAGCTGTGTCTGCACGGAAACCCGCCCTATGGCAGCTCCATGAGCTTTCTCCTGGCCGCGATCGGCTTCGGAATCGTGGCCGTGGGGGCCAGCGCCGCTCTGGGCCGAGCGCTCCTGGCGCGAGGGGCGTGAGGAGAGCCGACCGCCGCGCCCAGCCCGCAGAAGCCACCGTCGACTGCCTCCTTACCGGGGTCAGCGGCGCGGGACCGGGCCCGGCACGATGCGCCCGCTGCGCGGCCACCGCCAAGCCGACTGAGCTATTGCATCAGGCGGGCGATTACAGGGGAATCCGGACCCCGGCCCCCGGGCAAACGCCCGCGTCGACAGCGGTGCAACAACTGCCACCTCACTGGGGCCAAGGGGTTGGACGCCCGAACCGGTGCTGACCGAGATTCCGCTTCGCCGGTCAAAGTGGATGGCTGGGCCCCGGGGCACCCGTAAGCTGCAACTGGCCAGCCGGCCAGGCACCGGTCGCAGACACAGAACCGAGAGCGAGGGCAACCCGGGGGAGTGCGAGGTCATCACCTCAGGCCCGCCGCACAGCCGGTCAGCCTGGCCTGTCGGCCGCCTTCCCCGTTGGGTAGCGTCGCTGCCGCCACAACCACAGCCCGCCCAAGAACATCAGCAAGCCGACGACGATGAGCAGTCGACTGAGAGCGATGGGCAGGTCGGCACCCGTGGATGGGGTCTGCGCCCCAAGAACTCCCTGGTGCTGTCCGGCGCCGGGATCCCCGCCAGGCTGTCCGGGGGCGGTGGTGCTTTGGCCGAGCACTCCGCCAGCCGGGGTTGATAGGTTCGTGAAGACCGGCTGCACGGTGACGCTGGCGCTGCCACCCTGGTATGGGTTGCCGGCGGCCAGCGGCATTAGCCACCTGACGGTGAAGGTTTCGGCCGCCACCCGCCCACCGCCGGCGGTTGTGACGGGAAGATTACCGGTGTCGCTCACGCAGTAGCTGGCGTTTGGGTACGCGGCCGGCTGGTCGAGCTCCGCGGAGGTGTAGCAGGCCACCGGGCCAACGAGGAAGAGCTGGCCTGTGCTGTCGTTGATGATCTGCACCTGCAAACCGGTCTGCGTACCGTCGAGCAGGGCTTCGGTCCCCAGGGCGGATCCTGGCTTCCCACCTGCGGACATGGACGCGCTCGACACTCGAAGCACAACCTTGACCGGATGGCCCACGTAGGGGTTGGCAAAGGTCTCCTGGCAGCTTCCGCTCGAGCCCGGCATCAGCGCGGCCGAGGTGCCGCAGACGCTGAGGGTGGTCGCGGCCGACACGGTGGTAGACGCGGCGAGACCAAGGGCCGTGCCCGTGCCACCGCTCAGCAGGCCCAGGCACACCAGGACCAGGGATGGCCGTGTCCGCTGGCGCAGCCAGTGCAGCGCTATCACCGCCATCCCGCCATCCGGCCCGTCAGGGCAGGTCCGACCTGAGCCCGGGCCCGTGTGCCTGCAGCCCGCCTGCCCGAAGCGCTTGCCCGGGTCGTCGGCGTGGTGCCGTGGGGCGCCGGGTGGCACTGCCAAGGCATCCCTGCCCAAGAGCTCGCGGAAGTCCCTCCTTGGGAGCCTGCGGCCCTTTTGGTGGACGCCCGTTGCGGATCGTTCAAAGCGTTCAAGTCTCCTTGTCGATCGATTGGAAAGGAATCCGGTTGGAGGAGCCGGCTCCTGAGAGCCGGCTCCTCGCACACGGTCGTCAGCCGACCGTGATGTTCCAGAAGGTCTCGCCCTGCTGGGGGAAATCGTCGTTGCTGGTCAGGTCGCTCGGGTTGGCTCCCGCCTTGTACACGACGTAGGAGGCGTTGGCATAGACGTTGTAGGTGAAGTTCAGCACGTCACCTGCCTTGGGCATGGCGCCCGTGCATGAGGAGACGGTCAGGCCCAGGGTGCTTACCGCGGCCGAGGCCACGTTCGATCCAAAGGCAGGAAGCGGCGACGGTGTCGTGATGCTGTACTGGCAGACATCAGGCGTGGTCGCGGTGCTCTGGGTGACGTCCGTAGCCGAGAACTCTGAGGGAGCGGACGGCGTGTAGTTGTTGGTGTTGAAGACTTGGACGGGGACGTTGTAGCCGACGTTCAGGGTGGTCGCGCTGGGCGAGGTCACCGACTCGAAGATGGGCCCGGTCGGGTACTCGGGCGCGTGCCCGGAGTTGTTGGTGTCATTGACGGACTGCACCGCCCATGCGTCAACCGAGATGGAGGCCGACCCGCCCTGGTAAGGGTTGTTCTGAGCCGGTGTCCCGATGTTCATCGCCCCGCTGATGGTGAACGTGAAGGACCCGCCGCTGGTCGGGTTCCAGAGGTCCACCACCTGGTTGTCGTCACTGCTGCAGGCCTGCCAGCCGGCGGCTGTCTGAGCGGTGCTGCAGTTGGAAGCGCTGGGAGTTCCCCAACCGAAGAGCTGGGTTCCGATGCCGTACTCCGAGGCGGCGGGAGTCGAGATGGTCGGCACCAGGCCGTATGCCCCACCGATCAGGGGCGAGCCGCCAGGGGTGCCGGCCTTGGACTCGGTGGAAACGTTGAGCAGCAGCCAAGCCGGGGCCGTGCCCGTGTAGTCGACCGTATAAGTGCAAGTGGATCCGAGGGACTGGCCGGGGACTATATCCGAGAAGTTGCAAGAGCTCGCGTTTGCCGAACCGGTGTTGGTCAGCGTGACGGTGGCCGCGCTGATGGTCGAGGTTTGGGGCGTGGCCGCGCTGCTGAACAGCGCGTAGCTGGCCCCGATCGCCAGGGCTGCCGCCGCGCCCACCACGCCGATGGCGCTGAGGACGAGCGTCAGCCGTCGGTTTCTACCGATGGACATCCTGAGTTACTCCTAAAAATTTCTGCTTGGAGATGCGCTGTGGCACATCCCGGTTCACCTTCTCCGCTCCTCTTTCCGTGCTCCTATCTCCTTCCTCCCATGTGCTCTGCACCTGCCGTCTCGTTGCCAAACTGGGTCAGCCGACGTCCCCACCCCTGGTCGGACCCCGGGGCGCACCCGCCTACCACGGGCGACCCATTGAATCGGCCTCCTTCTCTCGGGCCGCCCGCTCCTCGGCGTCAATCGCGCGCCAGCGCCGACGCGTCTCCCCGGTCACGAAATAGAGGACGGGGATCATGATCAGGATCACGAATGTCACGGGCTGATGGACCGCCGTCAGCACGTACCCCCCCAAGGGGATGCTGCCCTGATAGACGCCCAGCACATCCGCCGCCGCGACCGGCAGGGCGTCGGGCACGTTGTTGGCGTCACCCTTGGTGCGGTATTCGACCTGGGTCAGGCCGCCCGGGCCTGGCCCGGTGCCAACCGAGTAGATGCGGTGGGTGATCACCAACGGGGCCTGCCCCGCGGTCCGCGCAGGGTCTACGAAGGTTATGATCTGCCCCTTGCGCAGATGGCTCGCCTGCGCCAGAGTGACGGTTCGGTCGTAGATCAAATCTCCCGGCACGAAGGTGGGGGCCATGGAGCCGCTGGCCACGCTGAAGGCGGGATGGCCGAACACGACTCGTTCTCCGTAGGGGCCGTTCTTCACGGTCACGGCGAGGAATATCGCCACCGCCAGGAGGAGCACCACCAGCACCGTCAGGAGGGTGGCCAGAGCGTTGAAAAACCGACCTGCTACGCCATGGCTCTGCCGCTTCGTCGGCCCGACGTTGACCGAGACCCGATCGGTCATGGCCGCCTCCCGCTGGCGCGGGCGGGGGACTCGGTCTCCGGCCCCAGCAGGCGCCAGCGACGTCTGAACTCTCCCGCTCCCAGGAACACGACCAACAGAACCGCCAAGATCACAAAGGTGGTCGGCTGGTGGAGTGCGCTCAGGACGTAGGCTCCGTCCGGTACCCGGACCCCCTGGTAGATGCCGACGATCGCGGCGGGCGCCACCAGCCCAGCATCGACCACGTTGTTGGCATCGCCCTTCGTTTGGTACCTCACCCCACCCGGCGCGGGACTCGGAATCACCTTGTGAATGCGATGGGTGATGAGGATCGGCGCTCCCGCCTGAGTGAACTCGCTTGATCGAAACGTGATCACCTGACCCCGGTGCAGATGCTCAGCGGCCGAAAGAGAGATTGGGTTGTCCAGGATCAGGTCTCCAGCGTCAAAGGTGGGGGTCATCGAACCGCTGGCGACCTCCAGAAGCGGGTGCCCCAAAACCGACGTCTCCCCATCCGGCCCCTGACGGACAAGCGCGACCAAGAGGATGGAGCCGAGCAGCGCCACGACTGCCAGAAGGGTCAGGAGGTTGACGACCAAGCGCGCCGTATGGGCCGCCAAGGAGCGCGTCGCGGCGGTCCGAGCAGGAGAGCCGGCAGCTCCGCCGTCAGCAGTCCAGAGCATCTGGTTCATGGCTGGAAGTACCACAGGTGGTCCGCCAGAGGGCCCGACTGGTCGGTGTCCTGGAGCAACAGGTAAGCGACGTAGGTGGTGTCAGGTGATAGCAGCCCCGTGGGATTGCTCCCGGAGGCCACGTCCGAGGCCACGCTGAAGGTGATCACCACGCGCTTGCTCTTGGGGCCGTTGGGCGTCGGCTGGGTGGTCCCAAAGGCGGCGGGGGAGACCTGGTAGTTGGAGTAGACGACGCTGACAGCAACCGGGGCGATCACCGGTTGCCCGGTGAAGCTCAGATGGCCGTCGGCTCCGGCGCTCACCTGGGAGGCCTGATAGATGGCGACGTACGGGATTCCAGTCCCTGAAGCCGCGTACCCGGCTGCCGAGGGCTCGCTCATGACCCCGGCCGGGACCGCGACCGTCAGTGCCTTGTCCAGGATGCAGATGTCGTACTGCTCAGCGGACGTCGATGCCCCTGGCGCCAGGCTAGTGGAGGGACAGGTGGGGGTCGTCGACGGGACGTACTGCGACAGTTCGCTCTCGTCACAGTAGCCTGCCGCGAAGCTGTCGCCGTGGGCGGGAGTGGAGGCGCTGCCGGTCACCCCGTCGCTTGCATCCCCAACTCCGATCGTCCCCGCTGGGAGCCCCATCGACGCGGGAAGAAGGGACCTTGCCGAGGTGATCAAGGACTCGAAAGGCGGCGGCATGGCCCCAATCTGAGAGCCCGGAGCCGGAGGCGTGGTGCTAACTCCGAGGTAGGGGTCGTAGCTCAGGTTGGCAACCTGCTGGCAGGCGGCCGCTGCCGGCTGCGGAGTGGCCACAGGGGACGGGCTGGGCCCCGGTTTGAACTGGTTGCCGGCGGTGAAGCTGCTACTGCCCGGGGCCGCCTGGGAGGTGAAGAGGGCCCCAGTCGTGCCGAGCCCCAGCACGGAGCCCGCCAGCAGCACCAGCACCGCGATCGCCGGGATCCTGCTGACAACACCAGCCTTGCCGGGCGGGTCGTAGGGCAGGGGACGCCACTCATGGTTTTCTAGAGATCCCGATCGCCGCCACGGGAGGTGCTCAGCCATGAAGCCTCCGAGCGCCCTCAACAGTCGTGCCGGATCCCACGCGCGCAAACCAGACTCCCTGGGTGTTCGGGCGCGGCCCCCCAGCCTGGCACGGGCCTTCTATAGCACCGACTGATACCAGGTCCACGTCCTCCCAACTCCCGCCACGACTGTGCCGCTAAGTGTAACGGGGTGTCAATGGGTTTGAACGCCTTGTTACAGAAGGGTCAGTGGCAGTTCGCGGCCGTTGAGGTCAGAAAGATCAGGATGACGGCGATCAGGTTGAACGACGCGTGAAGAGCCATCCCTGGGTACAGGGATTTGGTCCTCTGGTAGACCAGGGCCAGGGCCACACCGGCTATGAAGAGCGACGGCCCGAGGAGCAGGATCGACCCCCCGACCGAAAGGGTGTGGGCCAAGGCGAATACGGCGGAACTGGCCACGACCGCCCAGGTCGTGCCCAGGCGGCCCTGGAGCCCTCCGAAGATGAAGCCCCGGAACGTGATCTCCTCCACGATGGGGGCGATCACCACGATCGCGATGATCCCCAGGTAGGCGTCCTGGCCGAAGCCCTGGGAGATGTCGCATCCCTGCGGGTTGGTCATGCCCCCCAGCAGGGGCGACAGGGCGACCGAGATGAAGCTGGTTAGGAACTGCAACGCCAGGGCCACTACCGGCATCAGGGGCAGGACCCAGAAGGGTGGGCGCCGCAGCCCCAGTTCGGACCAGATGCGCCCTTTGTGGCGGCTGGCGAAGAACACCACCACCGCCAGCAGTGCCCCGTAGAAGGCAACGGTGGTGGCCATGTTGTAGTAGGGCAGAATTGCCTGCCCGGAGTGCCCTGTCAGGCTCCCGATCACCCTGGCCTGGCTGAGACCGTCCACCACCGCCGCCACCAGATAGACCGCCACCAGCACCGCGGGGATCGCGACCACAATCCCGAACACCACCTCGCGCACGCCCCAGGAGGTGTGACTGGGTGGGCTCTCAGGCTCGGGGTCGACCAGCTCGACGCTCAGGGGCGAGTCCAGGCACTGCCGGTCGGACGCTCTCTCTCGGTGCTCTCAGACGAAGCCGGCACCGCGGGTGCCGAGGGGGGCAACGGGACGGTTCCCGACCATGGCATCGACCGCGGCGCTCCCTGCACCGTCCAGCGCCCGGTCGGGGTGATGTTGGTGCGGCGCCGCTGGGTCAATTCTTCGGCAGGGTGCTGGGCCAGAGGGCGCTCCCCCGGGACCGGGCTGAGGCGCACCCAGAGAACGCCCAGGGTCACGAAGAACACGAGGTAGACGGCCGTGATAATCGAGGACGCCTCCAGCGTCCCGACCGCCACCGCCGCCACCAGCTCGAGGACCAACCCGACCACCACCGAGCTGCGGCCGGAGGTCATCCTGGCACCGGGACGGAGCACGCCCGCCGCGCCGCTCAGCATCAACAGATCGCCCAGCAGGCCCACGATGGCCCCTGCCACCACGGGCAGGTAGGAGGCGGGCCCCTGGGGCGGCCCGGCCTGACTCATGGCCGACATGACGGCAACGAGGGAGGCCGCGTTGGCGACCGCGGAGATCAAGGCTATGGCCAGAATGGCCCACCCAAGTCGCAGACCCCACTCACCCGCGCGGGCAGCGACCGTGCCGGCACCGGAATCCGTCCGCGGCCTGTCGCCGGAGCGCCTGGCCCTGGTCGGGCGCTGCTGGATCATCCCCATATGATGCGCCACTTGGCGCTGCCACCTGTGACACCCCACTGGGATTGGCCCCACCCCTGAGTGGTTGGTCGACCCCCCGGTGAGCGGCTGAGCCCCGACTTACGGCCCCTGAGCCGGGACCTGGCCGCTGCCTCGCGATGGTGGCGGAAGCCAGCACTCCATGATCTGGGCGCGACTTGGCCTCCTGTCCGCAATTTGAGTCGAAGGTATAATTCCGAGTCATGCCAGCACCTCGCAAGACCCCTGGCGCTGCGCCGCCCTCGGTGCTGGATCGGGTGAACTCCCCCGCCGATTGTCGTCGACTCGACCTCGGGGAGTGCCGGCGCCTCTCTCAGGAGATTCGGGAGTTCCTGGTGGAGAAGGTCTCCAGGACCGGCGGGCACCTGGGGCCGAACCTGGGGGTGGTGGAGATCACCCTGGCCATCCATCGGGTGTTCGACAGCCCCCGCGACCGGATCGTCTTTGACACGGGCCATCAGGCCTACGTGCACAAGATCCTGACCGGGCGGAAGGACCAGTTCAACAACCTGCGTCAGGCGGGCGGGATGTCGGGGTACCCCAACCGTGAGGAGTCTCCCCACGACGTGGTGGAGAACAGCCACGCCTCGACCGGACTCAGCTACGCGTTGGGCCTGGCCCAGGCGAGGCGTCGCCGCGGGGATCCTGGCAAGGTGGTGGTGGTCGTGGGCGACGGATCGCTCACGGGCGGCATGGCCTATGAGGCGCTCAACAACATAGGTTCCCTGCGTCCCGATCTGGTGATCATCCTCAACGACAACGGGCGTTCGTACGCCCCCACCGTGGGCGGGCTGGCGAACCATCTGGCCCGGCTCCGCCTCAACCCGCGGTACGAGGCGGCCAAGACCGGGATCGGTGACTTCCTGAGTTCTCTGCCGGCGGTCGGCGAGCCGGCCCACGAGATGGCGCGTCGCTTCAAAACCGGCGTGAAGCAGCTGGTGTCCCCCAACGTCTTCTTTGAGGACCTGGGCATCAAGTACTCGGGCCCGATCGACGGGCATGATCTCGAGGCGGTGGAGGGGGCGCTCAAGCTGGCGCGCAACCTGAGAGGGCCGGTCGTGGTCCACGTCGTCACCGACAAGGGACACGGGTTCAGCCCTGCCGAAGACGATGAGATCGACAAGTTCCACGGTGTGGGGGCCTTCGACGTCTCGACAGGGAAGATCCACCCGGCCGGCGTCAGCTACACCGACGTCTTCGAGGAGGTGTTACTGACCCTCGCCGAGGAGGATCCGAGCCTGGTGGCGATAACGGCCGCGATGGCCTCCTCGACGGGTTTGCTGAAGTTCTCCACCCGCTTTCCCGATCGCTTCTATGACGTCGGCATCGCGGAGCAGCACGCGGTCACCTTCGCGGCCGGCCTGGCCATGGGGGGGATGCACCCGGTCGTGTGCATCTATTCCACCTTCCTGCAGAGGGCCTTTGACCAGGTCATGTGCGATGTCGCTCTGCACAACCTGCCGGTGACTTTCGTGCTGGATCGCGCCGGCGTCACCGGACCCGACGGCAGCTCCCATCACGGGATGTTCGATCTCAGCTACCTGCGCATGGTGCCCAATCTCGTGGTGTCCACTCCGCGAGACGCGGCCGAACTCGGCCGCCTCACGGCCACCGCCGTCCGGCATCCAGGCCCCTTTGCGATCCGATACCCGCGAGGTGCCGCCGGCGAGCTGGTGGTTGACATCCGGCCACTTCCGAGCCTGTCGTGGGAGGTCGCGAAGGAGGGGGGAAAGGACGTCCTGATCTGCGCGGCGGGCAAGATGGTGGGGATCGGCCTGAACGCCTGCAGCCTGCTCGAAGCGGCCGGGATCACCGCCACAGTCGTCAATGCACGCTTCCTCAAGCCGGTTGACCGCAGGCTCCCGGACTGGGCCCGCGCCCATAGGGCAGTCGTCACCCTGGAGGACAACACGGTGCGCGGTGGGCTCGGGGCGGCGGTGAT
>JAJYWM010000388.1 GCA_021791455.1 bacterium | reverse complement strand
TCTGTCATTCGACGACTTGCGTCGCGAGGTGCGGGGCATCTCCTCGACCCTGGTCGCCGGACTCGTCTATCCCGACGAAGCCCATGTGCACGCTCACCGGGTTCTCGAGGGACTGGACAGGGCAGGCCGCACCCATGGTGTTCAAATCGAGACCGATTTCGAGGTGCACCGGGTGCAGTTGACTCCCGATGGGGTCGCCGTCCTGGCCAAAGACGGGAGACGGCATGGTGCCGACCGGCTGGTGGTGGCGGCCGGCCCCTGGAGCGGGGGGTTCCTGGCGCAGCTCGGAGTGACCGCAGTGGTCGAGCCCGTCCGCGGCCAGATATGCGCTGTCGAGATGCCCAGCGGTTCCCTGCCGCGGATCGTGTTCGGCGACCACGGATATGTGCTGCAGAAGCGTTCCGGAATCACGTTGGTGGGCGCCACCGAGGAGCGGGTCGGATTCGAGCCCTGGGCGACGCTCGGGGCGACCGGCGAACTGGCCCAGGTGGCGGAGGGTCTGTTCCCGGCCGCAGGCACGGCACCCCTGGTACACACCTGGGCCGGGCTCAGACCGCACGCGCCCGGGGGACCCCTGCTGGGCAGGGTTCCCCAGAGTGATCGCGTTCTTCTTGCGACCGGGCATCACCGCAACGGGATTCTCCTGGCCCCCGCGACCGCGGTGCTCATCAAGGAGGCGCTGGTCTCAGGATCGGACCCCGCCGACCTGTTGCCCTTCAGCCCCGCCCGTTGCGGCTGAGGCGGAGCCTCAGCCCGTCGGACGCCAGGATGGCACCGGGTACCGGCCCTCTCTCCCCCAGGTGGGTGAGGATGAACGACACCTGCGGAGCGCCTCGCATGAGCTCCTCCACCTCTTCCCGCCACAGGTGGATGGGGGCTGGCTTGGACCACCCGGTGCATTCGCAGAGGAGATGGTCCACCACCTGGGCGAGGCGGCGAATGGCGGCACAAAGGGTGGTGTCACCGGAATAGCCCAGCACCACCTCCGGCGACTCCACTCTGAACGCCAGGCAATGCAAGGACTCCGCGTGCTGAACCTCGAATGCTTGCAGCACATGGTCACCGACCCGCTGCACGTCCTGGTCCTCCACCTCCCTGATGACGGGCGGGTTCATGGCCATGGTGGCGTCCCAAAAGCGCTTCCCAATGGCCAGATCCCCGAGTGTCTCCAGGTGGCGCTCCAAGCCCCGCGGGCCGATCAGGAGGAGCGGTGGTGCCTCGGGTCGGCGCAGAGCGCGAGCCGCCAGGAGGGTCGGCAGCTGGCCGACGTGGTCACCATGCAGGTGGGATATTGCGACTGCCCGCAGGTCGCCGACATCCACCCCCATCCGCGGCAGAAGCACGGCGGCGGGGGCCCCGCAGTCGAGCAGCAGGGTCCCGTCAACCAGATACCCCGCCTGATGGCCGGTGTCAGAGAACGCCGCCCCGCTGCCGAGGATCGCCAGCTCCACTAGGGCTCAGATCCTCTGCAGGCGTACGGCTGTCGGGTGCGATGGCAGCGGGCGCCTCCGGTGCCCGCTCCGCCACCCCCTCCAGACCATCATGGGGTAGGATCGCCTGACCCTGGTCCACTTCGCCAGCGAGTCTGCGGACGGATCCTCCACCCCGGCGAACGCCATTCGATCGGCCGTCTCGGCCAGTTCCATCAGGGCCGACTCAACCGGGGCCGCCAGCTGGCCGCCCAGAGCCGCGCAGCCGACCGCCAGCTCCCTCATGGTGAGGCAGCGTGGGTCACGTCCCCCCGCCAGGCGCAACGGCAGCTCCAGCCGCCGCCGCAGCTGAGTTGGGCTGCGCACCCGTAGGACCCAACGGGCTCCCCCAAGCAGCAGGGCGAGCAGGATGATGCCCAGGGCGCTGAGGAGGAGCCAGGTCAGGTCCGTGCGGCGGTGGCCGTGGCCCACGGTCCGCTTGGTTGGCCCAGTCTCGGTGACAGCCGGGCGCACCCCCGGGTGGGGTGCCGGGGCGGTGGTGGTCGGAGTTGTGGTGGCGGTGGTGGCCGCGGCCCCAGTTGGCTGATAGAACCCGTCCGGTGTCGGCTCGAAGTTGACCCAGCCGTATTTGGGAAAGTAGACCTGCACCCAGGTATGGGCATCCGCCGCGGTGATCAGCCACTGTCCGTTCGGCAGTCGACCTTCCTCACCGGGCCCGAAGCCGCTGACCAGCCGGCTTGGTATCCCCATGGTGCGCAGCATCGCGCCCATCGCGGATGCGAAATACTGGCAGTAGCCGCGGTGGGAGTCGTTGAGGAAATACACGATCGGCCAGACGTCGGCTGGCGGGGTCGGCGGCTGGAGGGTGTAGATCTCATCCGCCCGCAGCGCATTCTGGATGTTCAGCGCTATCTGATAGGGGTTGGTGGCGCCACCCGACATGGCCAGCGCGTCGGACGCGAGCTCGTTCTCATCGATGAAGTCGGAGTCGGCGGGGAGCGAGGTGTCCGCCTGCACCCATGAGGGATAGTCTGTCCCCGCCTGTTCCAGCTCCTGCGCCGTCGCCACCGACACGGACCCGTCCGTGGTCACAGTCTGGGACTGGGGTAGGTCCGAGGCGAGGCCCCCCTGGGGCGTCACCGTGTTGACGGTCAGAACGGAGCCCCTGGTGGCCTCTCCCGATACCCGGTAGGAGACGCGCATGCTCGGGGTGGTGAGCGGGCTGCCGGGGTAGAGCAGGTCGGGTGCCTGCTCGGCACCCGTGCCGAGATAGGTAACTTGAAGTGAGACCTCCTTGCGAGCCTCCTCGGTCGCGGTGGTCCCCTGAGAGGAAGAGTCCGCGTAGGGAAGGAAGCCATCAGGTCTGACCGTGACCGACGTGGCAGGCGCCTGGTACCAGTTGCCGTTCACGAAATTCGTCAAGGTGACCCCGCGGAGGTACACGGTACCGCCGGGAGCGGACGTCCGGTAGCTCAAGATGGGGGTGCGCACCTCCCTGATGGGGCCACCCGGCACCACCGACGTGGAGTAGCCTGAGATCGCTCCGATGGTGGTGGTGGCGCTGGTCTTGGTGATCTGGGGCCCGGAGTGGAAGAACCGCTGGCTGATGTTGGTGCGATTGAGCGGCGGCGCGATCAGCGCCACCACGGTGATCGCCGCGGCACAACCCAGGGCTATGGACAGGCTGCGCCTCGGCTGAGCCCCGGACCAGGGAGTCCCCTGGCGCGCCCAGCGGGCGATCTCCCCCTGCTCGTGTGTCCATCCCAGCAGGGCGAGACCGCTCAAGGTGGCTCCGGTCACGGGCCAGAACGGCGCGCTCTGCAAGATCGGAGCCACGTTGACAAGGTCCGCGATCAGGACGATGAGGGGCAGGGCGCACGCGATCGCGCCCGCCCGCTCGCGCACGGCCAACCACCCGACCCAGGCACCGACGACCCAGCAGAGGGTCAGCAGGGTGAACACCTGCTCGGTGACCGCGTTGGCGCCGGCAACCTCCTGCTGGAGGAGGTTGAACACCCCACCGCTGGCGCCGACCCCACTCGCTACCTGCTCGGTGATCAGGAGCACGGTGGCCAAGCCCCCCAGCAACAGCAGCAAGAGCCCTAGGCCACGGTGTCTCAGCCAGCGGGCGCTGGCGGCGGCCATCAGCACGCCGGTGGCCGCTGCCAGCAAGCCGGTGCCACCCAGGCCGCCCAGAACGGTCACCGCCAGCGCTCCCGCGGTGGAGACTGAGAGCAGCAGGGACAGAGCCAAGGTCACCCAGGTGGCAGAGCGTGGCACTCTGAGCGGCGCCGGTCGGCGCAGGGTGCCGCCGGTACCTGGCCCGACAGCTGCCACCAAGGCTCGGTTGGGGGAGGTCACCAAAGCCGCGGCCGCGGCCAACAGGGCAAGGAGCCCCAGCGCGAGCTCAGACAACCGCCCTGCCCACCACTGGTTCCAGGCGGGACAGGTCGTCCCCCTGCCTTATCTGCCAGATGTCGAGCACCAGCCGCCACTGGGTCGGGATGCGTCCGATCTTGGGCTCACGGCCGAAGGACTGCGGGTCCACATAGATTGCGACCGCCCGCCGCCCGGGTTGCGAGTTGGCCGCCATGGCCTCAACCCACTCGCCGGAGGGGTCGGAGGTGACCAGGACCACGTTGCCTCGGTTGCGCCACGTTGGGAGATGGCGACTCAGCACCTCTCCCAGTCCGATCTGGCCGTCGGCCTGGGCCAGCGCCAGCGTCTCCATGATCAACTGCTCTTGGGCGTCCCCCCGCAGCGGTGCCAGGTCCGTCAGCACCCTGTCGGTGGCGAGCAGGCCCACCGCCCGTCCGTGCCTGAGCGCTCCGTGGGCGACCGAAGCGGCCATGGTCACCGCGTACTCCAGGGAGCTCTCAGGGGCGGTCCCCCGGTGAACCCCCCGTCTCAGATCGAGGACGACCAGGAGGTCGGAGCCCTCCTCGGCGTCGAAGGTGCGGCTCATCAATCGTCCTTTCCTGGCGGTGGAGATCCAGTGGATCCTCCCGATCCCGTCTGCAGGGTCGTGCTCGCGTATTCCGGACGCGCTCGGGGGCAGGTCCCGGGGCCGCCCCCCTCTGTCCGAGTCCAGGCCGGCGCGGGCGCCGATGAAGGCCAGGTCTGGCAGGTTGTAGATGGCGGGATAGACCAGGACACTGCCCTGGGCTTCGAATCTGACCCTCCTCGGGAACAGCCCGAAGGGATCGGCCAGACGCACCTCGGTGGGCCCCAGGGAGTAGCGTCCTCGGGCCAGAAGGCGCACCTCGCTCTCCCAGGTGACCCGCTCATGAGCACGAAGCGAAATTCCCCGAGAGGCCCTGTAGCCCGGGAATCCCGCCAGGTCGCGCACCTCCAGCATCGGTATGGGCAGAAAGGAGTCGTTCTCGATTGTGAACCGCTGCGCGAACACCTCTCCGACCATCTGGGTCCCCCCAGGCGCCTGGCGCAGAAATGAGACCCGTCTGGAAGTCAGCAGGCTCCAGAGAACGGAGAGCGCGGTGACCAGGATGGCCGCGTACACCAAGGTGAAGGCGAGCTGAACTCCGTTGATGTAGGCGAAGAATGCCGCCACCACCACCACCGCGAACAGGGAGGCTCTGTACATCTGAGTCCTCCGGCGAGAGACCGACGCACCCCGGCGGGCGTCAGCCCGCGGCGCGCCTTCCTCCGATCGGTACCGGTTCGCGCTCCATTACCTCCTCCAAGACGCTGGCCCCACTTGTTCCACGCAGTTCCGCGTTTGCCTTGAGCACCAGACGGTGCAGCAGGATGGGCTCGGCCAGCCGTTTGATGTCGTCCGGGATGACATACCCACGTCCCTCCAGCACGGCCAGAGCCTGGCTGGAGCGGAGAAGGCCGAGGCTGGCCCGGACGCTGGCTCCCAAAGCCAGGTCGGGGTGAATGCGAGTCTGCTGGACGATGCGGACCAGGTACTCCTTGATCTCCGCCGCGACATGGACCTCTGAGACCGCCTCCCGCAGGCCCGCGAAATCCTCGGGGCTGGTCACGGGCGTCAGCTCGTCAAGCGGTGAGGTGGTGCCGAAGCGGTCCAGGATCTCCAGCTCTCCCTGCAGGTCGGCGTAGCCCAGCGACACCCGCATCAGAAAGCGATCCACCTGGGCCTCCGGCAGGGCGAATGTGCCCTGGTACTCGATGGGGTTCTCGGTGGCCAGAACCACAAACGGATCCGGGAGTGGATGGGTCGTCCCATCCACCGTCACCTGCCGCTCCTCCATTGCCTCCAGGAGGGCCGACTGGGTCTTCGGGGTGGCGCGGTTGATCTCGTCCGCCAGCAGGATCTGGGTGAAGACGGGGCCCCGGCGGAACTCGAACACTCCCTGGGTGGGATGGTAGATGTTGGCCCCGGTGATGTCTCCCGGGAGCAGGTCCGGGGTGAACTGCACCCGGTCGAAATGGCCCCCCGTCGCCTTGGCCAGCGCCTTGGCCAGCATGGTCTTTCCGACGCCTGGAACATCCTCGATCAGGACGTGGCCGCCGACCAGCCAGGCTATGGTGCACAGCTCGATCTGCCTCTGGTTGCCGACGATGACCGTGCCCACGGCTTCGGTAAGGGCCCGCACCTTCTCGGTGGCATTGGTTCCCACCGGATTCTCCCTTCGCATCCTTCCTGCCGATCCCACATCGACCTTGGCGGCAGTATAAGCCGACGCCTCTGGCCCTGTTGCCGGCAGGGTTAGAGGCGTTCCACCCGGCCCAGATCGAGCACGAAGACGGTCGCCCTGCCGATCTCCACCTCAACGTCGACCTCGTACGGTGCCCCCCCATCTTGGCCCTTGCCGGTGTTGAGCTGCTCGTGCCGCGGTCGACACACGGTGCGCAGGGTCCCTATGGCCTCGTCCACCAAACTGTCGTCAACGCCCAGCAGCAGCAGGGAGTTCTTGCGCTCCAAGAAGCCCCCCTCGCTGTTCAATCGCGTGACTCCGAAGCCACGGGCGCCAAGCGCCTCGAGTGCCCGGGCAGCATCCTGCTCGTGCACAATCGCCACCACCAGTTTCAAGTCTCTCTCCCCACAGTCAGCCGCCCGATGGCCAGCTCCCGACAAATTCTGGCCAACTCATCGGCGGGCCGGGTCGCATCCAATATGACCAAGCGGTCAGGGAAGCGCCGGGCCAGACCCAGATACCCCGATCGAACCCGTTCATGGTACGAGGTTGCCTCCAGCTCCATGCGATCGGGAGTGCCGCTCCCACGTCTGTTTGCGGCCACCTCGACCGGCAGGTCCAGGACCAAGGTGAGGTTCGGCAGGCGCTCCAATCCGCACACCTGGTGGAGTGTCATGATGTCCTGCGGAGCCAGCCCCCGCGCGCCCTGGTAGGCGAGGGTGGAATCCAAGTAGCGGTCGGAGACAACGACCTCGCCTGCCGCAAGTGCCGGCCCTATCACCTCCGCCGCGAGCTGCAGGCGCGAGGCCAGAAAGAGGGCCGTCTCAGCCCAGGGAGCCATCGGGCTCCCGCCGGACGGCTCCAACAGGAGTTCGCGGACCCGCTCCCCGAGTCCGGTCGACCCGGGATCCCGGACCACCGTCACCCGCCTGCCGAGTCGAGACAGCGCCTCTGCCAGAAGTCCGACTTGGGTCGTCTTGCCGGAGCCGTCGAGCCCCTCCACACTGACGAAGAAACCTGCGTCTACCAAGCCTGGGGTTACCTCCCGCATCGTCTGATTGGCGAAGGAGCGCAGCCGCCGCTGGCTCAGGACGCTTGCGCCGTCGGGTAGATGCGAAGTCGGCGCCGGGGTTCTCTCCCCGTGCTGCGCGCCACCAGCTCGCTGTCCTCTACCAGCTGGTGCTGCAGCCGGCGGATGTACGCATTCTGCGGCGACAGCTCGGCCACGGTCCCCTGGCGGGCGCGCTCGATGCCGTCTCGGGCTTCCTGCAGCGCCGCGTCGGTGGGATCCACCGGTTCCAGGCTGTAGAGCTGGCTCAGGAAGGTCCTGATCTGGGCGACCGTGTTGCTGCGTAGGATCGAGATGGGTATCCCGTCGGACTCCGCCGCCTTGATCGGCGAGTCCCGCCGACGGTAGTAGTTCTTGAGCGTCAGCACCATGTCCGCGTCGTCGACATGGTGCTGGATCCGCACCGGCACCTTGAGCTCGCGGACCGCCTGCTCGAGGTACACCCGCGAGACCCCATAGGGGAAGATGGACGTATCGGCGGCCGTCCCATCGGCGCGACCCTCCACGAGCTCCGCCAGATTGGCGGGACGGCGCGGCCGTCCAGGCGGCCGCGGGTCTTGGGCGAACAGCTCGCGAGATCCACGGTCGTCGAACGGCGCTGGCTCCACCAGGCTCGTCGTCATGCCTCTGCCCTCGCGCATCTCCCGTAGCTGCGCTGGGTGCGGGCGGCCCCTCAAGGCGTCGTCAACCACGTCCGAGAGGGGCATGTGAACCGTCACCCGATGGCGGTCGATGATCTCCACCAGGGCGTCAAAGGTCGGGGGGGCCTTGCGCTCGAGCACCGACTTCTGGGTTCCCCTCCGCCTCGCCTCCTCATCTGACAGCGTCACCGTTTGGATCCCACCCAGGAGATCATTGAGCGTTGGGTTTACCAGCAGGTTGTCAAGGGTGTTGCCGTGTGCCGTCGCTACCAGTTGGACACCGCGTTCGGCTATGGTCCTGGCGGCGGCCGCCTCCAGCTCGGTCCCTATCTCGTCGATGACAATGACCTCGGGCATGTGGTTCTCCACCGCCTCGATCATCACCGCGTGCTGCAGGGCCGGCGTCGCCACCTGCATGCGCCGGGCCCGCCCGATTCCGCGGTGGGGTATGTCTCCGTCTCCTGCGATCTCGTTGCTGGTGTCGACGACCACCACCCGTTTGCGACTCTCGTCAGCCAGGATACGGGCCACCTCGCGCAGCATGGTCGTCTTGCCCACCCCGGGTTTGCCCAGGAGGAGCAGGCTCTGTCCCCCCATCACAATGTCGCGAATGATCTCGACCCGTCCCGACACCGCCCGGCCCACCCGACAGGTCAGCCCGATCACGGTACCGGAGCGGTTGCGGATGGCCGAGATGCGGTGCAGAGTCCGCGCAATTCCGGCGCGGTTGTCGCCACCGAACTGACCGATCCGCGCCGAGACGTATTCGATGTCACCCATCGAGACGACATCCCGCCCGAGCATCACCTCTCGACCCTCGAACCTCGCCTCGGGCTCGCGACCCAGGTCCAGGACTATCTCCAGAAGATCTCCGAGCTCGACTGGAAGGGAATGCACGGCATCTCTCAGGGCCGGAGGAAGGGTCCCCACCAGCAGCTCCAGCTCATCCTCAAATGAGGGGCCGAAGTCGAAGTGAAGGTTAGTCAGGCTCGTGCCTCCGGCGTTGCTGGCAGCGTACGGCCCGAGAAAATCTCGAGGCGGGCTGTCCTACCCCCCATAGTCTCCGTTTCTGGGCAGCGCCGAGGGTTCACGGACAACCTGCGGCCAGATCCCTGTCACAGTTCGCAATATACCGCAGAGCCGACCGAAAACAAGAGGCATCATGTCAGGGGAGCAGGTGCGGAGGTTGGGAGGTCTGGGCGACCGGCAGGACACCGGCCAGGGCCCGCTGCTTCTGTTCCGCCGGTCGCCTTGCCCGTAACTTCAGGGGGAGGTCCTTGGACATGAGGAGCTGGGTGGCAACCGGTTCGAAGCCACGGGCCGCCACCGCCCGTGCCAGTTCCCCGTCATAGTGGCGCAACAGGCAGATGGTGGGCCCGGCGGGAATCTGGCCCAAGAGGCTGTGCATGGCCTCCACGGCCAATTCGCGATTTTGGGGATCCAGCATGAGGCTCATCTGGGTGGGCCTGGCGGAGGACGCGTCCCGGATACCTGCCCAGGCGACCACTTTCGATTCTTGCTCGATCACGTAATGCCGAGAGTCCCCCGAGCGGGCGTCCAAGCGACTGAGCCAGCCAAGCTGGAATGTTGACCTCCACTGCTTCAGGGATGGCGCCTCCACGGCCGCCACCGCGTGCGGCGCCGTCCTGAGGTAGAGGAGGTACACCCCCATGAGGTCCTCCCGATGGGCGGGCCGCCACGGCTCCGCACTCAGCTTGGGTGGCCGGGGCAGCTCTCGAAAGCTGATCTGCTCGCTCGCGTAGGGCTGGAAGCCCTGTTCACGCAGAAGGCTGGCCAGCGCGTGCCCCTCTGGGATTCGTACCAGGAAGCGGGTGACTCCGCGGGCAAGGCCCTCGTTGAACAGGTGCTGCAGGAGCGGCACTCCCGCGAAGTGGCCGTCGGCACTTGGGTCGAGGCAGAGATTGAGAATCTGCCAGGCTCGCCCGCCCGGCGCGGCTTCCGCCTGAACGAATCCGACGATGCGACCTTCCTCCTCCGCCACATACAGCTGGTCTCCGACGTCCGCGAGCGGCATCAGGGCGGACAGGCTCTTGGTCAGGATCGACCATGCCCGTGCCAGGGCCGCGCCCGGGACCGGACTCTGGGGGCCAGCCGCCGCCAGGCGCTGGTGCATCTCTTCCTCCACCACCATCGTGGTCCGATACAGGGAGTCCACCTGGCTCAGGTCGCGATAGCTGGCGGTGCGAACGTGCATGTCCTTAGTTTGCTCCCCTCCCGGCGCTCGCATCTCCCCCAGTTCGACTACAACCCCTGGAGAAAGAGCCGGTGCAGCCGGGACTCACCGGTCAGCTCGGGATGGAAGGTGAGGGCTACGTGCCGGCCCTGGCGGACTGCTGCGGGGCTGCCCTGGTAAGACGCGAGGATCTCGACCCCGGGCCCGGTCTCCTCGATGGACGGGGCCCTGATGAAGGCGACCGCTACGGGCCCCCCGGCGACGGCCGGGATGTCCAGCAGCGCCTCGGATGACTCCAGCTGGCGCCCGAACGCATTGCGCCTCACCGTGATATCCAGCACATCCAGTTTCACCTGGTCCGGGACCCCATCCAAGATCCGCCTGGCAGCCAGGATCGTCCCCGCGCAGGTCGTGAGACAGGCGAGGCCGGAGTCGATGGCCAGGCGCAGAGGCCGCAGCAGGTCTGACGCATTGAGCAGTCGGCCCATGGTCGTGCTCTCACCTCCAGGTATAACCAGTCCCCGCA
>JAJYWM010000437.1:789-10501 GCA_021791455.1 bacterium | reverse complement strand
GGAGAATGAGCGCTCGTTGCCGGAATCGGGCCCACGAGTTAGCCTGCAGCGCCAAGTCTACTTTGCAAGCGGTGGTCGGATGTAGGACCGCTCATCAAGCGCCCGCTCGGGCGATCACCCTCCCCAAACTAGCAAATTGGGTCGGAACCGGCCCTTGCCACGCGGGCCGCGGACCGGAGACGGTCCTCCTGGCATCGAAGCTCAACCAGCTGCCGAGCGTAGCCATACTTGCTACGGTGTTCCCTTGGGTAACTCGATATCCGTCCGTGACCTGAGTAACACGATCGGCGAGGTGCTTGGGCAGATTGAAGGCGGCTAACGGTGACGGTCAACGGGCACCCGGTGGCTGAGATCGTGCTCCACCACCGCCGACGGCGTGTGCCAGCCGCCACGGCCCTCGCGGAAACCGCGCGCCACGCTGCGGACCGTGGCCTGCTCGACGATGTGCGGGGCCCGACGGCTGACTCTACCGAAGACCGAGGACGACCCTGCTCGACACATCGTTGTTCGTCGCCACGGAGTCCGGACGCCCTCTCGGCGAAATGACGGGAGTCACTGAGACGGATGTATCGGTGGTGACAGTGGCGGAACTGACGGTCTGCGTACTCATGGCCGGTGATGATGCTCGGCCGGCGCGGGTGGCAACCCTTTCGGAGGGCGAGGCGACCTGGGACCGCTTGCCGATAGGTGCTGTGGTCGCGCGCCAGTTCGCCCAGATCGTCGCGTCCCAGCGCGCCAGTGGCCGCTGGATTCCGGCTCTCGACGCGCTTCTCGCAGCCACCGCGATCGTCCAGCGGATCCCCTTCGTAACCCAGGACAACGAATTTGAGGTCATCCCCGGCTTGGAGGTGGTACGTGTCTGACCCCGGCCAGCGCGAGCCTGGCACCGAGGGCACTCGTCCGCGACGAATCCGAGCGTAAGCGCGTCAGCTCCTGATGGCTCGTGAGTGTGAACGATACTTGGAGTTGGACGGCAAGCTCCGACGCCCCACTGACGTAGATCCGCCAACAGACGTTGGAACGAGTCGTGCGGACGGCGAGAGTACCGAGGGGTCACAGTGGGCGCTGGAAGTCCGTCGCTCGGCGCGCCAAGCGGGGCTGGTAAGCCCGGTCGCGATCGCGCTGAGGATTGAGATTCCCACGTTCGGCGTCGCGTGCGCGTGACCCCGGCGGTGAACCGATGGTTACGGGCTATGGCTCCTCATTCGGGTTCCTCACCCCACCCAGAACCAGTTCGGCAATCGCCCGAGACGCCTCCGCACTGTTGTAGCGGCCGGACACCAGATGGGGGCGGATCGCTCCCATCAGGCCCAGGATGAGGTCGGCGTGGATCAGAGGATCCGCATCTCCCCGGAATGAGCCTGCGCCCTGACCCTCCTGGATGGCGGAGGCGATTAGATGCGTGATCGGCAGCACCTGCGCCGCCACGGCCCGGGCCGCCTTGGGCGACAGCGCCTCCCCCCCCATGTTCTCTATCCCCATGCGATGCTCGAGGCTTGAGAAGTACGTGACCAGGGTCGAGATGATTTCTCGAAGGCGCAGGGTGGGGTCAGGGATGGCGCTGGCCCTGGTCGTCAGCTCCTTGGCGAAGCTGGCCACCTGAAGCTCCAACCAGCCCAGCATCACCTGCTCCAGATCGCGGAAGTAGTGGTACAAGGTGGCCCTGGAGATGCCGGCGCGTTGCGCGAGCAGCGACATCGAAACCCCCGACATGCCCCGTTCGGCGATCAGGGCCATCCCCACCTCGGCGATGTGGGCCCTGGTCCTGCTCCGGTGTTCGTCAAGCAATTCAGCCCAGCTCGGCACCTGCTCCGCGGTGGGCTCATCCCCGCTCAAGGTCGTCGCCATGCGTAGCGATACATCATGATATACCCTATACACACTGTATAATCAACCTGACGGCCCATGCCGTGCAGGTTACCGCCTGCAGATGAGCGAAAATGCGGGGAGGCTCTGGGATGGACATCTGGGCGCGGTTGGCCGCCATACCGACCGGGCGCTGGTCCAGGTGGCTCGTGGTCGTGGTCTGGCTGGTGGTCGTGGGTGCCCTGGCGCCACTCTCCGGCCGCCTCACAGGAGTCGAGCAGAACAGCCAGTCCAGCTTCGTGCCGTCCAGAGCGGCATCGACCCTGGTTGCGGAATATGAGTCGCACTTCCCGAAGCTGGACGGCCTGCCGGCTCTGATCGTGCTGCACCGCTCCACCGGGCTCACGGCCCGGGACCTCCGGGCTGCCGGCGCGGTCAGGGCCCAGGTGCAGGCTCTGAACCTGCCTGGCGTCAGAACCGTTGGCCAGGTGGAGCTCTCCAAGGGCCGCACCGGCCTGCTCCTACCCGTAACCCTCGCCCCGGGGACGAGTGCCGTGTCCGTGGCCTCAGACGTGGCCAAGATCGAGAAGGACCTGAGCCACCTTCCGCCGGGCGTGCAGGCGGGGGTTGGAGGTCCGGCCGCCACGCTCGCGGACACCGCCAATTCCTTCAACGGCATCGATGGCACATTGCTGCTGGCCACCATCGCCATCGTGACCGTGCTGCTCCTCCTCACCTATCGCAGCGTCGTGATGTGGGTGCTGCCGCTGCTGGGGGTGGGGCTGGCGAGCGTGATCGGCGAAGCGGCGGTTTACCTGCTGGCGCGATCCGGATTTGTGGTCAACGGGATGACGATAGGCATCCTCACGGTCCTGATGTTCGGGGCCGGCACCGACTATTCCCTCCTCCTCATCGCCCGCTACCGCGAGGAGCTGCGAGCCCAGGAGAGCGTTGCCGGGGCGATGAGGACAGCCCTGGCGAAGGTGGCCCCAACCCTGGTGACCTCTGCCGTAACCGTGATTTTGAGCCTGCTGGTGCTCCTCGTGGCCCAGGAGAACGACATCAGAGCCCTGGGACCGGTCGGAGCGGTGGGCATAGCCGCGGTCCTGATCTCCGCGTTGACCCTCCTGCCAGCCCTCCTCGTGATCATCGGCAGGCCCGCATTCTGGCCGCTCGTGCCCAGGTTGGGGGAGACGCCGACCGCTCACCGGCTGAGCTGGTCCGGGGTGGCCCGTCGAGTGGGCCGCCACCCGGGACAGATCCTGGGCGGGGCGCTGGCCCTGCTTGTTGTCCTGGCGATCGGGACCCTCGCCTACCCCGGTAGCCTGCCCCAGTCCGACAGCTTCACTGGCCATCCGGGCTCGGTGGCGGCCCAGCGGCTCATCGATGAGTCCTTTCCCGCCGGGCTCAGCGGACCCGCGGTCGTCGTGGTGAGAGATCCCGCCAAAGCCCCTGCGGCCGCCTCTATCGCGGCCCACACACCGGGCATTGGGGCCGTCGGGGACCCGGTGACGAGCGGCGGGATAGCCATCTTCCAGGCGACCCTGACATCGCCTCCGACCGGATCCAGAGCAGAGACGGCGGTGAAGAACCTCAGGTACCGCGAGGAGCGACACGTGGGCGCGACCGTGTTGGTGGGTGGCGTCACCGCAACCCAGATCGACCTCGACCAGGCCGCAGCCCGAGATCGCATGGTCGTGATCCCGATCGTCTTGCTGATCGTCTTCCTGATGCTGGCAATCCTGTTGCGAGCGATCCTGGCCCCCCTCATCCTGGTGGCTTCGGTGGTGGTGTCATTCCTGGCCTCGCTGGGAGTTGCGATCCTTGCCTACCGCTATCTTTTCCACTTCGCAGGCGTCGACTCCTCGGTCATCCTGCTGGGGTTTGTGTTCCTGGTCGCGCTGGGGATCGACTACAACGTCTTTCTCAGCGCCAGGGCGAGGCAGGAGGCGACGGCTGGCCCGACAGGCCCCGGAATGCTGCGGGCGCTGGCGGCGACCGGAGGGGTCATCACATCGGCGGGACTGGTCCTCGCCGGGACCTTCACGGTCCTCGGGATCCTGCCTCTGGTGGCACTGACCGAACTCGGATTCCTGGTCGCATTCGGAGTCCTGCTGGACACCCTGCTGGTGCGCTCGCTGCTGGTCCCGGCCCTCGTGGTGAAGCTCGGGGACACCTTCTGGTGGCCCTCCCGTCCCGCCAGGGGATAGACGCTCAGCGCCTCATGGGTTGACGCGTGCCAGGCGGATTCGAAGTGGCCCGTGATCTGAATACCGCCCCAACATGAGTCCCGCCATCCATGGCCCATCCACTCCATGAGCGCACCCCGGCGTCAATCCGACCAGCCCCACGGCATGGCACTCCCGAAGTGAGGGCTGAGGACCATTCCCATCCGGCACCCTCTGGGCCCGCCCTCAATCGGTGCCCACTCCAGGCGGGCCTGCCTGGAGCGGTACAGGTGGCCCTGCAGCACGCCTGTCACCCGCGCTCGAAGCTCGGCCCCCCGCTGCTCTCCAGCAGTTCCATCGTCGCCTTGTTGGTCGGAAGTGAGCTGGTCGCACCGGTCACCGTGGTGGCCAGAGCTCCGGCCGCCGTGGCCCTGGCCAGGGCCTGCTCCAGCGGGGCACCGGCGGCAAGACCGGCCGCGAGGCCGCCGCAAAATGCGTCTCCCGCGGCCACGGTGTCAATCGCCTCGACCTTCAATGCCGAGATTCTCAAGACGAGATTCCGATCGGCGTACAGAGCGCCCCTCTCGCCCAGGGTCACCACCACCGCTCGGCAGCCCAGGTCCACAAGGATGCGAGCAGCCTTCAGCGCTCCTTCCGGTGAACCAGCCTCCTGCCCAGTCAGGATTTCCGCCTCGAATTCGTTAGGGACCAGAAAGTCCACCAGAGCGAGGAGCTCTGAATCGAGCCTGGCGGCCGGGGCGGGGTTCAAGACAGTGGTCACGCCCCGCCGACGCGCGACCTCCAGGGCGACTCGGGTGGCGGCCACGGGAATCTCTAGTTGAGTTAGAAGCAGTCCCGAACCCCCTATCGTCTCCTCCGCCGCCAGAACTGCGTCCTCGTCCATAGAGCCATTGGCAAGCGGCACCATGACGATGCTGTTCTGGCCCTGCCGGTCCACCCTGATGTGGGCGATCCCGGTCGGCAGCACCGGATCCCGCACCACCTTGAGGAACTCGACCGAGTCGGACGCCAATTGCTCCAAGACCCGGTCGCCGAAGGAGTCCCGTCCAACCCTGCCCACCATTGCCGTTCTCGCCCCCTGTCGTGCGCTGGCGATGGCCTGGTTGTTGCCCTTGCCCCCGGGCACCATGGAGAACTGCTCGCCGAGCAGGGTCTCTCCCGCCTTCGGCATCCGCTCGCAGAAGGCGTTGAGGTCCATGGTCAGAGAGCCCACCACCACCACGTCAGGCATGCTGGTGGCCCCCTCCTCTAGGCGGGGATCCCAACTTCACCCGGCCCCCTCCAGAAGATCCAGGAACCTCGCCAGAAAACGTGCGTGGTCGACCTTGTCTGCGACCAGCACCTCGGGGCGGGGTTCAGGGGGCAGCTCGACCACACTGCTCCTCCGGTCCGCGAGCGTCGCGCCCCGAGTGCTGGCCCCGTCCAGGTCAACATGCACCGGCAGCGACTGGTACGTGGCCAGAGAGGGATCCAGCAGCAGGCCGGCGGCCAGGGGGTCGCAGAGTTCGAAGCGGCCGTAGGCAGCCATCTGCCGCTCCAGAATGCGCGTGGCAAAGTTGGCGGCAGCGGATCCCGACCCCGCCAGGCGAGAGACATCCCGAGGTGCCAGCATCGCCTGGCTTGTGGCATTCAGCCCCACCAGCACCAATTCCCGCCACGGTGCCCGCAGGACGATCTCCGCTGCCTCGGGATCGTGCGCCACGTTGAACTCCGCCCACGGGCTCTCGTTCCCGGGCGAGCCAACGGCACCTCCCATCACGACGAGGTCGGAAATGAGAGACGGCAGCCGTGGCTCGACCCCAAGGGCCAGGGCGACATTGGTGAGCGGCCCGATGGCGAGCAGACTTATCTGTCCCGGCCGCGACCGCGCCACCCTCAGCATCTGCTCCACCGCCGACTCGGCGCTCCAGTGGCCCGTGGGTGCGGCCAGGTTGGCGTCACCCAGACCATCCTTGCCATGGAAGAACTCGGCGTGGTTGCTGACCTGCAGCAGCGGCGCGGCAGCTCCCACCGCGACCGGTACGGCTCCGAGACCCGCCACCTCCAGCACCCGCAGGGAGTTCGCAGCCCCCAGTTCCGGACCCACGTTGCCGTCGACGGTGCCCACTCCCACTATCTCGCAGGCAGGGTCATTGGCGAGAAGCAGGATCGCCAGAGCATCGTCGATCCCTGTGTCGCAGTCCACCAGCACCGAACGTCGCGGGCGAGACGTGCTCAACCTGGCTGCTCCTGGTCGGACGCGCCTGCGGACACCTCCAGTTGGGATCGCCATCTCTGCAGGGTCGGGATGCAACTCTCAACCGAGTCGAACACGGCGCCCGCTCGCTGGATGCATCCCAGCACGTAGAGGTTCAGACCGCGCCCCTCGAATCCCACGCTGGCCCTGGTATCGGTGAGGATTCCGACAATCCCGAGCTTGCTGGGATCGTGGCGCATGAGGCCGTAGAAAAGGCCGATCTCGCAGGCGGTGCCGTCGTCGATGGTGGGCCCGTCCAACAGCGCCACCACCGCGTCCGCGCCAATCAGCCCGGTGTTGTCCTTGGCAAAGATGAGATCAGCCATCTCCTGCTGTTGATAGCGACCCTCGGCGCCGGGTGATGCCCCCTGGCGTTCGTCGGGAGTGACCACCTCCTGCTCGTGGGGCACGAAGCAATCGAAGCCGAGCTCGCGGAGCGTTTTCGCATTCTGCGCGATGAATGCCCTCTCGTATGGGGTGAACAGCGGGCCGGCCATGTAAAGACGCACTCGGACTTCCTCCATGCCACCAATCGTCACGAAGGCCCGATGCGGGACGAGCCTCGTTCACAGTCGCACCCAAATCGTATCCGGACAGGGTCACCCATCGACATCGGGGCCCGCTCGGCGCCTTTGCCCAACTGGCGGCAAGGCGCCGAGCCAGCCGATCTTGGGCGCGGTCCTGGCTCGGTTCTGCTGGCTCAGGCCGCCCCCACCGTGCCGGAGGCTACGTCAAGGCTGACTCCGGCACCAGTCTCCACTCCCCGCACTGCCCAGACTATCGAAGCAAGGGCGCCCACCGCCCAGACCCCAAGGCTGAAGATCACGAAGGTGTTGAGGCTGTAGCTCTGCGTCAGATAGATCGTGGGGATGTACAGGCCGATGCCCACAAACCGGACCACCGCCGTGTAGGTTCCGCGTCTGCCCGTCGGCCACACTTCCCCCTTCAGCGTGTCCTGACTCAGGTAGCTGACATTGCTGAAGACGTTGAGGACGACGAGGAGGAAGAAGAACAGCGCCGCCGAGGCGGCCCAAGCGCTGGTGGTAAGGGCAATGATCAGGGTCGCGAGGAAGGTGCCGCAGTATCCCACCAAGAGCATCTTCTTGCGGCTCCAGCGTTCTGCCCAAAGGGCATAGAAGCCGGACACAAAGCCGGTGATGCTGGCCACCAGCAGGATGGCGGCGGTCAACTTCGGGAAGTGAGCCGGTCCCAGCACGTACGTCAGCAGACCGAATCCGGTGGTGCCGGCGAACGCGAGGCAGCTGATCACCACCAGGCGCAGGCCTATGGACACCGTGCGGACGGCCCCCTTCGCCTGCGCGGCAGCCGTTTCCTCCGCGGCCGCCGCGTCACGGGCGCGGTACTCCTCCACGCCGTAGAAGCGGGCTATTTCGGTCTCGGCGCGCTGATCCATACCCTTGGAGCGCAGCCATCTGATCGACTCGGGAGTTCTGGTTCTGGCAAAGAACAGTACGGCCAAGACCACGATGAAGGTGGCGGCGATCATGCCTCTTTCGAAGGCCACACCCTTGTAAGCGCTGAGCAGCGACACCGCTGCCAAGATCAGGCTCCCCAGGTTGATGCCGTTGATCTCCAGCATCATGGTCTTGCTCCGATGTCGGGCGGGCATGACTTCGTGAGACGCCGTCATGATCGTGTTCATCTCGCCGCCGGCGGCGAACAGCATCAGGGCCAGGAAGATCAGGATCAGCCAGTATGTGAAGCTGAACACCAGCCCGATCGCACCGATCCCATAGAGGGTCATGGTGATGTAGAAGGTGGTCTTCCTTCCTACCCGGTCCGATAGCGGCCCCGCCACTGCGATTCCGATGATCAGCCAGAGGGGCGCCCATGAGAGGAGCAGCGACCGCAAGGTGGTCGGCATGGCGACCCAACCGGTGGCGATAGCCGCCATTCCAAAGATGTACGCCTCAAGGACCATTCCGAGGACGAATGAGGTGAAGTTCCACGAGTCGGTGGGCAACCAATGCTCGCCGCCGGTGTCGGTTGCGCGGGCCACACCCAAAGTCGAATCCAAAGTCAGTCCTCCCAACACTCTCCAGGCCCAGTCCCCAAGGGGAAGAGCTATGTCTAAGGGGTGAGCCCCTTCTTTGTCAAGCTCGGACGCTACTGGGTAGTGGGTCAGTTTGAATCGGACCGGCCGGAAGTCTGTGCTAGGCCGGGTCCATACCTACGCGCTCAAGGAAGCCAGCCGACCTGAACCGGCTCGCCGCCACCTTGGTGGACGAGGCCACAGACGAGGACCGCGACCCCTACGAGGGCAAGAACCCCGCCGCCGTCGAGCTGGGGAGGCTAGGGGGCCAGAAGGGCGGGAAGGCCAGAGCCGCGAAGCTCACGGCTGAGGAGCGGTCGGAGATCGCTAGACGAGCGGCAGCAAGTCGGTGGGCCAGTCGGACTCCGGAACACCAGTCGGCGGGAACTCTCTCTCCAACGCGTCCATAGTCTGTCTGCCGACCACATTCGATGCGCGCGCTCGGAGCTTTATGAATGGCTGCAGAAGCGGGTCCCGGAACCGGTACCTAACCCGATGCGGCTCGCCATAGGCGACCAGCACAGAGTTTCGCTGCACTACGGTGAGCTCTCTAAGGTGCCAGGCGAAGGTCTGGATTGACGCCTTCCGGCCAACGATTACGGTGAACGGAGCCGTCACGTCGCCCGCTTTGAACCACCCGTCATAGTCCTTGGGGGCAAACGCGCACGCCAGCAAGACCTCGGCAAATAAGGTCGTCCGCTGGTTGCTCCGCACGGCCCGCTGATAGTCGCTCATCATCGTATGACTCGAAGTCGCCACCGCAATAGCGGCATCCACGTCCGCGCGGGTGATTTCGCTTCTATCGTCTTCAATGGCCCGGGTCCCGGCGTAGAGAGCTAAGAGGTGAACGAAGTGGGGCAGCCCCTCTGCCATTCGCACCAGCAATTCGGACGCCTGGGACTCAATTGTCAGGCGAGCGAGAGGAAGGCGCTTATCCAGGATGTCCCGAAGCTCTTCGGGGTCCATTCGCGGCATTGAGACTTGGACTAGGGACCGCGCCGCCGACTCGTGCCCGCCCACCAGTTCCTCTATGGATGCGGCAACCCCAACGATCATGATGGTCGAGTCCACTTGGTGGTCCGCCAACGTCTTCAGGGTATCCGCTAGAAGCGACAGTGCACCGGGGTCCGAGTCTTTAACTCGGTCAATCTCATCGAGCACGATTAGCCACAGCCGGGGCTCTCGCTGTAGCCGGAAGCGGATGCCCTCTGGGGTTCGCGCGGCTACGACAACGAGGTGGTGCGGGGGGGGATGGGGGGTGCTGGGCACGGCCTCACCGATGTGGTCATAGCGCGGAGGCGCAAGCGCGGCCAGGCTCGCGCCAGGAAGCTACTTCCCATGGGCGAACGCTGGCCCGTGGAGCGCACCAACTCCTGGTTCACCAACTATGGCCTGCTGCGTCGCAGCACCGACCGCCGCTCTGACCAC